>NZ_JBHOQJ010000122.1:0-12059 GCF_042408365.1 Thermoflexus sp.
GAGCACTCGCGCATGGAGACCGGGCGCCTGCGTTTGCGCATCGAGCCGGTGGCCCTGGACGAGGCCCTGCAGGAAGCCATGCGGCGGGTTCAGACGGAGGTGGAGAGGCGGGGACATGTCGTGCGGGTGGAACTGCCGGAGGTTCCGCCGCAGGTCCCTGCAGATCGGGAACGGCTGATCGCCATCCTGAGTAAGATCCTGGACAACGCGGTGAAATACACCCTGCCGGGAGGGGAGATCTGGGTGCGGGCGATGCAGGTGGGATCTGAATGGGTGTGCGAGATCTCAGACAATGGGATCGGGATCGCGCCCGAGGATCAGGAACATCTGTTCACCCCTTTCTGGCGCTCGGAGGACCCCCGGGTCCGAGAGGTGCCAGGCTTCGGGCTGAGCCTGGCGGTGGCCCGGGGCCTGCTCCGCGCGATGGGGGGCGGGATCGAGATCGAGAGCCAGCCCGAACGTGGAACCTCCGTGCGCATTCGGTTGCCGAACGCCTCCTCGGATTAACCCGTGGCCGCGGATGCGGCTTCCACCAGCCAGCGGAACGGCCAGAGGTGGCGAGGGTCCTCTTCGAACAGCAGCTCCGGATGCCATTGCACAGCCAGCACCCGCGGCTGCGAATGCCCCTCCGGGCGCCAGATGAAGGCCTCGACCACCCCATCGGGAGCTTCCGCCAGAATCTCCAGCCCCGGGGGCAACCGATCGCGACGGGGAATCCCCTGATGGTGATAGGAGTTGACTTGCAGCACCTCGCTGACCCCGTGGACTTGCAGGAGATCAGCGAGCGCCTGGATCGGATAGAGGCGGACCGGATGGGCGAGCGCCGGCGGGGGCTGATCGCTGTCGTGGGGCAGTTCGGTGATCTCCGGGAGATGCTGGCAGAGCGTCCCACCCCACGCGACCGCCAGCACCTGGAAGCCGCGGCAGATCCCCAGGATCGGTCGGCCCGAGGCCCGCGCAGCCTCTACCAGGGCGAACTCGAAAGCGTCCCGCTCTAAATTCACTCCGTCGGTTTCCGGGTGGGGGGAGGCCCCATAGCGGGCCGGCTCGATATCGCCGCCTCCGGTGAGCAACACCCCGTCCACCCGCTGGATGAACTCTGGCGCGGCTTGCGGTGGGAGGTTGGGGATCATCACCGGCAGCCCACCTGCCTGCCACAGCGCCCGCAGATAGGCCGTCTCGGTGGCGCTCCAGGCCCGGCCCAGCGATCCGGTCTCCCGCGTGTTCTTCACCGTGACGCCGATAAGTGGTCGCCGCATATGGTGTCTATCTCCCTTCGAGCGCTTCTGCTGGAGTGAGAGCGTTCATCATCTATGCGATGTGATGAAAGAACGTTAAGGCGCCGCGCTATGAACAACGCGATCGCTGGTCTAGCTCATAGGCGATACAGCGTCTGAGCGTTGCGATAGAGAATAGCCTCCGCCGCCGCCTCGGCCTCGGCGGCGGTCAGATCCCCATCGTGCACGGTGGCTTCCAGCACTTCCCCCAGGATCCGTCGCCCCCAACGTGCTCCCAGATAGAACAGCTCGGGGATCAAGTGGGCATCCGTGGAAAACAGGATCTTGCTGATCGGAGCGAGTTCCAGGAAAGCGCGAACGACGAAGGCCATGCCGGATCGGCTGAGGAATGGGATGGCCAGGCCGAGATCCGTATAGACATGAGGATAGACCGCGGCAAGATAACCGGCCTCACGGGTGTACGGGTAGGAGGCGTGGAGTAGCACGAAGGGCACCCGTTGGAAACCCGGATGTTCCAACAAGGGACGCAAATGGAGCGGGTTCGCCCACCGCAGATCCAGATCCGGATCCCCGAAACCCGTGTGGAACTGAACGGGCCGGCCTTGCCTGGCGGCGGCCTCCAGGGTGCACCACACCACCCAGTCGTTCAAGGGCTTGTGGGCCAGCCGGAGGCGCTCTCCCTGTTCCACTTGCTGTCGCATGGCCTCGAAAGCAGAGCGGGCGGCTTCGGGGTCTGGAGCCTCTACGGCGAGCCCGGTCCGATAGGCAACGATGGTCTTAAAGCCTACCACCTCCGGCCCAGGGTCCTGGAGGGCGGCCCGGAAGGCTTCCTCGAAAGCGGGCCAAGTCGGGGTCTCAGCGATCAAGCGCTCGGCCAGGAACTCGACCCGGAGCAGCCGGTAGGTTCGGACGAAACGGTTATGCCATGCGGTCGGCATCGCCTGGTCCGGCATGAACCCATCGTCCAGGAGGATCGACTGAAAGCCGGCGGCCTCAAAGCAACGCCGAACCACCTCCTCAAACCCCAATCGCTCCCGCGCTTCGAGAATCGCGGCCAGGTTCGGCTCACAGCCCAATATCCCGGCGATCTCCCGCATGCTGCGTCGGAAGAAAATCGTCTCCTGCGCATGGCGGGTGACCACCTCCGCGGCATAGCCCTCCGTGAAAGCGGAGGGGTAGGCGAACGTCCGCGCGTGTTCCGGGCGCAGCAGGTTATGGGCGTGCTGATCGATGATTGGGACGGTCGAGAGGTTCATCGCTAATATCGTTCCAACAGGATTCGGACCTCTTCTTCGTGTGGTAGATCTTTCAGCGCCTCCCACTCCATCCGACGGACGGCGAGGTAGGAGCGTGCGAGCTCTGGCCCCAGGGCCTGAAGGAGGACCTCATCGCGCTCGAGGGCAGCGAGGGCCTCGCCCAGCGTCGTCGGCAGTGGCCGGATGCCCCGAGCAGCCCGTTCCGCCTCCGGAAGGTCCGCGGGGTCCAACTGGACCGGCTCCCCCGGATCCAGATCCCTCTCCAGTCCGTCTAAACCGGCCGCGATCACTGCCCCCAAGGCCAGATATGGATTACATGAAGGATCCACTGTCTTCAGCTCGATATGAGTGACCGGCCGGCCGGCTGGGGGCTGAGGCACGCGCACGGCTGCCTCCCGGTTGCCATAACCCCAGCAGGTGAAGGCCCCACTCCAGAAACGGGGGTGGATCCTCTTGAAGGAGTTCGGGCTGGGGATCGTGAAGGCGGTGAGGGCGGGCAAGTGATGGAGAATCCCTGCGATAAACGCTCGGGCCTCCGCGGAAAGCGTCTCAGGACGGCGCGGGTCAGCGGTCCTGTTCTGCTCGCCATGCCACAAGCTGAAGTGGAGATGGGCACCACTGCCTGCTTTGTCAAGGAAAATCTTCGGGACGAAGGAGGCAGTCAGGCCATGGCGGCGCGCGACGGCCCGCACGGTCTCACGGAAAGCGATCTGGTTGTCTGCCGCCCGCAGCGCTTCCGCGTAGCGGATCGGCATCTCGAACTGGCCAGGTCCGGACTCCGCATAGATCATCTCTGGGACGATCCCTTGAGCCTCCAAGGCAGAGGTCAGATCCTCGAGCACCGGCGTCATAGCGTCCAGGGCGGCCGTCTGGGCGAACACTGTGGAATCGGCGGGGATCACCTGACCGCCCTCCTGACGGAGCAAATAGAATTCGTTCTCAAAGGCCGCCATGATCCGCCATCCCCGCTGTCCAGCCCGTTCGATCATACGACGGAGAAACGATCGTGGGCAATGAGGCCATGGCCGATCTCCTTCGTAGATATCGGTGAGCACCCGGGCGTGGCCAGGGGCGTACGGCAGCGGGGTGAAGGTCGTCCAGTCCGCTCGCATGTGGACCTCGCCGGCCGGCGTCAATCCGGCGTCCGGGGCTAAGGCGTCGTACATCACCGGGAGGGCCTGCTGGGCGGCGGCGATCCCCACGCCTGCCCCCTCAAGGTAGTCCTCCAGAAAGGTCGCATGGACTGCCTTAGCGCGAATGACACCGGCATTATCGCACCAAAGGAAACGCACGTAGCGGATCCCATGGTGTCGGATCGCCGTGCGGATGGCATCCTTCCATTCAGCCATGGCTTCTTCCTCCGGGCCTCGGGTCGTCGTTGAGCAGGGCCGGGCCCTCATGGCCCGGCCCTGTAGAAGGACAACGTCCCTGCGCTCATGGCGCTGGGACTTTCTGGGGGACTCGCTCAGCGGCCAGGGTGAACTTCCCACCCCTAACTTCGATCACCGTCACCCCTTTTTGGGGGATGTGGGATTGCGGCGAGTAGTTGATCACCCCAGTCACTGCGGGGAAGTCTCGGATGTTTTCCAGCGCTTGTTTGATCGCCTGTCCATCGGTTGACCCGGCCCGCCGGATAGCCTCGGCCAGGACATAGACCGCGTCATATCCCAGTGCGGCGAAGACGGCCTCCGGCTCGGTGCCATATTTCTGTTTGTAGGCGGCCACGAATTTGCGCACCTTCTCGTTGGGGGAGTCCGCAGTGAGCAGAGAGTGGGTGGTGAAGAATACGTTCTCGGCTGCCGGGCCAGCGACCTGGACCAAGAGGGGAGTGTCATAGCCGTCGCCGCCCACAATGGGGCCGGTGATCCCAGCGTTCCGGAATTGCTTCACGATCGTCCCCACATCGTCTGGCAGGGCGGAAATGTAATAAAAGTCCGGCTGCTGGGGCAAGGCTTTCACCTTGGCGATCTGGGCTGAGAAGTCCTTGTCACCGGATTGATAGGTGTCCTCTAGCACGATAGTTCCACCCAGCTCGGTAAAGCGCGCCTTAAAGTATTTGGCCAGCACCGTGGTGTACTCCGCACCTTTGTCCCACAACAGATAGGCGGTCTTGCCGAACTTCTCAAAGGCGAACTCGGCCCCCACGGCCGCTTGCACATTGTCGCCGAAGGGAGTTAGGAAGAGCATATCCCCTACCTGTCCAGGCAGGCGTGGCGAAGTGGCCCCGACCGTGATGAAGGGGATCCCGGCGCGCTGGCAGATAGGGCCTGCCGCCAGCACGTAATCGGAATCGTTGAACCCGATGACGGCGACTACCTTATCTTGTTCGATCAGCTGGGTGACGACTGTTGCTGCGGTCGCTGGGTCGGTCTTGGTGTCGCGGATCAACAGCTCCACCGGACGGCCCATCACGCCACCGGCGGCGTTGATCTCCTCGGCGGCGAGCCGGGCCCCGTTGGCTGCCGGCACATCGATGGAGGCCATCCCACCGGTCAGGTTGAAGGGCGCACCGATGCGGATGGGCTCCTTCGCCATCGGCGTTTCGGCAGGGGGAGGCGATGCAACGGGGGCGGCCGTCGGCGTGGCCGCCGGCGGGGCGGCTGGCTGGCAGGCGGCCGCTGCCATGAGGAACACCAAAGCGAGTGCGGACCATCGATGCAGCGGGCGCATGGCTATCCCTCCTTATGAGGATGAAGGATCAGCTTTCCGAGCGCGCAGGGCTCCGACGGCGGCCTTCCGCCTCTCCAGCCAGAGCGCCAGACGCTCGGCGATCGCCTCTGTTCGGAGCTCCTGATCCCCTAGCAACCCTTGGCGGCGAAACGTGATGAGGAGAATCAGCAGCACAGCCAAGCCGATCTGACTGAGGCCATAGAGCGGGCCGAACATCCAGGGTCCAATAGCGAAGCCGGGCTCCAGGTTGCGGAGGATCTCAGTGCTGGCCATCACCAGAAGCGTTCCAAGAACGGAACCGCTGATACTGCCCATGCCCCCCACGATCATCATCACAATGATCTCAAAGGTTTTCGAGAAATAAAAGGCGTTTGGCGAGAAGGCGGTGAGGAAGTGTGCCCAGAGCCCACCGGCGATCCCGGTGAAGAAGGCGCTGATCCCGAAGGCGATCTGCCGGATTCGCGGGATGTCCACCCCCGAGCCCCGGGCTCCCCATGGATCATCGCGGGCGGCGATGAGCTGTAGGCCCAACGGCGAGTGTTTCACTCGCCAGGCAACGTAGAGGTTCAGAGCCGCCCACAAAGCCGCCCAGCCCAACGTGGTGAACGGAGGCACGCCGGAGAAGGTCCGTGTCCCCCGGGTGAAAGCCTCCGCGTTGATCAGCACCACGCGCGTGATGATCAGAAAGCCCAGAGTGGCCACGGCGACGAAATGACCGCTCAGCCGTAACACCGGAATACCAATGAGGATCGCTATGATCATCACGATCAGGCCGCCCAGCAAGAGGGCGGGAAGGAAGGGTAAAGCGAATGAGTTGAGGGGAGGTGGCAGGTCTGGCAAATTCACCGCCTTCAGGGTCACTGGGAGCGTCAGGATCGCCGAGGTGTAGGCCCCCAGGGCCATAAAGCCGATGTGGCCAAGGGAGAAAACGCCTGTGAGCCCGGTGAAGAGGTTCAGGCTGACCACCAGCATCAGGTTGATCAAAAACAGGACCGCCAGGCGTTCTAGATAGGCGTTTCCTCCGCGTGCCACTGCCAGGTATGCCCCGCCCAACAGCAGCAACAGGAGGGCGCGCAGCGCCCATTTCCATCGAGCCGAGGAAGCCACCATCTCAGACCCGCTCCGCCTCCAGGTAGCCCAGGACGCCACCTGGGCGCACCAAGAGGATGAGGATCAAAATCCCGTAGACGAAGGCATCTCGGTAGCCCACGATCCCAGACGGCAAAAAGCCCTGGAGCATGATCTCCAATGCTCCCAGGAGATAACCTCCTAAGACGGCACCGGGAATTGTCCCGAATCCCCCAATCACACAGGCGACGAAGGCCTTCAGAACCGGCTCGAAACCCATTGTGGGGTTGATCGTCCCTACATGAGCGATCCACAATATAACCGCCAGTCCAGCCATGGCTGAACCAATGGCGAAGGCCAGCATGGTGACTTTGCCGATCTCAATTCCCAATAATTGCGCCGCTGTCGGGTTCTCAGCTGCCGCCCGCATGGCCAGGCCCAAGCGGGTGCGGGTGACGAAGAGGGCGAGAGCCCCCAGCGCGAACATGGCGCTTCCGAACGCCCAAAGATGGATGGAAGGCAGGAAGAGGTTCCCGCCGATGTGGAGCACCTGGGTGAGCAGCGCCGGCATGGGGAAGGGACGGGAGCGAGGGGAGAACAAAAGAATGGCCAGGTTCTCTAAGAAAACAGCCACCGCAAAGGAGTTCAGTAACAGCGCAACGTCTGGGGCCCCACGCACCGGCCGGTACGCGATTCGTTCGATCAGTAGGCCCAGAGCGGCCGCACCGGCAATGGCCCCTATGACCACGGCTGAAAAGGGCCAGCCGTGCTGCAGGAGGAGAAGGCCAATGTAAGCGCCGGCCATCATCACCGTGCCGTGGGCGAAATTGATCAGCCGCATCACGGCGAAGACCATGGCCAGGCCAACTGCCATCAAGGCATACTGGCTTCCCAAGCCCAGGGCGTTGATCAATTGCTGGATCCAGAATCCCAGGGAGCCTATCATGGACATCGGATTTCCCCCTCCAGCTCTCTATCCTAACGACCCAGGTAGATTCGGATCAGATCGGGGTTTTCCCGCAGGCGGGCCGCCGTGTCCGCCAGGACCAGTCGCCCGCTCTCCAACACATAACCGCGGTCCGCCAGGTCCAGGGCCTTCTCCGCGTTTTGTTCGACGATCAGCATCGTCAACCCATGTGCCTTCAACTGGGCCAGCGCCTCGAAGACCTCTTCCACCACCCGGGGGGCCAACCCTAGGGAAGGCTCGTCCAGCAATAGGACCTCCGGATCAGCCATAAGGGCGCGAGCAATGGCCAGCATCTGCTGTTGTCCGCCTGAAAGCAGCCCTGCCGGCTGATCGAGACGCTCCTTCAGCATCGGGAACAGGGCCAGCGCCCGCTCAAGATTGCGGCGTTCCCGGACAGGATCCCCCAGTCGGTAACCTCCCAGAAGCAGGTTCTCCCGTACGGTGAGGCTCTTGAAAACCTGACGGCCCTCCGGGCACTGAATGATGCCCATGCGGGCGATCTGAGCCGGGGAACGCCCGGTGATTTCCTGGCCGCGGTAGAGAACTTGCCCTCGCACTGGACGCAGCAACCCCGAGATCACCCGGAGCGTCGTGGTCTTGCCTGCCCCATTGGGCCCCAGCAGAGCGACCACCTCGCCGGCTCCTACCGTGAGGGACAAGCCGTGGAGGGCACGGATCGCCCCGTAAGCCGCTTCCAGGTTACGCAGCTCCAGGACCACCGGATCGTCCAAGGAAGGCCTCCAGCACCAGCGGGTTGCTGCGAATCTCCTCCGGGGTTCCCTCGGCGAGCAGAACGCCGGAGCTTAGGACATGCAGGCGGGGGCAGAAACGCATCACCACTGGCATGTCGTGAGCGACCATCAGGATGGTCATCCGGCGTTCCCGATGCAAATGGACCAGCTGCTCCATTAAGGCCTCGCTCTCCTCGGGATGAAGCCCAGCGGTGGGCTCATCCAACAGGAGCAAGGAGGGTTCCAGGGCGAGAGCGCGGGCGATCTCGACCCTCCGTTGATCCCCGTAAGACAGGGTGCCAGCTGACCGATGGGCCAGATGTCCAATCCCCATGCGTTCCAGGAGGTCCATGGCACGTTGCCGCAGCATATCCATTCGCCGATGTCCCGGGCCGAAGTTGAACAGCGTCGAAAGGACATCAGGCGGATGGTGGATCGTCATCGCCACCAGCACATTCTCCAGAGCGGTTAACGAGGGAAACAGGCGGATGTTCTGAAAGGTGCGAGCGATCCCCAGGGCAGGGATGCGGTGAGCCGGAAGGCGAGTCACGTCCTGTCCACGAAATCGGATACGACCCGAGTCTGGGCGGAGGAACCCACTCAACAGGTTGATCAGCGTCGTCTTGCCCGCACCGTTCGGCCCGATCACCCCCAGGATCTCACCCTCCCGCATAACCAACCGGTAGTCCTGCAGCGCCACAACCCCTTGGAACCGCTTCGTTAACCCCTCTACTTCCAGCAGGGGGTGGGACGAGGAGGAAGCAGCCAGAGCATCCGCTGGCCCTGGCCGGATCGCGCTGTCAGTTCCCTGGGAGGAACAGGGAGTGAGGGATATGGCTCCCATACCCGGCCCCTTTCCCGCCAAATGCACAAAGGTGAATAAATTTTCAACTTTGAATTATTTGCTTATTGTATGAAAGACAGGTGAGCTTGTCAAGTATCATCCTGGCTCGAGCTGTTTTATTTTTGGTGAGGGTGTGGGGAGGTCCCGAGGATAAAGGTTCGGTAAAGCCATGCCCCAGGGTTGGGGGCCTGAGCGTCAGTTCGGCCCGTTTCCAACTTATTCTTCCAACTCGGCCGCTGCCCGAGCGATATCCTCGGGAGTGATGGCCTCGATGTTGTACCGGGCCAGCCCTTCGCGGATGCGAGCCATGACCTCATCGAATGACATCGTGACGATCCGTTTCCGACGGATAGGGTTGACTTGGGAAAGCACAGCCTGTTTGAGGAAGGGGTAGCGGATTCCCCTCTCCTGCAACGCCTCCAGGATAGGCTCCACTAGTTGATCGATGGATTCGATCACCTGGGCCCGGCGCTCCCGCTCCTGCATCGCTTCGCGCATGGGCAGATCCAGGAAGCGATCGACCTTCCGAAGGATCGGCACGTATCCGGCCCCAGCAAAACGTTCCTTTTGATCGTATAGGATACCGAGCGTGATCAAATAGGCTTCCTCAAACTGGAAGGCGAAAGCCCGTTCCAACGCCTCCGGGTGGTCCTCCCGGAGGGTTCGATACATTCGCAACACCTCCAACGCCTTTTCCCGGAGATTGTGGGCCTTCTCCGTGTTCAGGCTGAGGATGTGATAGGCCACCGCAGGATCCGGAATCAGAATGGCCGTAATGGTCCGGGCCCCCAACCGGACCATCGCCTCGCGTCGATGATTGCCGTTCGGGGTCCAGTATCGGCCATCCGGGGCCCGGATGACCACAATCGGGTCGATAAAGCGGCCGATCCCCTGGATGACGGCCTTCAGCCGCTCCACATGATGGGGCGAGAGATCCCTCTGATAAGGGGTAGGCACCACACGATCCAACGGCAACTCCACGAGCAGTTGCCATCGATGGGCGTAAGGCTCTCGATAAGCCGCCCACACCACACCGCCATCTGCTTCGACCTGTTGGATCAGTTGTTGAATCGCCTCAGGGACCTGTTGAGCCATCGTCCATCCCTCCAATCTAAGGTCATTTCTTGATTTAGCATCCATCCTTGCAGGGAAATAGGAGGATCGGGCTCTACATGTTAATGATTATTGCAGTTATTTTAATTGGCGATTCGCAAATTGACATATCCATGCGTTCAAATTAGCATGTAAATACAGCCACTGCGAATGGATCGGAGGCCGTACAGAGCCCATTCCCCCTGTCCAAGGAGGTGCCCCATGGCCAAGTTGCTCCGGGTCAATATGACCGATTTATCCGCTCGCTTTGAAGATGTACCGGAAAAGTATGCGTTGTTGGGCGGCCGGGGCCTCACTTCCAGTATTATTTATGATGAAGTGCCTCCGCTCTGCCATCCCCTGGGGCCCGACAACAAGCTGGTGATCGCCCCGGGCATTGTCAGCGGCACCAAGGCGCCCACCTCCGGTCGGACCTCCTTTGGCGGAAAGTCCCCACTGACCGGCGGCATCAAAGAAAGCAACGCCGGTGGCCTCTCCTCTCAGAAGATCGCTCGCCTGGGCATTAAAGCGATTATCGTTGAAGGCCAGCCGAAGGAGAAAGGGCGTTTTTACGTCTTGAGGATCGACAAAGACGGCGCGCGTCTGTTGCCCGCGGACCATCTCAAAGGGAAGGGAATGTATGAGGTCTGCGATCTCCTCTGGAAGGAGCATGGGGAGGGCGTGGCCATCATCGGCATTGGGCCGGCCGGGGAGATGCTCATGAACGCGGCCGGGATCTGTGTCAATGACCAGGAGAACACCGCTGGCCGCTATGCCGGGCGCGGCGGCTTGGGCGCTGTGATGGGCTCGAAGGGCCTCAAGGCCATCGTGATCGATGACCGGGGCGGGCCCGGGGTGGAGATCAAGAACCCCGAGCTCTTCGAGCAGGGGATCAAGAAGCTCACCCAGGCCTCCCTCACCCACGATGTCACCAAGAAGGGCGGCGCTCTTAACACCTACGGCACGAACGTCCTGGTCAATATCATGAACGAGGCCGGCGGTTATCCGACCCGCAACTTCTCCTCCGGTCGCTTCGAGCTGGCCTCTCAGATCAGCGGCGAGACCAAGGCTGAAATCATCCACAAACGCAACGGCGAGGGAGCCACCGGCCATCCCTGCCATCCCGGTTGCATCATCCAGTGCTCGGATCGCTGGGCCAACCCCGATGGGACCTTCAAGGTCTCGGTGATGGAATACGAGTCGGTCTGGGCGCTGGGCGCCAACTGCGGGATCGGGGATCTGGACAAGATCGCCGATCTGATCTGGCTCTGCAACGACATCGGGGTCGATACCATCGAGATGGGCGATACCATCGCCGTGGCCATGGAGGCCGGGTTGCTGCCCTTCGGGGATGCCGATGGGGCGATCCGCCTGCTGAACGAGGAGGTCCGCCATGGCACCCCGCTGGGCCGGATCTTGGGCAACGGCTGTGTCTTCACCGGCCGCGCCTTCGGCGTCACCCGGGTCCCGGCGGTGAAGGGTCAAGGGATGCCGGCTTATGAGCCGCGGGCCGTGAAGGGGATCGGCGTGACCTACGCCACCTCCACGATGGGCGCCGATCATACCGCCGGCTACACCATCGCCCCGGAGATCCTGGGCGTCGGTGGCAAGGCGGATCCCTTTGCGGTCCAGAAGGCCGATCTCTCCCGGGCCTTCCAGGCTACCACCGCCTTCATCGACTCCACCGGTTATTGCCTCTTCGATGCTTTCTGCGTCCTGGACATCCCGGAGGGCTTCGAAGGCATGGTGGAGTCGTGCGCGGGTGTGCTGGGGGTGAACTGGACCACTCAGGATGCCATCCGGCTGGGCTATGAGATCATTCGCAAGGAGCGGCTGTTCAACGAGGCCGCCGGGTTCACCAAGGCGCACGACCGTCTGCCGGACTTCATGACCAAAGAGCCGCTCCCACCTCACAACACGGTCTTCGATGTCCCGCCGGAGGAGCTGGACGCTGTTTATGACTTCAGCAAGTGGCCCAAGGAGGTGGTGGGGGAGTTCGCCAGCTGAAGCGCGGCCCCCTGGCGGTTGGGATCGATCCTCGGGGTGGGGAAACGATGATTCCCCACCCCATGTTTTTGGATGGTCACTTCATTCGGTAATGAATAACTTTTCGGAGTTCTCGTGAGGAGGCGGAAGGACCCCACCCCCCTCATCCACCACCCCCGGGGGGGGGGGGGGGGGGGGGGGGGGGGG
>NZ_JBHOQJ010000124.1:0-3966 GCF_042408365.1 Thermoflexus sp.
CCCCCCCCCCCCCCCCCCCCCCCCCCCCCCGGGGAGGGAGGCAGGGCCATTCGCTCCCTCTACCGCATATCCCAAAAGACGGAAGAAGCGTTAGGCCTCAAAATCCTGAAAGCCACACCTCGGCGGTCCCTACCACTGTTAGCCACTCATCTTCCACCAGCAGAACCCGAAACGTCGCATCCAGATACACCAGCGGATGGATCTGCCCTTCCCAGAGAATGGAATCCCCCACGTTTCGATAAGGATATCCGGGGATACCTTCCAGGCGAGCCCGCCCTTCTTCTTTTCCAGCAAAGATGATGGAGGTTCCGGGGATCACCCCGCCTTTCGGAACCCGATAAGTCACCGGGGCGGTGAAGCGCGCGGCCGCCGCTTTCGGAAGCGGGGCTGCGCGTGGTTGAGCTCCCTGAAGCTCCGCCCGGATCGTCCCAATCGCATGGAGGGCTTGCTTATCGTAGGAGTAAATGCGAAGGTTGTAACGCACTTTTAGAGTCGGATGGGGCTGTGCCTCCGCTTCCAGGGAATCCCCGGCCAGCCGGGTTACTTCCTGCCCCTCAAGGCGAACCCGAGCCCCCTGCGGCCCCAGGCCCAAATAGCGAACATCCGTCCCAGGCAACCCCTGGCCCACCGCCAGGTCCACCCGATAGGGTCCCTCATAGATCAGAGGCCCGGAGCCCGCAGGTTTTCGCATGCAGGCAACCAGCCCGATCATCATCAGGAGATTGAGCCAGCGGACGCCCCCCATGCGCACCATCCCCTCCTCCGCTCCTAAAGCCCTAAAAGTTGAACGAGGCGCTCAAGGCCTCAGCACAACCATGAGCCAAACGCCCCTCAATGACGATATTGCTCGAAGAGCGCCATCAACGCGCGGGCGAGTTTCTCGGGGTCGTGGCGCCAGGGCATTCGTTCATCGATCACATCCATCGCAACCACCGTATAAGGAGGGATCGGCCGTCCATCCCATCGCACCAAATCGCCGACTTCCCCTGGGATTTCCGTCCACAACACATCGGTCCGGCTATTGACCAGCACGAGCTCGAACAGCCCGGGCCCTACATGGCGCTCGATGGCCTGCACATGCTCACCCACACTGTATCCTTCGGTCTCACCAATTTGAGTGGCCACATTGCAGACATACACCTTCAGGGCCCGACTGGCCCGGATGGCTGGGACAATCCCTTCCACCAGCAAATTAGGCAACACGCTGGTGTAAAGGCTTCCCGGGCCCAGGACGATGAGATCGGCCTCGAGGATAGCGCGGATCGTCTCCGGATAAGCCCGGGCATGCTCCGGGATAAGCCATACCCGCTCAATGCGACCTCGAACCTCGGGGATCGCGGATTCCCCATCCACCCGATGGATCCGTCCCTCCGCATCCCGGATTTCAGCGGCCAGCATGACCTGCTCCACCGTGCAGGGCAGGACCCGGCCCCGAACGGCCAGGACGCGGCTGGATTCCGCCACCGCCCGCTCGAAGCTGCCGGTGATCTCCGCCATCGCCGCGATGAAGAGATTCCCGAACGCATGGCCGTTCAGGCCCGTCCCCCGCCCGAAACGATACTGAAAGAGAGCGGTCATCAGCGGCTCGGCCTCGGCCAAGGCAGCCAGACAGTTGCGGAAATCGCCGGGCGGCAGCAGCCCCATTTCGCGTCGTAGACGGCCGGAGCTCCCTCCATCGTCAGCGACCGTGACCACCGCCGTCAGCCGGGCGCTCATCGCCTTCAGACCCCGCAGCAACGTGGATTGGCCGGTCCCTCCCCCAATGACTACAATGCGCGGCCCCCGCTCCCGTTGCCGATGGCGACGCAGGATCTCCGCCACATCCCGCCCGGGTTGCACGAACGGGGAAAGCAGCGTGCGGTTGAGCTGCCACAGGGCAAACCCAGCCGTCATAAATCCCAGAAGCCCGAAGAGGACGGCCCGACCCAGCCGGGGGATGAACTGCAGTGTCAGGTAATAGAAAATCGAAGGCAGTGGTTGCTCTCGGTAGATGGTCACCAACACGTAGGCCAACGCCAGCGCGAGCTCGGTGATCCCCAGCAGCAGCACAACCAGCCACCGCTTGACCCCCAGCCCGGGAGTCAGCCAGTAACGCAGAGATCGGACAGCGGCCTCCCACATGGGATACGCTTTCCATCTTTTAGCCATTTTCGTCCCTCATCCGTTAGATGCTGTGGAATCGCGGCCCTCTCTGCTCCATCATTGGAACCCTTTCGGGCCTCAGTGGGAGAGCAATGACGACCTCCAACGGCCCCCTCGATTTCCCAGGAACCCGAGCCTTGACATTAGAACCATGGATGCGCAAGCGCTTCAGCGAACATCGGATGGACCGCCCGGGTAAATCCAATGCGAAAAGCCCATCCCGTATCTTTATCTTAACCCAGATCGCGGTTTAGGGTGCCTGATCTCGGGATTGGAGTAGGGGCAGGCCCTGTGCCTGCCCTACAGGGGCACCCACAAGGGGTGCCCCGACAAAGGATGTAGACATCCATGTGTAGGGGCGGGCCTCACCCCCGCCCGAGGGGCGCCCA
The DNA here is from genome assembly GCF_042408365.1 of Thermoflexus sp. Classification (GTDB taxonomy): domain Bacteria; phylum Chloroflexota; class Anaerolineae; order Thermoflexales; family Thermoflexaceae; genus Thermoflexus. The sequence goes on from NZ_JBHOQJ010000124.1 coordinate 2,532, forward strand.
CGGGGGACGCCCCTACAAAGGGCGTGGATGTTTATCGTGGGGGTGGGCCTTGTCCCCGCCCTAAGGGCACCCACAAAGGGCGCCCCTACTCCGAACAGCCGCGGAGGGAGGGGAAGCAGTCTTTGCAAGCTTTCCGCCCCAGTCTTAGACTGAGAAGGGGAGTTCCAAGCTCCTGCATCCCCTCTCGTGAGGCGTTAAGTTCAATGGACGCGGTTTGGTACGAGTCGGAATGGGCGCCCTCGATGCTGGACCGGCTGGCGGTAGCGTTACGGGGGCTTTTCGTGATCACCGAAACCCGTGTGCTACACCCGCCGGATCAGGTGATCGCCTTCGAAGGCTACTTCCAAACAGATCCCGAATCGGCGTTCGAGATCCTGCGCCCCCGCTTTGAGGCGTTGGGGTATACGCCGATCCTGCGGCGCCATGGGCAGACGGACCAAATCATTGCGCAGGCAGGGGTGTTCCGGCCTGCCCGCTCGCAACCCTGGATCAACCTGATCCTGTTCCTGGCCACGGTGGCTACCACCATCTGGGCAGGGGCCCTCTACGGCAGCGAGGGTCCCCTGAATTGGACCCAGGGGGTCACTTTCGCGGCTGCGCTGTTGTTGATCCTGGGCGTTCATGAGATGGGGCACTATGTGGCCGCCCGGTTGCATCGCAGCGAGGTTACTTTGCCCTATTTCATCCCCGTGCCGCCATGGATTGGTATGCTCGGGACCTTCGGGGCCTTCATCCAGATCCGCTCCCCTATCCGCAATCGCAAGGCCCTCTTCGACATCGGGATCGCCGGACCGCTCGCCGGTCTGGCGGTCGCCATCCCTATCCTCATCTATGGGCTCCTGACTTCGCCGGTGGTCCCCCTTCGAGGCGCCGTGGCCCTGGAAGGGAACTCTGTTCTGTACTGGGGCCTCAAGGTTTTGATTTTCGGCCGCCCGCTCCCCGGGGATGGTTTTGATGTCCAATTGAATGTCCTGGCTTGGGCCGGATGGATCGGATTGCTGGTGACGGCCTTCAACTTGCTGCCGCTGGGACAGTTAGACGGCGGGCATGTCCTATACGCGATGCTCGGCCGGGGGGCCTGGCGAGTTTCGGAGATCGGTGTGTTCGTCCTGCTGGCCTTGGGCCTTCGTTGGCCTGGATGGTTCCTCTGGGCTTTCATGCCGATGCTCACCGGCCTGCGCCATCCCCCGCCGTTGAATGACATCACACCGCTGGATCCGATACGCCAGGCGATCGGCTGGCTCACCTGGATTCTGTTCCTGCTGATCTTCGTCCCAGTTCCCTTCTCAGTTGTCGAGTTCCGTTAACGCTCTACGCATTTTTGCTTTGAGGATATGGGAAGGTACGGGCTAACGGCCCCAATCCCCCATGGGTCCAAAACCGAAAATCAAACAGTGGAATTTCTGTGAGGGGCGGGCTGCGTAGGCAGCCCGCC
>NZ_JBHOQJ010000125.1:0-4436 GCF_042408365.1 Thermoflexus sp.
TTTGGCGCGCGGCTCTGCCCCCAAAAGCCCCCAGGAGAAAACCCGCCGTGAAACGCCCATATCCGTGGGGTCGCCCTGTGGGATCGAGGAGCATTCGCCCAGATACGGGAGATCTTCCAAGGATGGGAGGCACCGGGGGAAGCGGAACGCCTGCCCTCCGGTTGGCGGATGCGGGATCCAGCCGGTTAAAGGCGGAGGTCTGCAACGGTGGCCTCCTGCCGTCTCTCCGGCGGCAGCCATCCCAAAGATTCCTCCGTTCCCCCTAGCGGCACGTACTCCAGCCCGATATAGCCTTCATAACCAAGCGCCTCCAACGTCCCCAGCACACGAGCCCACGCGATCTCCCCTGTGCCCGGTTGATGGCGGCCGGGGGGATCTGCGATCTGCACGTGGCCGAGGTAGGGGAAGATCTCCCGAAGGGTGGCGACGAGGTTCCCCTCGCTGCGCTGCATATGGTAGATGTCATACTGGATCTTCAGGTTGGGCGGGAACCCCAACGCCCGCAACACGTGGAGGCTCTCCGAAGTGCGGTGAAGCAAATAGCGTGGGTTCTCGATGGGGTTCAGGGCCTCGAGCGTGAGGATCACGTTCGCTTCCCGCGCTTGCGGCAGCGCCCAGCGGAGGTTCTCCAAAACCACCGCCCACTGGAGCTCACGGGGCACATCCGGCAGCGCGTTCCCCACCAGGCAATTGATCCGCGGGCACTCCAAGCGGCGGGCCAGGCGCAGCGCCTCCACGAATCGCTCTCGCCACTCCTCCTGACGGGCAGGGTCGTTGGCATAGCCCCGCTCGCCCGCAGCCATATCCCCGGCGTCCATGTTGTGGAGAACCACCTGGAGACCGCTCCCTCGAGCCGCCTCCACCACCGCCTGGAGGTCCTCTCCCCGGGGCCAGTGGAACTCCACCGCGATGAATCCGGCCTCCCGCGCCCGAGCGAAGCGCTCTAAGAAGGGAACTTCCCGCCAAAGCATGGAGAGATTCGCCGCGAAACGTAGCATTTAAACCCCCTCCATCCTACGGACATGCCCAACCGAAATTCCTCTCATGCCTGCATCCCGCGGGCCCAGCGGGCGACCTGGGCCTGGGCCTCCTCCAGGGAAGGGTGCGGCACCACCTCCGCCGAGAGCCACCCACGATAGTGAACCTCGCGGAGCGCCTTCAGGATCGAGTCGAAATCCAGCCGACCCCACCCCGGGGCCCGACGGTTGGAATCCGCGATATGAACGTGGAAGAGCCGATCCCCCGCCCGAGCGATCGCAGCCTCCAGGGAGGCTTCCTCTAGGTTGGCGTGGAAGGTGTCCAGCAACACCCCCAGATTCGGATACCCCACACGGCGGATGACGAGGAGCGCTTCCTCGACCGTATTGACCAAATCCGTCTCCAAGCGATTTAAAGGCTCCAGGACCAGCCGGACGCCGCGCGCGGCGGCCAGCTCGGCGAGGCGGGCCAGGGCCTCGAGCAGCCAGCTCATCGCCTGTGTCCGGTTCACCCCTTCCATCAAACGGCCGCGGATCAACCCCACGATCACCATCGCCCCCCACTCCGCCGCAAGCGCCAGGTGCGCCTCCAGCCGGGCGAGGGCTGCCTTCCGCACCGCGGGGTCCGGGTGGGTAAGCGATAGCCCTTCATCCACCCACGCCTGGCCTGTGCCGATCGCCGGGACCTGCAGCCCATACCGTTCGAAGAGCGCTCGCAGCCTTTGGACGGGAACGACAGCTGGATCGCGCACAGCCAACTCCACGCCGGCGTAGCCCAGCGCCCGCAGCCGCCCCAGCGTCCGCTCCAGATCCTTGATCGCCGCTGCGGCCTCGAAGCGAGTGGGCTGCCAGGAGAGCACCAAGGCGAGCGGCCACTCCATCCCTAAACCCCCGCGTACGCGTTGAACCCGCCATCCACCGGCACCACCACCCCGGTGACGAAGGCGCTGGCCGGCGAGGCCAGCCAGATCACCGTGCCGATCAGATCGTCAGGGTCCCCGAACCGGCCCATGGGGGTGTGCTCGATGATCGCCCGCCCGCGAGGCGTCAGGTTCCCTTGCTCATCCAACAGAAGATATCGGTTCTGCTGGGTGAGGAAGAACCCTGGGGCGATAGCGTTGACCCGGATCTTCGGGGAATACTCCTGGGCGAGGTGCACCGCCAACCATTGGGTGAAGTTGCTCACCGCCGCTTTCGCAGCGGCATAGCCCACCACACGGGTCAGGGGGCGGAAGGCGGCCATCGAGGAGACGTTGATGATCACCCCCTCCCCTGTCTCCACCATCTGCCGGGCGAAGACCTGGCTCGGGAGGATCGCTCCCCCAAAGAGGTTCAAGGCCACCACTTTCTCCAGGGACTCCAGAGGGATATCGAAGAACGGCCGGTCCGGGCCAACGGTGGCCTCCGGGATGTTCCCACCGGCCAGGTTGACCAGGATGCTCACCGGCCCCAGCTCCCGCCGGACCCGCTCCGCCACCGCCTCGATCTCCTCTCGGTCCAGCACGTTCATCCGATAGCCACAGGCTTCCAGGCCCTCCGCTTGCAGCTCCGCGAGGCGCCCCTCCAGCGGGCTGATGTCGGTGAGGACCAGACGGGCCCCCGCCCAGCCCAGGCCCTTCGCGATGGCCCCCGCCAGCACCCCAGCTCCACCGGTCAGCAACGCAACCTTACCTTTTAATGAGAACAATCGCTCCAGGTGGCTCATGATCCCTCACCTTAAAAGATGTGCCGAAGGCCTATGGCCTGCGCTCCCAGAAAGAAAACGGGCGCTCAAGCGCCCTACTGCAAACGAGAACCCGAGCGCCCATTATCCGCATTAGGCGAAGAACGAACCGCCACCCACTTATACCACGTGAGGAATCTCCTCCTCACCCGACGCCAGGCGGATGGGTTTCCCCCTCCCACTCAGTGTGAAAAACGCCGGGGCGGTCGATGCGCTCATACGTGTGGGCCCCAAAGGCGTCCCGCTGCGCCTGGATCAGATTGGCGGGCAAACGGGAACGACGCATGGAGAGCACGTAGTCCACCGCCGTGCTCAGCGCCGGCATCGGAATCCCGGCCTCGAACGCTAGGTCCAGGATCCGCCCCGCCGCCGGCAGCCGACCCTGCACCTCCCCACGGAAGCGCGCGTTGAACAGCAGATGTGGATCCTCCGGATCCTCCCGGATCACCTCCCGCAGGAACCCCAACCAGCGGGCGCGGATGATGCAACCGGCCCTCCAAACCCTCAGGACCTCCGCTCGATCCACCCCGTAGTCATAAGCTCGCGAGGCCTCGTGGAGCAGCCACAGCCCTTGGGAAAACGAGACCAGGACGACCAGGTTCAGCGCGGCTTCCAGATCCGCGAGGGTCTCGGGAGGGAACCCTGCGCGGCGGTCGGGCCACGGGAACGCCGCGCCGATCCGCTCCCGGTCCCCCTTGAAATGCGAGAGGGTGCGCGCGATCACTGCCGCGGTCAGCGTGGGGGTTGGAACGCCCAGCTCCAGGGCGCTTTGGGCGGCCCACCGCCCGGTCCCTTTCTGCTCCGCCTTGTCAAGGATGCGCTCGACCAGCGGCCCCCCGGTCTCCGGATCGCGGTACCGCAGCACGCGGGCAGCCAGCTCCGTGAGGAAGGCGTTCAGCGTCCCCTCGTTCCAGCGCTCGAAAACCTCGGCAATAGTCTCGGACGACATTCCTAACGCGGTTTTCATGAAATCGTAAACTTCCGCGATCCCCTGCATGAAAGCATATTCGATGGCATTGTGGACCATCTTCACGTAATGGCCTGCCCCGCCGCGGCCCATGTACGCGCAGCACGGGCCCTCCTCGCTCCGGGCCGCGATGCGGGTAAGCATCCCCTCGACCATGGCATAGGCCTCGGGGGATCCCCCGGGCATGATCGAGGGGCCGAGCAAAGCCCCTTTCTCCCCCCCACTGATCCCGATCCCCAGGAAGTGGACCCCGCGGGCGGCCAGCGCCTGCATGCGCCGCTCGGTGTCGGCGTAATGGGAGTTGCCTCCATCCATCACTAAATCCCCTGGCTCCAGAAAGGGAAGCAGCGCCTCAATCACCTGATCCGCCGCCGGCCCGGCCTGGACCATCAGCAAGATCCGACGGGGGCGCTCCAGGCATCGCGCGAATTCCTCAAGGGTGTAAGCAGGGACGATCGGCTCCCCCCGCACCCGATCCCGCATGAACGCTTCCGTCCGCTCCGAGGTCCGGTTGTAGACGCACACCCGGAACCCCTTGCGCGCGAAGTTGAGGGCCAGGTTCTGGCCCATTGCCGCCAAACCGATGATCCCGATCTCACCGCTGTTGCGCATGGTCCGCTCACCTCAGACTGCGATGGGATAACCCCCAGGGATTGAGCTCCTTCCGCGTCCGGTTCGATCCCCGAATTGCTGCTTCATCCACGGTGGAGGGCATGAAAGGCCCCTCCCCCATCCCCGGGGGGGGGGGGGGGGGGGGGGGGGGGGGGGG
>NZ_JBHOQJ010000127.1:0-20254 GCF_042408365.1 Thermoflexus sp.
CCCCCCCCCCCCCCCCCCCCCCCCCCCCCCCCGCGGGAGGGAGGGGCCATCCCTTCTTCCTGGCGAGCGGCGGAGCACATCCGATGCAGGCACAGATTGAACGGGATTAGAATATCCCTCTGAGCGGGCTAAATCATCTATAAAGGCAGCGGTTGACCGACAGCCGAAGGAGGGTGGGTCCTGATGGAAGCTTCCTCTTCGCGAGTTGCGCGGACGGCCGTTCGATACGGTGGGCAGGCGGTTCTGGAGGGAGTGATGATCCGGGGGCCGAACGGGCTCGCCGTGGCTGTCCGGGCGCCGAACGGCCAGATCGCCCTGCGAACGATCCGCCTCCCGCCTCGTCCGAAATGGCAGCGCTGGCCTTTCATCCGCGGGGCGATTATTCTGTGGGAGACCCTTCGTTGGGGCATGGAGGCCCTCTGGTTCTCCGCGGCGATCGCCGCGGGGGAGCCGGAGGATCAAGGGTCCATCCGGAGCCCGGCCGCGCTGCTCACCATGGCGGCTTCCCTCGCCCTGGCTTTGGGGTTCTTCCTGCTATTACCCGCCTTCCTCGCGGAGGGGATCGAGCGCCTGCTCGGGCTGTCGACGGGGATACGGACCGTCCTGGAGGCCCTCTTCCGTCTAGGGCTGGTGATCGGTTACCTGGTCGCGGTGGGACGCCATTCCGAGATCCGCCGGGTGTTCGCTTACCATGGGGCGGAGCACAAAGTGGTGCACGCCCTGGAGGCGGGCGCCCCCCTCACCATCGCCGGGGCCCGTCCTTTCCCAACGGCCCACCCCCGTTGCGGGACTGCCTTCCTGCTCACGGTGATTGTGGTCGCAGCGGTCCTCTTCGCCTTCCTGCCCGCCTCGACCCTGGTCGAGCGGCTGGCCCTGCGCCTCGCGCTGCTTCCGGTCTTGGCCGCCTTCTCCTACGAAGTGCTGTGGCTCAGCGCGCGGTACCAACACGTGCGGCTGGTGGCCGCCCTCTCTGCCCCGAACCTCTGGCTGCAGCGGCTGACCACTCGGGAGCCGGACGAGGCGATGTTAGAGGTCGCCTTGGCCGCCCTTCAGGCGGCACGGGAGATGGAAGGAGCGGGTCATCCCCTTTAGATCTCCAAATTCCACATGGGTTCAACGGGCGAATGTGGAGAGGGTCATGAGAGGCCTCTCATTGAATCCTCCAGCGTGGTCCATCGGTTTGCTCCTAAGCGCCCTGTTCCTCGCCCTGACTCCAGGGACGGATTTTGGAACAATCGATGGGGATATGGTTTATTGGGAAACGGTGGCGTTGGTAGAAAGAGGGAGCGCTGTTGTTCATCTTCGCCCTGAGTCGTATATCCCCTGGCTGATTGAGCGCGGGTTTCTCCGGCCCGGCTGGGATGGGCGGTGGTTCGTTCGCTACCAGCTGGGTCAGCCGTTGGCGGCCTCTCTTTTCTACGGGCTCGGCCGGATCGTCGGAGGCGCGGAGTCCCCAACCACGCGCCTGTTCGTGAACATGCTGCCGGCCCTGGCGATGGCGGGGACAGGAGCGCTTCTATACGAATGGGCCCGCCGGCTCTGGGGCGTCCGAGCGGCGTTGGGGATCACGGCGCTGTTCGCCCTGGCGACCCCTGCGCCTGTCTACGCTCGCATGTTCTTCCCTGAGGCGCTGATCGCCTTCTGCCTGCTGATCGGGTTCCGCCTCCTGAGCTCCGGCCGGTTGACGGGGATCACCCTGGGCGGTCTGGCGATCGGTTGGGCGGTGCTGACCCGGGAGGGGGCCGTGGCGGCTTTGCCCGCCGCCGGGCTCTATCTTCTCCTTCAGGGCCGGACCTGGCGACAGCGTCTCTCGCTCCTGGGATGGTGGGGGATCGGCCTGGGGATCCCGCTCTCCTTACTGCTCTGGCACAACACTTATCGCTTCGGCAACCCCCTGCTTCATGGCTATCAAGGGGAGGGCTTTACGTCTCCCCTGTTGGAGGGTGTCCTCGGGTTGTTGTTCAGCCCCGGCCGTGGCTTGTTGTTCTATGCCCCTCCGGTCCTGCTGGCCCTCCCCGGGGCGGTGTCGCTGGGGCGACGGGACCGAGCGTTGGTTTGGGCGGTGGCGGCCCTCTTCGGAGGATACGTAGCCCTGTATGGCCAATGGTGGGCCTGGGATGGAGGCTGGTCGTGGGGACCTCGCTTCCTGATCCCGGTGATCCCCTTCCTGCTCCTGATGGCGGGGGGCGCTCTTCGACAGCGGCCGGGCCTGTGGGCCGCTCGGGGGCTGGGGGCGCTGGGGTTCCTGGTTCAGCTTCCTGGGATCTTCACGGATCATAACGCTTTTCACTCATGGCTATTGGTCGCTGGGGGTTATCCTGAAGTCCCCCCCATTTGGTTTCGGCCGGAGCTGTCCCCCATTCTAGGCCAGTGGCGTCTCCTCGCGAGCGGAACCGACTGGGTGCCGGCCCTCCATCGTTTGGAGGCGCTGGGGATCGCTCCCCCAGCGGCTTGGGGCCTGCGAATGGGGATCCTGGCTCTGGGGGGCCTTGGCCTATGGGGGCTTGCCCGGGGCTGCGAGCCTGGAAAACCCCCCCAGGCGGCGTTCAGGCTGCAAACCGTAGCGACCGGCGCCCGCTGGGGATTGTTGGCTGGGTTGATCGCCCTGAACGCCGTCGCCGCCTTCGGATGGGTTCGGGCCGTCCGACAGCCGTTTTGCGATGGCCAGGGGAGGCGCTGCGTCGGTCAGCGTTTCGGGGGGCAGATCGAACTGGTAGCGTTCTCCGTGCAGGCGAACACCGTGCGGCCGGGAGATTCGATCGGATTGACGCTCTGGCTTCGAACCCTTCGTCCGGTGACGGAGCCGCTCAGTGTCTACGTGCACGTCCTCCCGGCGGACACCCTGGATGCTCCTCAGGTTTTCCAGGAGGATCACGAGCATCCGGCCTTCTGGCCGCTTCCGCGCTGGATACCGGGTCGGCTTTATAGCGACTTCTATCCACTACGGGCTCCGGATCCCGTTCCCCCAGGGGTTTACTGGATAAAAGCAGGCTTTTACCGCCGCTTCCCTCCTGGCGGTCGGATCCCCGTCGAAGGATCTGGGGCGGATGGGGTTCTTCTTACGGAGATCCGAGTGGTGCCTGCGGCGGGTCCCCCTATCGCTTCGGATGAGGTGTTCAGAGGCTCGCCAGCTCGACCGGACTTCCCTGTGTTCAGGAAGGATTATCCCCAATTGAGATCCATGCGATAGCGGACGATCCGCATGTCAAGTGGCGCAAATCATATAAACTGATAAGGGGATTCTTCCTCGCCGAGGAACCGGATGGAAATTGGCCTTGTCGGAATGCCCAATGCGGGCAAGTCGACCCTGTTTAACGCCCTGACCCGCCATCGCGTGCCCACGGCGCCCTATCCCTTCACGACCCTCGAGCCGCATCGAGGCGTGGTCCCCGTGCCGGATCCCCGACTGGAGGCTCTGGCGCGGATCGTTGGGCCGGAGCGGGTGGTTCCGGCCACGTTGACGGTGGTGGACATCGCCGGGTTGGTTCGCAATGCCCACCGGGGGGAGGGCTTAGGGAACCAGTTCCTGGCCCACATCCGCGAGGTCGATGCCGTCCTGATGGTGCTTCGGGGTTTCGATGTGCCGAACATCCCGGCTGGGCTGGGAGAGGTGGATCCGCTGACCGAACTGGAGGTGCTGGATTTGGAGCTGGCGCTGGCGGATTTAGAGACCGTGCGCCGGCGCCTGGAGAAGACCCGCAAGGCGGCCAAAGCGGATCCTCACGCCTTCGCGGAGACCCTCGCGGCGCTGGAGGACCTGGCGGCCCATCTGCAGGCCGGGCGCCCGGCCCGAACCTGGCCGGCGCGGGCGGCGTGGCAAGAGTTGTTGCGGGAGCTCTTCCTGCTAACGGATAAACCCCGCCTGATCCTTCTGAACGTGGGGGAGGAGGACCTCCCGGAAGGTGGGCCGGTGGCCGCCGAGCTGGCCCGTCGGGCAGCTATGGAAGGCAGTCCCTTTCTCGTCGTTTGCGCGGAGCTGGAGGCCGCCCTGAACGAATGGCCGGAGGAGGAGGCCCGGGCCTACCGGGAAAGCCTGGGGCTATCCGGCTCCGCTCTCGATCGCCTCATCCAGGTCGCTTACGCGCATCTGGGTTTGATCACCTTCTTCACCATCACGGGAGGCCGGGAGGTTCGGGCCTGGCCTATCCCCCGCGGAACCCGAGCCCAGCAGGCGGCTGGGCGGGTGCACTCGGATATGGAACGGGGTTTCATCCGGGCGGAGGTCATCCCATGGCATCTCCTGGTGGAAGCGGGTTCCCCCCAGGCCGCGCGGGAGCGAGGGCTCTGGCGGATCGAAGGGCGCGATTACGAAGTTCAGGATGGGGATGTGCTCCACTTCCGGTTCCACGCCTGAGCCCGGAAGCCGGCGCAGCCCGGAAGGGCCAGCAGGAAAGCCTCCTATGCGGTTAGCTTCCTCGGGGGGATTTGGGGGCGGAGCCAAGCGCCTTCAGCGTCTGGCTCCGCCCCCAAAATATTTTCATCCCCCTCCCCACGTCCCATTGGACCGTGGGGGGGAGATAAAAGAAGGTGGGGCCATCGGCTCTCACCATCCCATATCCTCAAAACAATATGGAGGGAGCACGAGTCAGGAGGGAAGCGTGAGCGCATCGATCCCTGTGGGGAACTCCCGAGGCGTGGCGCTGGTCACGGGCGCCGGCCGAGGGCTTGGGGAAGCCATCGCCCTGGGCCTGGCGGCTCGGGGTTTCCATGTCGTGGCCAACGACATCCACCTGGCCGCGGCGGAGCGGACGGCAGCGCGCATCCGGGCAGCGGGCGGCTCCGCCGAGCCTTTCCATGCCGATGTGGCCAACCGGGTCGCCGTCGGCGCGATGGCGGCGGAGATCCTCGCGCGCTGCGGCCAATTGGATCTGGTCATCCATCACGCGGAGGTCCACCCCCATCGGTCCCTGCTGGAGATGGGGGAATACGAATGGGATCGCACGATCGCGGTGATCTTGAAAGGGGCCTTCAATTTGTTGCAGGCGGCGGCTCCCGGGATGATCGCGCGAGGGCGCGGGGCCTTCGGGTTCCTGGCCCCGGTTGAGGTTCTAGAAGGGGGGAGGTTGCACGCTGCCTACGGGGCGGGGAAGGCGGGGTTGATCTTTCTGGCCCACGCCGCCCGGGAGGCGTTCAACCCCCTGGGCGTAGCGGTGCATCTGCTCCTCATCGAGGACCAGAGCCAAGGGGAACAGGAGCCCTCCGCTTTGGAAGTGGACTTGGCGTCCGCTCTGGATGGCATCGCCCGGCTGGATGGAACAAGCCACATCTTTCGAATCCGGGGGCGATTCCTCGGCGGTACGGGGCGCGCATCGGACGAGCGTGCGCCGGATGCGATCCGCTGATTTGAGGGACGGACGGCCCGAGTCAGAATGTGAGGCGGCGGAACGGGCGTGGTATGATGATCCTGGGGTGGTTTGAGTCAAAGGTGCACCCTTTCTTCAAGCGGCTTGTGACGTTTCATCTTGAAAAATGAGGCGGGTCACTATGGAAGATCTTTATCGGGAGCTCATTCTAGACCATTACGAGAACCCTCGGAACTATGGGGAGCTTCCGGACGCCGATATCTCCTATGAGGACGACAATCCGTTGTGCGGGGATCGGGTTCGGATCGATCTGAAAGTGCAGGATGGGCGTATTGTGGATGTGCGGTTCTCTGGGAAGGGGTGTGCGATCAGCCAGGCTTCGGCCTCGATGCTTACGGAGCGGATCAGGGGGGCCACGGTGGAGGAGGCCCGGCGGTTGACCCGGGACGACATCCTGGAGATGTTGGGGATCCCCTTGGGGCCGGCGCGCATCAAGTGCGCCCTGCTCTCCCTGAAGGTCCTGAAGGCCGGCCTCTACGGCCTGCCGAAGATCGATTGGGACGAGCTCGGATAACGGTCTGTTTTGCATTCGGCCCCCATGCGTTCGGTCGGGGGAGGCGATGGCTGTGGACACGAAAGAGGATGCGGAAGCGCGGCGCGTCGCCGCATGGAAAGCCGCAACTGCATGCATCGATCTCCTGAAAACCCGTTTCGGCGTCCGCAGGGCCTTTGTTTTTGGTTCCCTGGCCGGGCATAGCCCATGGCATGCGCGTTCCGATATCGACATCGCCGTCGAGGGCCTGGCCCCGGAGCGTTATTTCGAAGCCCTGCGGGCGTGTTGGGATCTGCTGCCGGAGGGAATGGAGCTGCACCTGATCACCCTGGAGAGTGCAGCCCCCGATCTGCGACATCGAATCCTGGAGGGGCAAGAGATGCCGACGGGTTCTCTGGCGGCGCTGCGCCAAGAAGTGGAGCTCGAGCTCGCCAACCTGGAGCGTCTGATCCGTAGCATGGAAAGCTTCCAGAGCCGGCTGCAGGGGGAGCCGGACGAATTCGCCATGCGAAGCATCGGCAGCCTGTTGCACGATTTTTACTCGGGGATCGAGCGGATCTTCGAGCGGATTGCGGTGCGGATCGATGGGGATCTCCCCGTGGGGCCCCATTGGCATACCTATCTGTTGCAACGGATGATGAACCCGTGGATGGATGTTCGGCCGGCGGTGATCGATCGGGAGCTGGCCGCCCGGCTGGCGGATTATATGCGTTTCCGCCATCTCTTCCGCCACACCTACGGCTTTGAGTTGGAGTGGGCGAAATGCCGTCCGCTGGTGGAAGGGATGCGGCCGACGTTCCAAAGCCTGCGGGCGCGGCTGCTCGAATTCCTGGCGCAGCTGGAGGCCGGGGATCCTGAGGGGGGCAACCCCCCAAGGCCTCGCGGAGTCAATTCCCTTTGACGAGTTTCTTTCCCCAAGATATAATTTTTGTGAACCGAACGTGGCGAGGTAGCTCAAGTGGTAGAGCAGCCGGCTCATAATCGGCGGGCTGTGGGTTCGAGTCCCACCCTCGCCACCACCTTGAAAAGCGCCCCCGGGCGCAAGCCCACGGGGCGCTTTTCGTTAAAAGCGATGAACCCCTCCAACTCTTCCGGTTTCTGAGGCCACGCCGGATTCCTCCGAGGGATGAAGATCGGTTGAAGCCCTCAAAGCTACGGTGGACGACTCGCCTCTCCGTCCACGAGCCGGATTCGGCGAAGCGGACATGCCGGTTGGGGTTAGGGCGAGGGAAGCGAATTCCCTAAGATGTCGACCTATCGTGATTCTAATCACAAATGATTGTGAAACATGTCACTTGGATGTTCCTGAATGGGCCTCTAAGGTAAAGGTGGAGAACGAAGAAGGGTCAGCCACGCGGTTCCCCGGTGTGAGAAAGGAGCAGCGAATGGCTGTTATCGAGCGCCGCGTTCGCTATGAGTCCGAGCTGGATCCGTCGTTCGCCCGCGAGGTCATCGCTTTAAGTGGTTCCCCCGCATTATTATCTTGCATCCAGTGCGGAACATGTTCCAGCGCTTGTCCCCTCAGCCTCTATATGGACTATACCCCTCGGCGCATTATGGCGATGGTCCGGGAGGGATTTAAGCATGAGGTTTTGCGGAGCCTGACGATCTGGTTGTGCGCCTCCTGCTATGCCTGCACCGTGGAGTGCCCCAAGCAAATCCCCATCACCGATGTGATGTATGCCCTCAAACGTTATGCGATCCGCGAAGGGGTTTATCCGCCGCGGTTCCCCATCCCGGTCCTGGCCCGTCTGTTCTATGAGACAGTCCGCCGTCGCGGCCGCTTCACCGAAAGCTCGACCGTTCTCAAGCTTTACCTGAGGACGATGCCTTTACGCATCCTGGGGTTGATCCCAACCGGATGGGGATTGTTGCGTCGCGGCCGCTTTCCGCTTCGCCCAGAGGGAATCCGGGATCGTCAGGGGTTGCGTCGAGTGTTACAGATTGTGGAACGGCGGGAGGTTGCGACATGACCTATCTTTACTTCCCGGGTTGTTCTCTGAAAGGAACCGGACGGGCTTATGAAGAATCCCTCCTGGCGGTGTTTCGGGCATTGCGGATCCCCCTCGTTGAGCTTGCGGACTGGAACTGTTGTGGGGCCACCACCTACATGTCCATCGATGAGCATCAATCTTGCGCCCTCGCTGCCCGCAACCTGGCCCTGGCGGAACAGCAGAGCCCGACCGCGGATGGAACCACCCAACTCATCGCCCCCTGCAGCGCATGCTATCTGGTGCTCTTAAAGGCCCAGCGGTGTCTGGCCTCAGCCGGCTCCCTTTCCCAGGAAATCTTACGTGCCCTGCAGGAGGGAGGGCATCGCTATCAAGGCCGGGTCCGTATCCGCCATCCATTAGATGTACTCGCGAACGACGTCGGCTTGAAAGAGATCGCCCGCCACGTGCGGCAGCCCCTTCGCGGGCTTCGGGTTGCGTGTTACTACGGCTGCCAGATTGTGCGCCCCTTTGCGTCCTTCGATCATCCTCATTATCCGACCACCATGGATGAGCTGGTTCGAACCCTTGGCGCGGAGCCCGTGGACTGGCCGTTGAAGAGCCACTGCTGTGGCGGCAGCTTGACCGGAACGATTCCAGAGGTCGGCCTGCGGTTGAATTACCTGTTGCTCCATGAGGCACAGCGGCGGGGGGCAGATGTGGTGATCACCGCATGCCCTCTCTGTCAGTTCAACCTGGAGGCTTACCAGGATCAAATCCGCCGCCGCTACCCCGCGCTCGCGCCCATGCCGGTTCTTTACTTCACCCAGTTGATGGGGTTGGCGATGGGGCTCCCAGCGCGGGAGTTGGGGTTGCAGCGCCTGATGGTTCCCATGGAAAAACTGGCTGTGGCCTCGGTAAGGGGGTAGAGCCATGCACGCGCCTGAGGTTTATCCCGATGGAGGTCCCCGAATTGGTGTCTACATCTGCCATTGTGGCCTGAACATCGCGGGGAAGGTGGATGTCCACGAGGTGGTTGAGTTCGCTAAAACATTGCCCTTCGTGGTCGTCGCCCGCGAGTATAAGTTCATGTGCTCGGAGCCGGGGCAGGAGCTGATCCGCCAGGACATCGAAGAGTTTAAGTTGAACCGCGTGATCGTCGCTTCATGCTCCCCGCTCCTCCACGAGGCCACCTTCCGTCGAGTGCTTGAACGGGCCGGCCGGAACCCCTTCTTCTTCCAGATGGCGAATATCCGTGAGCATGTGAGCTGGGTGACCGAGGATCCCCGCCAAGCCACCGAGAAGGCGAAAGCGCTGGTGGCCGCCGCCGTCCGACGGGTGATCTTCCACGAACCTTTGGATCGCCGACGCGTCCCCGTAAAGGATCGTGTGTTGGTGGTCGGCGGCGGGATCGCCGGGATCCACGCCGCGCTCACCCTGGCGGACGCAGGCAAGCACGTTTACCTGGTGGAACGAGAGCCCACCATCGGCGGTCACATGGCCTATTTTGATAAAACCTTCCCTACCCTGGATTGCGCCGCCTGCATCCTCACCCCCAAGATGTCCGCTGTGGCCGCTCATCCAAACATCACCCTGTGGACTTATTCCGAGGTCACCCGGGTCGAGGGGTTCGTGGGGAACTTCCGGGTTCAAGTGCGTCGGAAGCCTCGCTATGTCAGCGAGGAGCTCTGTATCGGATGCCTGCAGTGCATCGACGCATGCGTTTATAAAGACGCGCGCTTCCCGGACGAGTTCAACTTGGGCCTGGGCAGGCGAAAGCCCATTTACATCCCCTTCCCGCAGGCTACCCCTCGGGTGGTGTTGATCGATCCGGAGACCTGCATCTGGTTCAAGACCGGCAAATGTAAGCGGACCTGCCTGGAGGCTTGCGAGCGCAAGGCGATCGACTTCGAGCAGCAGGAGCGGATTGAGGAGATCGAGGTTGGAGCGATCATCCTGGCCACCGGGTTCAAGACCTTCGATGCCCGGCGGATCCCCGAGTATGGTTACGGGAAGCATCCAAACGTCTATACGGCCCTGGAGGTCGAGCGCCTGGTGAACGCCGCCGGGCCGACCGGCGGGGAGGTTCGCCTGCGCGATGGCCGTATCCCCAAACGGGTAGGGATCATCCATTGTGTAGGGTCGCGGGATGAACGCTTTAACCGCTATTGCTCCCGCGTCTGTTGCATGTACTCCCTCAAGTTGGCTCATCTGATTAAAGAGCGGACCGGCGCTGAGGTTTATAACTTCTACATCGATATGCGGACTCCCGGGAAGGGTTATGAGGAATTCTACGATCGGTTGCTCCAGGAAGGAGTACATTTTATCCGCGGCCGGGTGGCTGAGATCACCGATTGGGCGATCACGCCGGAGGAAGAGGGGAAGCTGATCCTCCGAGTGGAAGATACGATGATCGGCGTTGTGCGCCGCATCCCGGTGGATATGGTCGTCCTGGCGGTGGGCTTGGAGCCTCAACCGGATGCCGATGAAGTGCGCCGCATGTTTAACATCTCCTGCAGCAAGGAGGGCTTTTTCCTGGAGCGGCACCCCAAACTGGCCCCGGTCTCCACGTTCACAGATGGGATCTTCTTGGCCGGGGCCTGTCAGGGGCCTAAGGACATCCCCGATAGCGTGGCCCAGGCGGGAGCCGCAGCCGCGGAGGCCCTCGCCCTCATCGATAAGGGCTATGTGGAGTTAGAACCGAACACCGCTTACATCGTCGAGGAATTGTGCTCCGGTTGTAAGACCTGCATTGGCCTCTGCCCGTATAACGCGATTTCGTTCGATGAGGGGAAGGCGGTGGCTGTGATTAACGAGGCCCTGTGCAAGGGCTGTGGCACCTGCGTGGCCGCCTGCCCATCCGGGGCAGCTCGACAACATCTGTTCGAAGATGTGCAGATCTTCCAAGAAATCGAGGGGGTGTTGGCCTATGTCTGAGCAGCCGATGGCGGAAGGAAAACCCTTTGAGCCCCGGATCGTGGCTTTCTTCTGCAACTGGTGCACCTATACCGCGGCGGATCTGGCCGGGACCGCTCGCATGACTTATGCGCCCCATGTGCGCGTGATCCGCCTGATGTGCTCCGGACGACTGGATCCTCAGTTTGTCCTGGCCGCTTTCCGCCACGGGGCCGATGGGGTTCTCATCGGTGGATGCCATCCGGGGGACTGTCATTATCAGGAGGGCAATTACAAGGCCCTGCGGCGCTACCGATTGCTGAAGCGGCTGCTGCGGGAGATGGGGATCGAAGAGGAGCGCCTGCGGCTGGAATGGATCTCCGCCTCGGAAGGGGACCGTGTTCAGAAGGTGGCGAACGAGTTCGCCGAAACGATCCGCAGGCTGGGTCCCCTCCGGCTGGCCCCACGCCCTGGAGCGATCCGTCTTCCCATCCGGGTTCCAGCGGAGCCTCAGCCTGCCGCCCGGGAAGGAGCCCTGCCATGAGCAAGCCGAAGGTCGCGTTCTACTGGTGCGCCTCATGTGGAGGTTGTGAGGAGGCCGTGGTGGATCTGGCGGAGGAGATCCTGGCGGTCGTGGAGGCGGTGGAGATCGCCTTCTGGCCGGTGGCCTTAGATTTCAAGCGGGAAGATGTCGAACGCCTCGCCGACGGGGAGCTGGCCGCTGCCTTCATCAACGGCGCCATCCGGACCTCCGAACAGGCGGAGATGGCGCATCTCCTGCGGTCCAAAGCGCAGGTCCTCATCGCCTTCGGAAGTTGCTCTCATATGGGCGGCGTCCCCGGCTTAGCGAACCTGTTCGACCGCGAGGAGATCCTCCGTTACGTCTACGAGGAGGCGCCCAGCGTGGTCAACCCCCAGCGGATACGCCCCGCGGAGCGCATTGAGGCGGATGAGGGACTGCTTACCCTCCCGGCGTTCTGGGAGGCCGTTCAGACCTTGGATCAGACGGTGGAGGTCGATTACTACCTCCCAGGCTGCCCGCCTCCGGTGGGTCTGATCCGCGCTGCCCTCCAAGCGCTCCTCACCGGGAACTTGCCGCCGAAGGGCTCCGTGCTGGCCCCGGAGGTCGCGCTGTGCGCCGAATGCCCTCGCAAGCCGACGAAACCGGAGCGCCTGGCGCTGAAAGACCTGAAGCGACCGCATCAGGTCCTCATCGACCCGGGGACCTGCTTGCTCGCCCAGGGATTGCTCTGCCTGGGCCCGGCCACCCGAAGCGGGTGCGGGGCGGCCTGCATCGCTGGCAGCATGCCATGCACCGGCTGCTTAGGGCCGACCAGCCGCGTCCTGGACGGCGGGGCCAAAGCCCTCTCCGCCATCGCTTCCCTGTTCGATGCGACGGAGGAGGCTGAGATCGAGCGCATCCTGGAGGGGATCCCCGATCCGGTCGGCCTGTTCTACCGCTACAGCCTTCCCGCCTCGCTGCTCTACCGTCGGATCCGAGACGGTGAACGCGCTGAGAAAGGGGGGTCGTGATGAGCCGTCGCGAGATCGTGATCGATCCGATCACCCGCCTGGAAGGACACGGCAAGATCCATATCTTCTTGGACGAGAAAGGGGAAGTGGAACGGGCCTACTTCCAGGTCCCGGAGCTGCGGGGGTTCGAAAAATTTGTGGTGGGCCGCCCCGCCGAGGAGATGCCCCAGATCACCTCGCGGATCTGCGGCGTCTGCCCCACCGCCCACCACATGGCCGCCACGAAAGCCCTGGACGATCTTTACCAGGTGGATCCCCCTCCGGCGGCCAAGAAGATCCGGGAGCTGGTATATTGCACGTTCATGGTGGAAGATCACGCCCTGCACTTCTACTTCCTGGGCGGGCCGGATTTCGTGGTCGGCCCCACGGCTCCGAAAGCGGAGCGGAACGTCTTGGGGGTCCTCGCCCGCGTGGGCCTGGAGATCGGGCGCGAGGTGATCGGGGTGCGCAAGCAGCTGCGGGATCTGATCGCCCGCGTCGGCGGTAAAGTGATTCACCCGGTCTTCGGCCTCCCTGGCGGCATCGCCAAAGCGCTCACCCAGGAGGATCGCGAGGCCTTCCAGGCCGGGGCCGAGCGGGCCGTCCAGTTCGCGCTCTTCAGCCTCAAGCTCTTCGAAGACATCGTGCTGAAGAACCCCCAATATGTGGAATGGATCCGCTCGGAAACGTATACCCATCGAACTTACTACATGGGGCTGGTAGACGACCGGAACCGGCTGAATTTTTACGATGGGTGGCTGCGGGTGGTGGATCCGGAGGGACGGGAATTCCTGAGGTTCCCTGCTCGGGACTATCTACGGCATATCGCAGAGCACGTGGAGCCGTGGAGCTATATCAAGTTCTGTTATCTAAAAGACGTGGGCTGGAAGGGCTTCGTGGATGGGCCGGGGAGCGGCGTCTACAGCGTGGCGCCCCTGGCGCGCCTGAACGCCGCGGATGGGATGGCCACCCCACGGGCCCAGGAGGCCTATGAGCAGTTCTATGCGACGCTGGGCGGCAAACCGGTCCATCACACCCTGGCCAACCACTGGGCTCGCTTGATCGAGTTGCTCTACGCGGCCGAACGGATGCAGGAGCTGGCACAGGGCCCGGAGATCCTGGACCCACGGGTTCGTGCCCTGCCGACGGCGATCCCGCGGGAGGGGATCGGGGTGGTGGAAGCCCCGCGCGGGACGTTGATCCATCACTACGAAACCGATGAGCGAGGGTTGATCACCCGGGCCAACCTGATCGTCGCCACCCAGAACAACGCGGCCCGCATTGCCATGTCGGTGGATAAGGCCGCGCGTTCGATCATCCGGAACGGCGAGGTGGACGAGGGGATCCTGAACCTGGTGGAGATCGCCTTCCGGGCTTACGATCCTTGCCATGGCTGCGCGACCCATGCCCTGCCTGGCCAGGTGCCTCTCCTCGTCCGCGTCTACAACTCCCGCGGCGAGCTCGTGCGGGAGATCCGTCGGGATTAAGGGCGCTATGGCCTTAGCGACGGGTATCTCAAAGGAAGGGCCATTCTGGGCCCGGGCCTTAAAGGCGTCCGGGCCCAATTTTCAAAATCGGGGAAGCGGCAAGGGGGGGCGATGCGGATCCTGATCCTGGGCTTGGGGAACGAGCTCCTGGGCGATGACCGGATCGGGCTGTTGGCGGCCCGTGCCCTTCGGGAGGAGCTGGAGGGGTCGGGGGGATTGGTGATCGAGGGAACCCCCCTCTCCGGCCTCGCCTTGCTGGACTGGCTGGTCGGATACGAGCGGGCGATCTTGATCGATGCCGTCCAGACCGGCCAGGCCCCGCCTGGGACGATCTGGAGGTGGAAGGCGGAGGAGTTGGGACGGATCCGGGCGCCTTCCCCCCATTATGCGGGGCTGCCCGAACTGCTGGCGCTCGCCCGCGCGCTTCAGCTTCCCTTCCCCGAACAAATTGAGATCTTCGCTGTGGAAGTCGCCGATCCCACAACCGTTGGCGGGGACCTTACCCCCTCGGTCCGCCAGGCGCTCCCGGAACTGATCCGCCGGATCCGGGAACGGGTTCGCGAATGGCAGGAGGAAGCCTTGCCCGGATCGCTTTCCTCAACGGAGCGATGAAGAGCGAGCGGAAACGCCTCCGAGATCCGCTTTCCCCTTGATGAGTTCTTTGCTACACTAGCATCGATCGTTGCCCTAACGCGTGTGGATGATCTTCCCACCGGGCATTTCGGTGGGACGTACTGCCGGATGGGGTAGGGTCACCCCTTGTGGGTGCCCGTATCCACACCCTTTAGGCGGACGAACATCCAGCATAAGGAAACCCAGGAGGCTCCTTCGAATGCCGTTCGCGCGCTTCAGCGATCCGGGGTATCTCTTGGCCCTAGCGGTGATCTTCATCTTCGCGTTGCCCCTTCACGAGCTGGCCCACGCATGGGTCGCCGAACGCCTCGGGGACCCAACGCCCCGGCGTTATGGACGGATGACCCTGAACCCGATGGCCCATCTGGATCCGATTGGGGCTCTGATGCTGGTGCTGGCCGGGTTCGGATGGGCCCGTCCGGTTCCAGTGAACCCGCTCTATCTCCGCTATGGCCCCCGGGTGGGGATGGCCGTGGTCGGGGGCGCCGGCCCGTTGATGAACCTCGTGTTGGCCGGTTTGGGGATCATGGCATATCGAACGCTCCCACAGATCTGGCCTTTGCCCGGTTTCGCCTTCCAGTTCCTCGGCGCGTGGGTCTTCATTAACGTCGGCCTGGCGGTTTTCAATATGCTCCCCCTGCCTCCTCTGGATGGGTATCGGGTGTTGCAGGGGTTGCTCCCGCCGGATCTGGCCTACGCCTATGCTCGCCTGGAGGCCTATGGGCCGTTGCTGCTTCTGCTGTTCCTGATCCTGGATCGGCAGCTGGGTCTGCTCGGGAGCGTGTTGCAGCCCTTCTATTGGCTGGTGTTCCGGCTGATGCACACGCTGTAACCGGAAACGGGCCGGGCGGGCACAAGGCCTGCCCCTCCCATTGGCATCCACATCATTCCGTAGGGGCGCCCCTTGTGGGCGCCCGGATGGGCAAGCCCCGCCTTGGATGGACATTCCTGATCAATCCCCTAGGAGGATCCGGCGGAAGGCCTCCGCGTAGCGCAGGCCGACGGCCCGGCCTTCCTCAGCGGCCCATGCCCGTAGGGTGGGGCCCGGATCCCAATCCCCCACTTGGCTGCGATGGCAGCGCAGGGCCTCGATTTTGAGCTCCAGCGTCTCTTCGATATCGATCCAGATGTTCCGTTGTGTCGCGCCGTACACATAAACTTCCCGCACCCGATGCGGTGGAAGACCCAGTTCGGGGAATACGAGGGGCATCCCGGCGGCGGGGAACACCGCCTCCAGGGCCGCCTGGGCCGCCGCCCGATGGTCCGGATGATTGATGTAGTCGTCGCCGTAGAAATAAGCTGATGGATCCCCGCAAACCAGGGCCTGAGGCCGGAAGCGGCGGATCTCCCGCACCAGCTCCCGTCGCAACTCCAGGGTGGGTTGAAGCAGGCCGTCCGGATGGCGCAGGAAGACCACCTCCGCGATGCCCAGAATCCGAGCGGCGGCTTTCTGCTCCGCCTCACGGATCTGTATCATCTCCTCCCGCGATCGATGCGCCTCCTCGGTCCCCGCATCGCCGCTGGTGCAGAGCACCAGGGCGATCACGCTGCCCCGCCGGGCCCACTTGGCCAGCGTGCCCGCACAGGTGAACTCCACATCGTCCGGATGAGCGGCCACCACCAACACACGCTCCGGCGTCGTTGGCTCGATCATAAGCCCTCCTGAGCTCAGCGGCTTTCAATGCTCTGACTATATCGCGATCTATAAGATCCAGCGAAAACGGCCGATCTGCGTCACTCCCCTTCAAGCACCGGATCCCCTCCGGCCCAAACGCTATGCCTCCGAAATCCCTCCGGATGAGAAAGGAGTGCTTGTGCTGGAAGTTGATGAGTCCGCTGCGATGCGCGGCGATTTGATTCCATCGTACCTCAACGCTTTCAAGGCTGGCGATGGGCCACAAGGACGTAAGCGACCCCTTTTCATTCATCGATGATTTTCGATATATCGAAAATCATCGATGAATGACTTAACCGAAATATCACGAAACCTACACGTTTTCTTAACGCATGCGGAGATGAAGTTGATGTAAAATCCCGCGCATGGAAGTGGAATCCGGGTTGTGCTCCTCATGGAGCTCATCTCCGAATCGTCCCTTCAGGGAGATTTGGGGGATGGAGAGCGGAGGATCTTCGGGCCTCCCGGATCGATGGCCAGGAGAACCTGCTGAGGAGGGACATCAATGGAGGAGCGGAAGCGGCTGGAGGAGGAGCCCCCTGGTGGAAAACGTCGCAGCCCGCGGGCGCCGATCTGGCGGGATGTGCCGGATGAGCTATGGGAGGATTGGCGGTGGCAGTTGACCCACCGCCTGAACTCAGTGGAACAATTGAAGCAAATCATCCGCCTGACCCCGGAGGAGGAAGCCGGCGCGGCGGCGACCCACCGGTTTCGCATGGATATCACCCCTTATTTCGCCTCTCTGATCGATCCCGATGACCCGAACTGCCCGATCCGGCGTCAGGTGATCCCTACGGCGAGGGAGCTGACGCCGACCCCCGGGCTGATGGAGGACTCCCTTGCGGAGGACAGGCATTCCCCGGTCCCGGGTCTGGTCCATCGCTATCCGGATCGGGTGCTGATGCTGGTGACGACCCAGTGCGCCAGCTACTGCCGGTTCTGCACCCGCAGCCGGATCGTGGGGGATCCCCATGCGAACTTCGGTCGGCGGGATTACGACCGGCAGATCGAATACATCGCCCGCACGCCGCAGATCCGAGACGTGTTGCTCTCCGGGGGGGATCCGCTGATCCTCCCGCAGCCGATCCTGGAGGATCTGTTGCGCCGGCTGCGGGCGATCCCTCACGTGGAGATCATCCGCATCGGGACGCGGGTGCCCATCTTCCTGCCTCAACGGATCACGGACGATCTGGTGGCGATGCTGCGCAAATATCACCCGTTGTGGATGAACATCCACGTGAACCACCCGAAGGAGCTCACGCCGGAGGTCACCGAGGCGCTGGCGAAGCTGGCCGACGCCGGGATCCCGCTGGGCAGCCAGACGGTGCTCCTGGCCGGGGTTAACGACTGCCCGCACATCATCCGCGCCCTCGTCCACGAGCTGGTCAAGCGCCGGGTCCGGCCCTATTACCTCTACCAGTGCGACCTGGTGGAGGGCGCTGGCCACTTCCGCACCCCAGTCTCCAAAGGGATCGAGATCATGGAGGCCCTGCGGGGGCACACCAGCGGCTACGCCATCCCGACGTTTGTGATCGACCTGCCCGGCGGCGGCGGGAAGGTGCCGGTGATGCCCAACTACCTGCTGGCGATGAACGAACGGCGGGTGGTGCTGCGCAACTTCGAGGGCTTCATCAGCACCTACGAGCAGCCGACGGATTACACGCCCCACGATCCGAGCCGCTGTGAGTACTGCCGGAATCAGCGCCCGGAGCCCGGCCAGCGGGGGATCTTCGGGCTGTTGCAGGGCGACGCGATGACCATCGAGCCGGAGGGCTTTGAGGCCGTGCATCGGCGGCTCCAGACTGGGGGCACGGAGACGATGCCTTTGATCATCGGGGAGCCCATCTCCGTCGTCAACGGGGAGGTGCTCTGATGCGGGTGGCGGTCTTGGCGAACCTCAAGCGGAACGCGCCCCATCAACCGGATGAGCCGCCGGATGCCTGGGCGGAGCTGGATTCGGATCAAACGGTGGAAGGGATCGCCCGGGCGCTGGAGGCCTGGGGGCATACGACGGCGATTTTCGAGGGGAATTTGGACCTCCCCGAGGCGTTGCGCCGCTTCCGCCCGGACATCTGCTTCAACATCTGCGAGGGATACTGGGGGGACTCCCGGGAGGCCCACGTGCCGGCCATGCTGGAGATGATGCGGATCCCATATACGGGCTCCCGGGTTCTGGTATTGGCCATCTCCTTGGACAAGGCGATGACCAAGCGGGTGTGGGTGGCGGAAGGGCTGCCCACCCCGCCGTTCCAGGTCTTCCGGCGGCCGGATGAGCCCCTGGATCCCCGCCTGTCTTTTCCCCTCTTTGTGAAGCCGAACCGGGAGGGGAGCGGGATGGGGATCTCGGCGAAGTCGGTGGTGACGAACGAGGCGGAGCTGCGGGAACAGGTGGCGTATATCCTTCGGACCTACCGGCAGGAGGCCTTGGTGGAGGCCTTCATCGATGGCCCGGAGCTCACGGTCGGCCTCATCGGGAACATCGATGGGGATGCGGAATGGCTCCGGCCGCCCGGCGGGTGGGCCACGGAGGAGGGATTGGATATCGGCGGGGCGCATGTCTTCCCGCCGATGATGGTGGACCTCAGCCCGTGCCCGCCGGATCAGCGGGGACTTTACACCTCCTACATCAAGTCGGAAATGCCCTTGGGCCCGCGGTATCTCTGTCCAGCCCCGTTGGATCCAGCAACGCGCCGGGAAGCGCAGCGGCTGGCCTTCGAGGCCTTCCGGGCGATCGGGGCCTGCGATATGAGCCGGGTGGATATGCGGATCGATGCGACCACCGGGCGGATTTACCTGTTGGAGATCAACACCCTGCCGGGGTTGAACCCCGAGTACAGCGACATGGTGCTGAACGCGCGGGCGGACGGGATGTCGTATGAGGTGCTGATCGCCCGGATCTTGGAGGCCGCTTGTCGCCGGTATGGCCTTCCGGTGGAGCCGGCGGTGAAGCTGGCCGGGGTGGAGATCGGGCAGCGGTAACGCTTTCGGGGTGGGGGTCGCCTCCGGCGGCCTCCACCCCGAATGTGGGATATCGGCAAAGTGCTCGGTGATTCGTTTGGCATGGGAATGGACGGATCGTTCCGAAGCCATCGTTCCAGGGAGCGTCCATGGGCCGTCGTCGCCCGGTTGCGCCGAACCAGGTTCTGATCCTTTACAGCGTGGTGAAGCAGCTCCCGCGGGGAGAACCCCGCGATTGGATCGCGGAGGAAGAGGTCCTGGTCACCGCTCAGACGATGGCCTCCGCCTTAACCGGGCGGGGATGGCGGGTGGTCGTCCGCGCGGTTTGGGACCTGGATTCCCTACGTGAGACATTAGAGGCCTTTGATCCTCAGGATACCGTGGTGGTCAATTTGTGCGAAACCCTGGAAGGACGCCCGCAGGGCGAGGCGGTGGTGCCGGTGGCCCTGGAGGCGCGGGGGTTCATCTACACAGGATCGCCCGGCCCCACGCTCGCCCTTTGCCTGGACAAGGCCCGCGCCAAGGCCCGGATCCGGGCGGCGGGCCTGCCAACCCCTCCCGCTCAGGTGATCCGTGACCCTCGGGAACGCCTTCGGATCCCTCTCCCGGCGATCGTGAAGCCCCTGGAGGAAGATGCCAGCCACGGGATCGATCGGGAGTCCGTGGCGGCCGATGAGGCGGCGCTCCGGAAGCGCATCGCCTATGTCCTGGAGACCTATCGCCAACCGGCGCTGGTGGAGACCTTCATCGAGGGGCGTGAGTTCAATGTCGCCATCTGGGGCGGGCGAACGCTGGAGGTCCTCCCCCTGGCGGAGGTGGACTACTCCCGGATCTCGAACCCGCTGTGGCGGATCTGCACCTTCGCCGCCAAGTGGCTGCCGGGCTCGGAGGAATACGAACTCACGCCCGTGCGGTGCCCGGCGGAACTCGAGGCGGATCTCGAGGCCCGCATCCGGGAAACGGCGATCCGGGCCTTCCGGGCGGTGCGATGTCGGGATTATGGGCGGGTGGACATCCGGCTTCAGGGGGAAACGCCGTATGTGCTGGAGGTGAACCCGAATCCCAGCCTGGCGCCCAACAGCGGGTTCGTCAACGCCGCCCTTGCCGCCGGCTATACCTACGGCACGCTGGCCGAGCGGCTGATCCGCCTGGCCTGGGAGCGGCGCAGCCGGCGGAAAGAAGCCCTTCAACCTGTTCAGACGGTGGGAGCTCATGTCGCCTATTCGATGGCCGCGAGCGGATGAGGAGGAAGCGGTTCGAAGGCTGGCGGAGCGCTGTGGGGTATTCCGGCCGGAGGAAATCGAGAC
>NZ_JBHOQJ010000128.1:0-15338 GCF_042408365.1 Thermoflexus sp.
GGCGCCCACAGGTCCTCGGTCGGCAGGCGGCCCAGCCAGTCCACCATCTGGGTCCCCGACATGGCGTGGTGGATCCGACCGGAGATGACCTGGAACGGATACTCATCCCGGTACTTGGCGTAATCGGGGTTCGTGTAGGGATTCCATCGGGTCTCAAACCAGTAGAAGGTCGATGGATACTTCTGCCAACCCAGGCGGGCGATGCTGGGCGGCGTCTCGCCGGCTGCCTCGATCAGTTTGTTGTATTTGCTGTAACGGCCCTTCCGCTCGGTTTTTCCATCCTTCTCCACGGTGTAATCCCACACGAACTCCACCTTCTTGCTGTCGGTCTGGAGCACGCCGCCGCTGTGGAAGCGCTTCCAGCTCATCGGCCACACTGCCACCCCGTGGTGCTCCCTCAGCCACTGGACGGTCAGGGGCTCGCCACGGATCTCTTTCCTCTCATCGTCGATCTGCACATGGCCGGCCTCCAGCGAGTCCGGCGTGCCGATGAGCTTATAGCCCTTCGGCAGGTTCGGATAAGGGAGGGGCTCGCCGGTGTTTGGGCGGCCGGGTGCGACCTTCAGGGCCTCGTTCCAGAAGTCCTCCTCCGTCGGGTACTTCTCCCAGAAATCCTTCGGCTGGATATCGGGATCCCCTTTCTCGTGGAGCTTGCGGGCCAGGGCCCAGCAGATCTCATAGGGGGTCTTCGACTCATACAGCGGGCGGATCACAAAGTCCCGCAGGTAGAGCACCGGGTGAACCGGGTAGATGTCCGAGAGGCTCATCCGCTCCAGGTAGCTGGCCTCGGGGAGGATCACATCGGCGTAGAGGCCGGTCTCCAGGAACGGCGTGTCGATATAAACGACCAGCTCCACCTTATAGTTGCCCGCTTCGTCCTTCGCCGTCAGGGCCTCGATCCATTTCTGGGTGTTCGAGCCGGTGATGACCGGGTTCCCGGTGCGGATGATGTAAGCCTTGATCGCGTATTGATGGCCGCGGAAAGGCCCGTAGCGCAGGGTGACGCCTTCGATGAACCGGCGCGGGTAATCACCGACCACATCGTCCCACGCCGCCGGCCAGTCCCCATAGCCGTCCATATGGAGCTCCTCGATCTTCCCTTTGACCTCCACCCCGTTGACGACCCGGGTGGCTTCCCGCTTGAGGAAATCCCCGCCGGAGGCCTTCCCGCCTTTGCTGCTTTTGACCAGCTCGGTGTCGATGGCCCCGCCCGGCACCTCCATGTTCCCTGTGATGACGTTTAGGGCGGTGCCCAGGATGGAGGCGACGTAGCCGTTGTAGTGGTGTCCGATCCCGTTCATCCCCCAGACCAGGGCCGCGGGCTTGGTGATCCCGAAAGTATGGGCCAGCTCGGCGATGGTCGTTGCGTCGATCCCGGTTCGATCCGCCGCCCATTCCAGGGAGAAGTAGGGGAGGCCATTGAGAGGATCGGTCTTATTCCACCAGCTCCGAAAGGCGGCTTCGAATTCCTCCCACCCCTGGCTGTACTCCTTGAAGGACCAGTCGATATAGCGGCGGAACGGATCGTCGTCCCGGTGGTTCTCGAGGATGTAGCGCAGCATGGCCGCGAAGAGATCGGCGTCGGTGCCCGGCCGAATGGGGATCCAGCGGTCGGCTTTGGTAGCCGTGTTGGAGAAGGCGGGGTCGATCACGATGATCCGGGCCCCGGCCAGCTTCGCTTCCACGGTGCCCCGGGACTCGTAGTTGATGCGAGTGGCTGTGAAGGGGTTCCACCCCACGTAGATGATCAACCGGGTCCGGTAACTGTAATCGTTCTTCAGGCTGCCATCGGGCTGGCGGACCAGCACCGGGCGCATGATATCCGGTTCGATCCGCTTGCCGCCGAACATCAGCTTCGGGCCGTGACGGCGCGGGGTATCGCAAATGGAACCGTGCTCAACCGTGTGCGGGGTGCCGAAGGCCCGAAAGAGGTAATAGTAAGGATCGCGATCGGTGACGTCGCCGCAATCCATGATCACGGCTTCAGGGCCATATTTCTGTTTGATCTCGATGAGCTTCGTGGCGATGTAGTCCAGAGCCTCGTCCCAAGAGACCCGCTTGAACTTGCCTTCCCCGCGCTCCCCCACTCGGATCATCGGGTACTTGATCCGGTTCACGTTGTAAACCAGCTGCAGGCCAGCAGCGCCTTTGGCGCATACAGTGCCGGAATTGTAAGGGACGTGAATGTTGCCGTAGATCTTCGAGACCACCCCGTTTTCCACGTGGACTTCGAGGCCGCACTCGGCGGGGCACATCACGCAGGCGGTGTAGACCACCTGGGAGCCCGCCTCTTGTTGGTGCTGGGCTTCACGGGCACTCAGGGCCTTGAAGCCGCTGCCCAGCGCGGCCATCGCGGCCAAGCCCCCAGCGGAGGCACCCGCCATTTTCAGGAAATCCCTTCGGGAAAGCTTTCGCGTGGCGATCATCCTGGACCTCCCTCATACCAGGTAGAAGACTTTGGGCTCAGTGCCCATCTCTTCCTTCAATCGGATGGCGTTCGGGCGGCTGGCCAGCTCAGACACCAGGCTGCGCGGATCGCTCAGATCCCCAAAGTAAGTCGCCCGGCCCATACAGGAGAGGACGCAGGCGGGTAGTTCCCCTTGCTCGATCCGGTGGAGGCAGAAATGGCACTTGCGCGCGTTCCCGATGGGCGATGCGTCCTTACGACGCACACGACCTTCGCCGTATTCGGGGGATGGAAGCAACTCGTAAGGTTGAGGGGAACCACCCTCAAAGTCGCTGTAGAAGTAACCGGAATCGAAGGATCGGGCGGCGTAAGGGCACGCGGTGATGCAGTAGCGGCACCCGATGCACTGATCGTAGTTGATGACGATGATGCCGTCCGGGCGCTTCCAAGTCGCCCCCACAGGACATACGGAGACACATGGCGGGTTCTCGCATTGCATGCAAGGCCGTGGGATGAACCGACGGGAGACGTTTGGGTAAGTGCCCCGGGTTTCCGTGATCACCGGACGGTAAGCAATGCCCGGGGGCAACTTGTTCTCGGTGATGCAAGCAACGGTGCAGGCGTAACATCCCACGCATTTGCGGAGATCAATCACCATCGCCCAACGCCGCTGGTCCACCGGCTTCTGTAAGGCCCGGCGGAGGTCCTCCAGCATGCGCTCAATGGGATGTTGGCCGTTCACCCCCTCAGGGAGCTCGGGCAGCGGGGCCAAATCAACCTCCGGGTGCCCCGCGCCGGCCGCCTCGACCTGATCCGGGATGCCACGGGGGATGGCTGGGGCGATCAGGGAGGCGAAGATCCCGCTGGCGAATCGTGCGAGAAACGCTCGTCGGGTCGCCAAGGCACGCATCCTGGTTTGGGTTTCATAGGCCATCGCGGACGCTCCTTGGGAATAGCTTTCTGGTTCCCAGCATAAGGAAGGGGCACGAGATGGGGAGCTGGGAGGGTGCCGGGTTTGAGCCCTGGGAATTTTCCCAGTTTGGGGATAGGGGAAACCCTGATGGCTCTGCGCCGATTCGAAATCGGCCTCCCGGGGCGCTTCGCGTCAAACGTCGACCTGCGCCCGACGTGTCGCCCGGTCGGCGTAGGCCGACCGTCGGCCATCGGCCCAGAAAGGACGATTTCAATCCGAAGGAGGTCCGAGGGACTGGGCGAGGGCCGGTCCTCAACCCGATCCTTAAAACCACCGTAAAATTGAAATAAGGAGCCAGGGCAGGTAGAAATCCATGCACGAGGGAAACATATGCGCACCCGACCCTGGCCTTTGCGGGCTTTATGGCTGCTCGGCGCTCTCCTCCTTGCGTGCCAAAGCGAACCCACGGTCCCCGTCCGGTTATCAGAGAACCTGGTGGCCTCCGAGAGACTCCACCTCTCTCTGCGAGAGGATGACCACTGGGTGTTTGGCTTCGATCGACGATTGGAGCCGAAAGAGGACATCCGGATGAACGCCTCGCTCCTCCGGTATCTGGAAGCCCAAACCGGCCTCCGCTTCCGTTTGCATTTGACCCCCCGGGGCCATAGTGTGGCCGACGAGATCTGCGCGGGGCGGGTTCATTTCGGGATCGTCGGGACGGTGAGCTACCTGCAGGCCTATCATCGTTGCGGCGCGCGGATTATCGTGCGGGGGCGCAACATGGAAGGGCATGACACCTACCGAGCCGCCATTATCGTTCCAGTGAACAGCCCTCTTCTCGATCTGAAAGATCTGCGTGGGCGCTCGTTTGCTTTTGGCCCCCCGAATTCCACCCAGGGCCATTTAATCCCACGTTTGATGCTTCAACAGGCGGGGCTATCGCTGCATGACCTCCAAGCCTATGCCTTCCACGATTCCCATGCCTCCACCGCGAACGCGGTGATCAGCGGGCGTTACGACGCGGGCGGGCTTCAGGACACCCTGGCGTTGACGCTTGCCCGACGGGGGCTGGCGCGCATTCTGGCCATGTCGGACCCCTACCCTTCCAGCGGGATCATCGCGGCGCCCCACGTGCCTTGGAGGACGATAGAGCTGGTGCGAGGAGCGCTCCTGGCTCTGGACCCAGCCGGGCGGGATGCGAAGTGGTTATATCACTGGGAACGTTCCGAAATGCCGTTGGGGTTTGTTCCAGCGCGGGATGAAGATTACGTCGCGTTATATCGGATCGCTGCGGAAATCGGCTTGCTGGGGCCTTGAGATGCGTCGCTTCTGGTTATGGCTGGATCGACGGTTGCCGAGGCGTTTAACCACGCGCCTGATCCTGGCGCTGGTGGTCATCGTGGTGACAGCCGGCTTGGTCACCACGGGGGCGGTCAACCTGTTGCTGGCCCATACATTGCGGGCGGAGCTCATCCGCTTCGGCCGCTCGCTCACCCTGGCCCTGGGAGAGAACATGGCCAACGCCCTGGCCGAAGGGGATCTGGCGACGGTCCAGGAGCTGCTCAACGCGGTGGTTCATGAAAACGGCGACGTGGTCTATGCCTTCGCCGTCGCTCCAGATATGCCGCTGGTTCACACCTTTCCCAACGGGTTCCCCGCCGATCTGCTTCGGCTGATCCCGGCGCCCGAAGAGCGCCCCGGGGACGGCGTGCTCTTATGGACAGAACAGGGGCTGATCCGGGATTTCGCCTACAGGCCCCTGGACGGGATCCCGGCGGAAGTGCATGTGGGGATCAGCCAGGCGCGCATCGCAGCCCTACAGGCCTTGGTCGCTCGTTTCATCATGGGGCTCACCCTGGTTGGCTGTCTGATCGCCATCGGAATCGCCTACGGCTTCGGGCGGGCGGCGGTCTACCCGCTGGCCGAGCTGGCCCGTCGAGCCCGACGCCTGGGTCAGGGCCATCTGGATGAACGGGTCGAGCTCCCACCAGGTGGTGAGATCGGGGATTTGGCACAAGCCTTCAACCAGATGGCGGATGCCGTTCAGCACGCGATCCGCCGGTTGCAGGAATCGGAGGCCGGCTATCGGAACCTCCTGACAGCGGCCAGCACCGTCGGTGAAGGGATCGCCTTGATCGGCGAGGAAGGGGCGGAAGAAGGGCGGCTGGTGTTCGTCAATGAAGCCTTCGCCCGCCTGCTGGGATTTCAGCCGGAGGATTTGGTTGGCTTGAATGTGGCCAGCGTTCTACCTCCCGCCTCCCTGGAGATCGCCCATCAGCTGTGGAGGGCGATCCGCGAGGGCCGGACGGGACATCCGGTGGAGCTGCCGGTGGTCGATCGCGATGGCCGAAGGCATGTTTTGGAAACCACGGGGACCCGAATTTATTACCAAGGGCGCTGGGTGTTGGCTTGGTTCGCGCGGGACATCAGTGAGCGCAAGGCTCGCGAAGAGGAGCTCCGTCGTCGCAACCGTGAGCTCACCGCGTTGAACGCCGTGGCCGCCGCGGTCAGCGAGCCGCTGCCCTCAGCCCGGCTTCTGGAGCGCATTCTGCAGCAGGTGTTGAGCGCGCTGGAGCTCCGCATCGGCTGGATCTTCCTGTTGGACGAGTCCGGCCTACCTCGCCTGGTTGCCTATCACGGCCTTTCGTCAGGTGAGGGGGAGGGGATCCAGGGGTGGTTTACCTTCCCCGATTGCCGCTGCGGGCAGGTCTTGGTAGACGGACAGCCGGTCATCGTGGATGCCTCGGAATCCCGATGCGCTGTGCGGCGCATGCGCACAGCCCTCCAGCATCCCCTGAGCTGCCACGTGGCGGTGCCGATCCCTATGCGAGGGCGTATCCGGGGTGTGCTGGCGGTGGCGGCGGAGGACCCACGGATCTTCGATCAGGCGGAAATGACGCTGCTGATGACCGTGGGCCAGCAAATCGGTGTGGCGTTGGAGAACGCCCGCCTATGGGAAGAGCTGCAACAGAAAGAGCGAATCCGCGGGGAACTCCTGACCCGGTTGATGCGCACCCAGGAGGAGGAGCGCCTCCGGGTCGCCCGCGAGCTCCATGACGGGATCGGTCAGTCCCTCAGCGCTCTGGTCTTCGGGTTGAACACCATCAGCGTGGCGCTCCACCAGGCCCCGGAGGAGGTCCCCCGCTTGCTGAATCGACTGAAGGTCTCGGTGAGCGATACCATCAAGGAGCTCCAGGATATGATCTATGACCTCCGCCCGACCCTGCTGGACGATTTGGGGTTGATACAGGCATTGAGGTGGTATGCGCGAGAGCGGCTGGAATCGCGGGGCATTCGGGTGATCTATGAGATCCCCGATTCCATCCCCCGCCTGCCGTCCGAGATTGAGACGGCCCTGTTTCGCATCGGGCAGGAGGCGATCACGAATATCTGTAAACACGCAGAGGCGACGGAGGTGGGGATCCGGCTATGGGTGGAGAAAGGCTGGGCGGTGATGGAAATCACCGATAACGGGGTGGGCTTCTGCTGGTCCGAGCTTCGGGCTGGGGAGGGGCCGCGTCGGGGATGGGGGCTGTTGGGGATGCAGGAGCGCGCGATCCTGCTGGGCGGAGAGCTGCGCATCGACACTGCGCCCGGACAGGGGACCCGATTGTATGTCCGCTTGCCTTGGGAGGGGGAAGGATGGGGATCCGTATCCTGATCGCGGATGATCACGCCATTGTGCGGGCGGGCATTCGAGCCCTGCTCCAGCTTCACCCGGATTTCGAGGTGGTCGGAGAAGCCGCGGATGGCCATGAGGCGATCCTGCAGGCCCGGCGTCTGCAGCCGGATGTGGTTTTGATGGATCTGGCGATGCCGGGCATGGACGGCCTCGCGGCCACCCATGAGATCCGCCGGATCGCCCCGCAGACACGAGTCCTGGTCCTGAGCCAACACGAAAACCGAGAGTACGTCCTTCCCGCGCTTCGAGCGGGAGCTGCCGGATATGTTCTGAAGCGAGCGCCGGACGATACGCTGATTCGGGCGATCCGCGCAGTTTATGCGGGGGAAACCTACATCGATCCGCGGCTGGCGGATCTATTGGTGGAGGAAGTGCGACGCTCCGGCGAAGGCCCTGCGGATCCGATGGATGCCCTGACGGAGCGGGAGCGGGAGATCCTGGTCCTGTTAGCCCAGGGGAAGAGCTATCAGGAGATCGCTCAGGCCCTTTTCATTAGCGTGAAGACGGTCGATTTCCATCGGGCCAACCTGATGCGCAAGCTGGGCCTGAAGAACCGCACCGAGCTCGTTCAGTTCGCCATCCGGCGGGGGCTAATTTAGAAGAGAGGAGATCGCCCTCGCCGGCCTTCTCACTTCCCATTTAGGTTCCGGGCCGGGCGGCTTCACCGCCCGGCCCGGATCTCCCCTCCCTACTCACTGACAGCGGCTGAAATTCCTCAGGTGCTCCTCCTGCGTGCGGGCGAACCAGTGGCTGCCGTCTTTTTTGATGCAATCGGCCATAAAGTAAAGATAATCGGTCTCCGTCGGGTGAAGCACGGCTTCAATGGAGGCCAAGCCAGGATTGGCGATGGGCCCCGGCGGCAGCCCGGGATAGCGATAGGTGTTATAGGGGGAATCCACCTGGAGATCGTCCAAGGTGAGAGGGCTCTTCCACCACGTCTTCTGCTCTGGCTGGTAACCCAGCGCGTACTGAACCGTCGGGTCCGCATCCAGCTTCATCCCGACCGCCAGTCGGTTAAGGTAGACGCTGGCGATCAGCGGGCGCTCCTCGGGGCGCACGGCCTCCCGCTCCACGATGGAGGCGAGGGTGACGACCTGATGAAGGGAAAGCCCCCGGGCCCGAGCGCTGGCGATCTTCTCCGGCGTCACCTTGTGCCCGAAGTTCTCCAGCATACGTCGGATCATCTCCTCGGCCGTCGCATCCCGGGCCAGTTGATACGTATCGGGGAAGAGATAGCCCTCCAGGGACGCCCCGGGCGGGAGATCCGCCAGGAAGGGAAACGCAGACCGCCAGCGCGCGCCATCGCGGGCGGCCTCCAAGACCGCCTGGGCGGAAAGATGGGTCTGGGCGGCGATCACCTCCGCCACCTCCTCGAGGCGCAACCCCTCGCGGATGCGCACCGTCCATTCCGCCTTGCGGCCGGAGCGGAGGGCCTCGACGATCTGCGGAATGGTCATCGTTTTGTTCAGCGTGTATTCCCCTGCCTCGATCTCCCGATCCAGCCGGTGATAGCGCACGTAGGCCCGGAACAGAAGGGCATCGCGGATCAAGCCTACCTCTTGCAATGCCTCAGCGACCTCCATCACGGACTGGCCTGGGCGGATCACGAAGGCGACCGGAGTAGGATCACTGCCTGCGGGTTGTTCCAAATCGCCCCGGCGGAGGAAGAGATACAGCCCCAGTCCCCAGTCTACCGGCGATCCGGAGAGCGCTGGGCTGGATGAGGAGATGGATCGGTTCAATCGTGGGAGGAGGGCAGCGCCGGTGGCGCCGCAGAAGAAGAGGACCACTCCGATGGCGAGCAGCCAGCGCCAGGTTGACCGGCGAGCGCGCTTTCGAGCCATTGAGTTCACCTGACCGGAGTCGTGGAGTTTAATCAGAGCGTATTTTATTATGCACCATCCTTCATTCTTCCGGCCCCCTCTCTCTGTTGCGCTTTCGCTCCTCCCTTTGCGGCCATCCAGGCCGCGGGAAGGGGGGACAATGAAAGCGTCGACCCAAAATTTTTATAAAGAGTCGCTCCCATCGGGATCCCTAACCGTCGGCTCCGGAACTGTCCGTTGCGCTTCCAGGTAATCCTGGAGGATCACCGCGGCGGCCTCCGCGTCGATGGGCTCCCGACGGCGCTGTCCCCGCATCGCCCGGTAAGCTTCCGCGGTGACGGTGGACAAGCGCTCGTCCCAGAGGACAACGGGAACCGGCAGGCGGCGCGCCAGGGCTTCGGCTTCCCGGCGAACCCAGCGGGCCTGGGGCCCCTCCTCTCCGGAAAGGCTGCGCGGGAATCCCACCACCACCCGCTCCACCTCGTATTCGGCGATCAGACGAAGGAGGGACTCGACCACCGCACGGCGGGAGGCGCGGGGCAGGATTGTCAGGGGGCGGGCAATGGTCCGGGTCGGATCGCTGATCGCCACGCCGATGCGTTTCGCTCCTAAATCCAACGCCATCACCCGTCCCATCAAGCGGACTCCAGGGGCAGCGGAGGTTGGCTCGCCTCACCGGGGTAGGGGAGGCCTAAGTGCTCATACGCGCGGCGGGTGAGCACCCGGCCGCGCGGGGTGCGATCGAGGAAGCCCAGCTGCAGGAGATAGGGTTCCACTACATCCATGATCGTATCCGGCTCCTCCGAGAGGGCCGCCGCCAGGGTCTCCAACCCAACCGGCCCGCCTCCAAACTTCTCCGCGAGGGTGCGCATCAGCCGACGGTCCAGCTCGTCCAATCCCAAAGGGTCTACGTCCATCAGCTGGAGGGCCTCCGCCGCGACCGGCGCGGTGATGACCCCGTCGGCACGGACCTGGGCGTAATCCCGCACCCGGCGCAGCAGGCGGACGGCCACGCGGGGCGTGCCGCGGGCCCGACGGGCGATCTCCTGAACGCCCCCCTCCTCAATCTCGACCCCCAACACCCGCGCGGCGCGGCGGACAATGGTCTCCATCGCCGGCAGGTCGTAGAAATCCAAGCGGAAGATGGCCCCGAAGCGGGCCCGAAGCGGGGCGGTGAGCAGGGCCAGGCGGGTCGTGGCGCCGATCACGGTGAAGCGGGGGAGGCTCAGACGGATGCTGCGGGCCGCCGGCCCCTTCCCGATCACGATGTCCAAGGCGAAGTCCTCCATCGCCGGATAAAGTACCTCCTCCACCGTGCGAGGGAGGCGATGGATCTCGTCGATGAACAGGATCTCGCCCGCCCGCAGGTTGGTGAGGATCGCCGCCAGGTCCCCCGCCCGCTCGATGGCCGGGCCGGAGGTGATGCGGATGGGCACCCCCATCTCGTTCGCGATGACGGTGGCCAGGGTGGTCTTGCCCAGGCCGGGTGGGCCGTAGAAGAGGAGATGATCCAGTGGCTCGCCGCGGGCCCGCGCGGCCTCAATCAGGATGCGCAGGTTCTCCTTCACCCGTTCCTGGCCGATGAACTCCTCCAGCCGCTGCGGCCGCAGCGCCATCTCGATGGCCTGCTCCTCCGGCCGCCGGTAAGGTGAGATCATCCGTTCCGGCGTTTCAGATCCCGCCGAAGGATCCCCCGCGGGTTGAACATCCATTGCCTCTTTTCGACGCTTCACCGCTTTCGCCCCCACCGTCCCATCCGGAATTGCACGCGCTGCCGAGAAGTTTTCCACTCAGAACGCTCTTGACACCCTGCGATCGTTGTGAAGCATGCGCGTTACAACGCCCGCGCCTGGCCTGCTTGTTGCCATCCTTTCAGAAAGCTCTGCGTCTGAAATCTCCCAACGGGGTGGCCACCAAACTCTCTGGAACTTCTCTTGATCGTACGATCCCCATATGGATTATACTTCCTGTATCCCTGCCCGGGACTTGAGGACGGGGGGATTGGGAAAGGTTCTTTTCTCATCTCCGGAAGCGGGTCCGATCAAGGGGAACAGGCGCTTTGATATAACCCCCGGCGCGGGTCCCATTCCGACTGGAGGGGCGCGGCAGATGAGAGGGATCCAGGGGCTTGATGTTTGCTCCGGGGCCTTGAAATCCCTAACCCCAGCTCGGTTGCTCGCCCTCACCGTGCTCGTGGGGATCTTCGTCTTCGTTAGCACCC
Source organism: Thermoflexus sp. (assembly GCF_042408365.1). GTDB lineage: Bacteria > Chloroflexota > Anaerolineae > Thermoflexales > Thermoflexaceae > Thermoflexus. Next base: position 11,047 of record NZ_JBHOQJ010000128.1, read on the forward strand.
ATCCCATCCGCCCCCACGACTTTTGGTGGCATCTCGCCGCGGGCCGCGAGATCGCGCGGACCGGACGGATTCCGGAGGTGGATACGTTCTCGTTCACGCGGGCAGGGGCCCCCTACCCTTCTTATTCGATGTTCTGGTTGGCGGAGCTCCTCTTCTACGGGCTTTACACCTTGGGCGGCCCCGCCCTCGTTGTGTTCGTCCACAGTGGGATCATCACCACCGCCTACAGCTTGATCCTATGGGGGGCATGGGAGGCTTCCGGGCCCCGGGCGGCGGCGCTCGGCGTGCTGCTCGCGGCCGCGCTGGGGATCGACGATTGGAACGTGCGGCCCCAGACCTTCGCCTTCCTCAGCGGCGCCCTTTTCCTTCGAGGGCTGATGGGGTTAGAGCGCTCCCGGCGCTGGCTATGGGCCTTTCCGTTGGGGATGACCCTGTGGGTGAACACCCATGGCTCCTTCCCCATCGGGCTGGCGCTAGTGGGCCTGGCGCTCGTGGGCAAGCTCTTGGAGGGATGGCGACAAGGAGGCCCCCTTCCCCCCACAATGCTCCGCCGTTACGGCCTTGCCTTCCTCCTCGCCGCGGCGTGTGTGGGGCTGAACCCCCGCGGGTTCGGCGTGTGGGATTATGTGCTCACGATGGCCCGCCATCCGGTGATCCAGACGCTGGTCCCCGAGTGGGCCCCGCCAGGGCTGAGCCGTCCAGGGATTCTGTTTTATGCAGGATTGGGGCTCACGGGGATCTTGCTGGCGCTGGCCCCACGGCACCTGACGGCCGATCGCGTCCTGATCGTGGCCGCGTTCGTCCTGTTGGGGATGAAGACCTCGCGGGGGATTGTATGGTTCGGGATGGTGGCGGCCCCGGCGGTGGCAGCTCAGATCCAAGCCCTCTGGCCGGAGCGTCCGGGGCGGCCGGGGATCCCCGCGCTGAATGCGCTCCTCCTCGGCGTGTTAGGCGGGGTCGCCTTAGCGGCCCTGCCGTGGTTCAAGGCGTGGTGGCCGTTGCCGGCGGCGAAAGCCGGGCTGATCTCCGCCGAAACGCCTAGGGCGGCGACGGAGTTCCTGCTTCGAGAGCGGCCGCGAGGCCCCCTGTTTCACGCGCTGTCTTTCGGAAGCTATCTGATCTGGGCGGCCCAGCCGGACTATCCGGTGTTTGTGGACACGCGGCTGGAGCTCTACCCGATGGCGATCTGGGAGGATTACTTGGCGATCAGCACGGCGGCCCCAGATTGGGAGATCCGGTTGGCGCGTTATGGGGTATGCTCCATGATGTTGAGCCCAACGGAACAGCCCGCCCTGCTGGAAGCGGTCCGGCGATCGCCCCGCTGGGAGCAGATCTATCAGGATGAGGCGGCCTCGATTTGGATCAGGAAAGGGAATTCATGTAGCGAGAGATGACAAGGGGTGGAATAAGGACAGGACCATTACAATGAAGGGGAACAGCCATTCGAAATGTTCCCCTGGAGGCCGATGGTGGTGCGGGTTCCACGCCTGGTGTTATTCCTGATCAGCTTCGCCGCGCTGATCTATGTCACCGAACGATTGTGGCAGCTGTTCAGCCTGTTCGCTGATCTGGTTCGCATGCTGGCCCTGGCCTGGTTGCTGGCCTACGTGCTCTATCCCCTCGTCGCCTGGCTGGACCGTGGACTACTCCCCGAACCATGGCTGGAGAGTCTGAGCCGTCGAGGGCTGCCCTCTTGGCTCCATCGCCTCAGCCGCTTTCGCATCCCCTATGCCGTGGGCGCCACGCTGGTGTACACGGGCTTGCTGGCTGCACTGCTCCTGGGCCTGATGCTGGAGATGCCCCTCCTGGTTTCACAGGCCCTGGAATTGGCTGCCCTGCTATCCCCTCAACTCCAGAAGGTGCCTGAGCTTCTGGTGGCGATCCAGCGCGACCTCGCCGCACGCCTGAACGTCCCCATGGAATCCCTGGCGATCCTTCCCTCCCGCGAGGCATGGCAGGATCTGGCCCGGATGGGGGCCAGCTGGTTTTTCCCCATCCTCGTGGAAACCGCGCGACGGGTTGGGGAAGGACTGGTGGAATTCCTGCTGATCCTGGCGCTGAGTTACTACACGATGTTGGATTGGCGGAATCTTTCTCGGCAGATCCTCTCCATGATCCCGCCGGCCTATCACAATGAGATTCGCACCACAGTGGAGATTTTAGATCGCACCTTCGGAGGGTTCCTTCGGGGACAGTTGTTCATTGCCCTGACCAACGGGCTGGTCACCTTCTTGGTGATGTTGGCTTTCCGAGCCCCCTCCGCGGGCTTGATCGCCCTGGTCTCCGCACTGATCATCCTGGTCCCTATCGTCGGGGCGCCCATCGCCCTTTGGGCCCCCCCGCTCACCCTCTGGCTCCGCGGAGAGTGGAGCGCCGGGCTCTGGATGTGGGGGATCCTGCTGATCTATCAGCAGATCCTCTTTCACTTCCTGGTCCCCCGCATGCTGGGGGAGATGACCGGATTGCCACCCTTGCTCACGCTGGTCGCTGTCCTCGTCGGAGTGCGCCTCTTCGGCTTCTGGGGGTTCGTTTTCGCCATCCCGGTTGCTGGCGCCGCATACAGCTTGGCTTTCTTGCTGCTGACTCCGCGGAGCTCCCCTATTCAGGCGCCGGAGCCGTCAGTGGGATCACCGTCCACCGATCCAAGTGAAGATCATAAATGAGATCGAAGGTCATGCCATCGATGGTGCGCACCCGAAATCCCAAAGTCTCGGGGGTCCGCCAGCGCCGGAGGATCTCCGTCACGGATTTCTCCGTCCCTTCCCATTCGAACGATTCCGGACGTTCCGGATAAGTGGATCCGGCGTAGCAGCGCACTCTCGCCATGCTCCACCTCGACCACGATCTTGGCGGCCTCGTGGGCCGCTCAGTGGAACGGATGCTCATTAAAAAATCAACTCCCCCATGGGGGTGGGGCCTCCCGCTTCTCTCACGGCGTATTCTCAGCGTGGAAGGCCCAGACTAATTTGTTAAATTTCACAAGCATCCGACTACCGCATTTAATTAAGGATAGGTGGTGGAAAGGCGAATGGCCTCCCCCCTTGAAGATCTCTAAAATCGAGGTGGACAAAGTATTATTGCTTCTTCTACTGGGAGCTATGCGATTGAGTTCTTCGTGGCGTTTGTGGGGAGCTGAGCACCTAAGACATCCAGCTCCCCACCCAGTATCCGCGATCCCCCCTTCCCATGCCCCTTTGGGCCGTGGGGAGGGAGGCGAAAAATTTTTCCGGGGCTGGGTCGGGGGCCTTCGGCCCAGCCCCGGAAAACCCCAAATTTAAAAATGCACTGCCAACACGCGAAAAAGCACTCGGGGAAGGAGCCGCCGATGAAAGCGATAATGCGTATGATTGGATTCGCCCTCTTGCTGAGCGCCTGCCAGATCGGCGGGCTGCCGATTCCTCCCACATCGACGGCCTTGCCGACACCTTCTCAGCAGGCGCCCACGGCAACCGTTACCCCCACCCCAATGGCCCTCCAGAGGCCCTTTGCCGTCGTTCTGGTTCAACCCAACGATCAACTCAATGTGCGGGCCGGGCCAGGGCCCGATCAGCCGATCCTAGCGACGCTGCCTTCGAACGCCTCCGGCCTGCTCCTCACCGGAAGGGAACAGACCGTCCAGGGCGCCCGTTGGGTGGAGGTCCGCCTTCCGGATGGGCGGATCGGCTGGGTGAACGCGATGTTCCTCACCCAGGAGGTCTCGCCTCAGGCCTTCTGTGCGGACCCACAGGGAGCAGCCTTGCTGGATCGGCTGGAGTCCGCCATTCGAGAACGCAACGGTCAGGCTTTGGCGGCGCTGATCAGTCCCATCCATGGATTGCGCATTCACGTCAACCGCCTCAGCGATCCGGTCCTCATCCGACCGGACCAGGCGGTCACCCTGTTTACCGATGAGACCCCGATTCATTGGGGCGTCCACCCGGCCAGCGCGATGGAGATCGTGGGCCCCTTCCGGCAGGCCGTGTTGCCGGATCTTCTGGATGTGATCGATCGCCCCCATGAGCGACAATGTGGCCTGCTGGTGCCGCCGGTGACGTATCAACCTGCGTGGCCGGAGGCTTATCGGGCTTTCAATTTCTACAGCCTGCATCGCCCAGGGACGCCGGGCAACGAGCTGGACTGGCGGACTTGGGTGGTCGGAGTGGCATATGTGGATGGCCGGCCCTATGTGGCGGTGTTGATGCAGTTCTTCTGGGAACCTTGAGCGGCTGGAGGCCAAGCCGCCCACCCCCAAAATATCTTTGATCCCCCCTCCCGGGGGGGGGGGGGGGGGGGGGGGGGGGGGGGGGGGGGGG
>NZ_JBHOQJ010000130.1:0-30150 GCF_042408365.1 Thermoflexus sp.
CCCCACGACGGAAAAAACGACCACTCCCGAATGGAACGACTACCAGATTGTGCAAGTGCGGAGAAAAACAGGAGGCGGTAGGGGTGAAGCCATCCGTCCCACCGCCTCCTTCCTGATGTTGCTGGGGCCCGAAAGAGGGAGCCTACACGTCGAGGTTCCGGACTTCCTTCGCGTGGGCCTGGATGAAGCGGCGGCGAGGCTCCACCGCCGCGCCCATCAGCATATCGAACACCCGATCCGCCTCCGCGGCGTCCTCGATGGTCACCCGCAACAGGATCCGCCGCGCTGGATCCATGGTGGTCTCCCACAGCTGTTCGGGGTTCATTTCCCCCAGCCCCTTGTAGCGCTGGGTCACCACCTGGCGCTCGTCCGCCGGGTCGATCCCCCGCTTGCGCAGCTTGGCGAAGATCTCATCCCGCTCCGCATCGGAGTAAGCGTAAAAGACTTCCCGGGTCTTCTTCACTTCGACCCGATACAACGGCGGCTGGGCGATGTAAACATGGCCGTTCTCGATGAGCGGCGTCATGTGCCGGAAGAAGAAGGTCAAGAGCAAGGTGCGGATGTGGTTCCCATCCACATCAGCGTCGGCGAGGATGATGATCTTTCCATAGCGCAGCCGGGAGATATCGAACTGATCCCCGATGCCGGTGCCGATGGCGGAGATCAGCGCCCGGATCTCCTCGTTGGCCAACATTTTGTCCAACCGGGCCCGTTCGGTGTTCAGGATCTTCCCCCGCAGGGGCAGGATCGCCTGGAAGTGGCGATCGCGGGCCTGCTTGGCCGAGCCCCCCGCCGAGTCCCCCTCCACGATGAACAGCTCGGCCTTCTCGGGGTCGCGCTCCGAACAATCCGCCAGCTTACCGGGCAAGGTTAGGGATTCCAGTGCGCTCTTGCGGATGACCAGCTCGCGGGCCTGGCGCGCGGCCTCCCGGGCGCGGGCCGAGGTGAGACATTTCTGGATGATGGCCTTCGCCTCCCGCGGGTTCTCCTCCAGCCAACGGGCCAGCGCCTCGCCGACCACCGACTCCACCGCCCCCTTGACCTCAGCATTGCCCAGCTTGCTCTTGGTCTGACTTTCGAATTGGGGCTCCGGCAGCTTCACGCTGATGACCGCAGTGAGCCCCTCCCGCACATCTTCGCCGGTGAAGTTCGGATCGCTGTCCTTGAGCAGCCCGGATTTCCGTGCGTAATCATTTAACGTCCGGGTGAGGGCGGCGCGGAACCCCGTGAGATGCGTCCCACCATCCACGGTGTTCACATTGTTGGCGAAAGCCAGCACCGTCTCGTTATAGGTGTCCGTGTATTGCAGGGCGGCCTCTACCAGGATATCCCCGACCGTCCGCTCCACATACCAGATGGGATGGAGCGGCTGACGATTACGGTTCAAGTAGCGGACGAAGGACTGGATCCCGCCCTCGAAGTAGAATGTGATCTCCCGGTCCTCCCGCCGATCCACCAGCGTGATGGTGAGCCCCCGGGTCAAGAAGGCCATCTCCCGAAAGCGCTGGGCCAGGGTCTCAAACTTGTAATCGATCCCCCCGCGGAAGATCTCCGGATCCGGCTTGAAGTGGACGATGGTCCCGTGCTCCGCCGGCGGGAAGCGCGGGTCCGCATACCAATTCCATGGATCCGCCTTGCCGATTCGCTCCACCGAGGTCACCGAGCGCCCCCGCTCGTAGCGTTGACGATACCGGTAGCCATCCCGCTGGACAATCGCCTCCAGCCACTCGGAGAGGGCATTGACCGCGCTCACACCGACACCGTGGAGACCGGTGGCGACTTTGTAGCTGCCGCTCCCAAATTTCCCGCCCGCGTGCAACGTGGTCATCACGACCTCGAGGGCCGGCCGCCCGGTCTGAGGATGGAGATCCACTGGGATGCCCCGCCCGTTGTCGGTGACCCGGACGCTGCCGTCGGCCATGATTTCCACCAGGATATGGGTGCAAACCCCGGCCAGGGCCTCATCGACGGCGTTGTCCACCACCTCATAGACCAGATGATGCAAGCCCCGGATGTCCGTCGAGCCGATATACATCCCCGGGCGACGACGGACCGCCTCCAGACCTTCGAGGACCTGGATTTGGCTGGCGTCATAGGCCGTCACCGCCTCCACCGCGCCATCGGAGCCAGCCGCGCGAGCCGCCCTTCGCGTTTCATTCGCCATAGATCCTCTCCTCAATACAGCTTGGGATCGCACGCCCAGCACAGGCCACTCCCCTCCCGCCTCCAACAGAGAGCGCTTGGGGCCGGATGGCCTGTGGATGCGAGTACTTCTTCATTTTAGCTCAAAAGGTGGGAGTTACACAGCTTGGGATCTGCGGGAAGAGGCCGAAGGGCCCCACCTCCCTTCCCCACCGCCCTTGGGGTGGTGGGGAGGGAAATATTTTGGAGGCGGGGCCCGCGGAAGGGGATTGGCCCGCGCCCCGCGAAGAAAAACATCACCGAATGGAGTGATCACCACCCGCCCTATAGCCCCTTATCGAATTACCGCCCTTAGGATTCGACCGAGCGGACAAGCCGCCGATCCAGCCCATCGGGTGAGCGAACCGGCGCTCCGCAGGACCCTCCCCCTCCCGCTGGGGACCCGAATTCGGAGGGCTACCATTTTTCCCATGAGCTTGACTTTTTAAAATGAGTTATTTAAAATTTTAAAAGGACCTGTTAAGATTCCCAAGGACTAAGGGCATGACTGCCTGGCTCGGCGTGTGTCCGGTTTGTGGGGAGGGCATGGACGTTGTGGCGCTGCGATGCCCGGCCTGCGAGACGCGGATCGAGGGCCGATTCCAGCTCGGCCGGCTGGCCCGCCTTTCCGCAGAGCAGCTTGCCTTTGTGGAGCTCTTCCTGCGGAGCGAGGGGAAGTTCACCCGGCTGGAGAGCCTGACCGGCCTCTCCTACCCGACGCTGCGCAAGCGGCTCCAGGAGATCCTGCGCGCGATGGGCTATGAGGCGGAAGCCGAAGCGCCCCCGGGCCCGGAGGAACGCATCCAGATCCTGGAGGCGCTGGCGGAGGGCCGGATCTCGTATGAGGAGGCGCTCCAGCGGCTGCGGGGTGCAGGGCCTCCGGAGGGATAAGGATGGTGATTGCATCCGGGCGGAAGGCCACGAGCGGGCTGCGCCCCGCGGATGTGCGACGGGATCTACGGGGGATCGCCGATTTGCTGGCGGAGGCCTTCGCGAGCGAGCTGGATGAAACCGGCCAACGGATCATCCGGGAGCTGCGGTTCTGGTCCCGCCTGGGCTGGCTCCTGAAGGGGTTGGAATGGTTCCTCCCGCCCGGCGAGACCTTCGCTCCGGGATATGTTTGGGTGGAAGGCGGTCGCATCGTGGGCTACACCATGGTTCGCCGCTTCCGACCAGGGTCGGATGGCTGGTTGATCGCGAACGTGGCGGTGGCGGAGGGGTTCCGGGGAAGGGGGATTGGCCGGGCCCTGGTCTCCGCTTGTCTGGAATACGCCCGGGCCCACGGGGGCCGCTGGGCGGCCCTCCAGGTTCGGGCGGATAACGCCCCGGCCCTTCGACTCTACCGATCGCTGGGCTTTATGGAGATCGGGCGGATTCAGGTCTGGCGCCGGGAGGCCTGGTCCGCGCCCGTTCCATCATCGTATCCGCCGGAGGTTCCGGGCTGCCGGATGCGACCAGCCTGGCCAGGGGAAGCGTCCTCCCTTTCGGCTTGGATCGCCTCGGTAGAGAACCCTGCCCTGCATTTGTTTGAACCCCTGAGCCTGCTTCCGATGGCCCTCAGCCCATGGCCCCTCGGACCACGATGGAAAACCCTCTGGGTGATCGAAACTGCAGGCAGGGAAATCGTGGGGGCAGCTGCCTGGATCCGGCGGGAGGGCCTTTTGACCCTGCGGGCCTTTCTCGCCAGTTCCGGAACCCCTCAGCATGCCCGGTGGCTGGTGGAGACCGCCCTGCTCGGAATCCCTCCGGGGCTTCCGTTGATGGCCCTGACAGGGGAGGAGCCTGCGCTCTCCGCCGCCCTGCTCTCCCTTGGCTTCCAACCGATCCGCACATTGATCGGGATGCGCTGCGATCTGAGGGCCAGGTGAGGGACGGGGTGAGATCGGCTGCTTTCCCTCCTCGCCCTCCATGGCCCTTCGAATTGTGAGGAAGCGAGATGTTCTGTTGCAAACAGTGGAATTTCCATCCACCTCATCTTTGCGACAAAGCAACCAGTGAGCGCAAATCGCTGAGCGGGCAAGGAGGTCACGATGGCACGGGATGACGAGCGTTTGCGGATTTTGAAGATGATCGAGGCCGGCCAGATCACGGCCGAACAGGGCTTAGAACTCTTGAAAGCGCTTCAGGGGGCCGAAGCCGCCCAGGGGGGCTCTGTTCCACCCGCTCGCTGGCTGCGCATCCGGGTCACCGATGCCACCACCGGACGCCAGCGGGTTCATGTGACCATTCCGCTCAGCCTGGCGGATCTGGGCCTTCGGATCAGCGGACGTTTCTTATCAGGGATCTCCGGAGGTCAGCTTCAGGAAGTGTTGGAAGGCTTACGGAAAGGAGGGATCGGAAAGCTTGTGGAAGTGGTAGATGAAGAGGAAGGGGAACGGGTGGAGATCACCGTGGAATAGATCGGATACACATAAGAACGCGGGACGGCCGTCTCCCCAACGTGTGTGGATGATCCTTCCACTGCAGGGGCAGGTTACCCACATACATAAGGCCGTCGCATTATCCACACCGTTTGAGGAGATCGCCCGAGCGCTAGGAGAGACAAATCCGCTGGGGAGCGGCGGCGGCATGTCTTCCCTTAAGAAAGCCGCCCATCCCCCATCTTCTCATCCGAAGGGATAATGCTCCGATGACTGAATCCCAGAACCCAGCAATCCAGGCCCCTCCCCGAATTTCAGGCGCTTTCTGGACGCTCTGGGTCGGGCATGCTTTTTCCCTGTTCGGCAGCATGCTGGTTCAGTTCGCTCTGGTCTGGTGGATCGCCCGCACGACGGACTCCGCCACTGCGCTTTCCATGGCCACCCTGCTGGCACTGCTGCCTGGGGTCCTTCTGGGTCCTGCCATTGGGGCTCTGGTCGATCGCTGGGATCGTCGGACGATTATGGTGGTCTCGGATGGCGGGATGGCAAGCCTCACCTTCGGCTTAGCCATCCTCGCAGCGACGAGACCCCTGGGTCTGGGCCCGGTTTACGCGGTGATGTTCCTCCGCTCCCTCATGGAGACTTTTCACTGGTCCGCCCTTCAAGCCTCCATCGCCCTGATGGTCCCGGAACGTCATCTGGCCCGGATTGCCGGACTGAACCAGGCCCTTAGCGGCGCGCTGAATATGATCGCCCCACCCGCAGGGGCGATCCTTCTCGGCGTCCTGCCGCTCCCGGGGGTGCTGATGATCGATGTCCTCACGGCCCTCCTGGCCATCCTGACGCTGCTGGTGATCGCAATCCCACGACCTTCCCAGGGGATAGCCGCTCGCCCGCCGTGGTGGCAGGAGATGCTGGAGGGCCTGAACTACGTGCGCCGCTGGTCCGGAGCGCTCGCGTTGATGGGTATGGGCGCTTTGATTAATTTCGCTGTGAACCCGGCCTTCGCTTTGCTTCCCCTGGTGGTCACCCGTCATTTCCGAGGCGGGGCGCTGGAGCTGGGATGGTTGGAGTCGGCCTGGGGAGTTGGGATCATCAGCGGAGGTCTGGCGCTGGGGGCGTGGGGAGGGTTCCGGCGCCGTATTTACACCACGCTGGTCGGATTGGTTGGGATGGGCGGCGCACTGCTCACGCTGGGTCTTCTGCCCCCGAACGCCTTCCCGGCCGCCCTCGGCCTCATGTTCTTTGGAGGAGTGATGAATGTAATCACCAATGGGCCGATCTTCGCGATCCTCCAGGCAGTGGTCCCTCCGAACCTTCAGGGTCGGGTCCTTCTGGTGATGGGCAGCGTGGTGGGGCTGATTGCACCCCTGGGTATGGCCATCGCAGGTCCGGTTGCGGACGCGCTGGGGGTGCAAATCTGGTTCCTCGCGGGTGGGCTCGCGTGCGCGCTGATCGGGATCCTGGCGCTCCGGATCCCGTTCATTGTCCGTTTGGAGGAGCAGGCGCCGGCCTGGAACCCGGAGCCTGATCGCGCCCAGTGAAGAAGGTGATAATTTTTAGTTGCGACGGCGAAGCCATCGCAACTAAAAATTTACTGTAAAGGATGCCGATTGAAATCATCCTTTTTGGCCTGCGGCCCGCGGCCGGCCTGTGCCGACCGAGCTTTCCGCGTCCGCGAAGGTGGACGCTCGGCGTGAAGCGCCCTGGGAGGCCGATTTCCAATCGGCGTCAGGAAAAAGAGGCGCTGACTGGAGTCGTCCTCTTCGGGCCTACGGCCAGCAGTCGGCCTGCGCCGACCGCCGATGCTGTGCCCAGGAGTGAGCCGATGGGCGCTGAACCAGCCTACCGACCCGATTTGGAACGTGAGGGGAGCGCGATGGGGTTTCGATTCGGCATACAGCTGCTTCAGGCGCCGCTGTTGCTGGAGCTGTCGCTGCCCTGGCTGGCCCAGGGGAGGGGGGAAATCCGGGTGGATGCTGCCCAGGTGGCGGAACGGATCGCCGAGCGCGGGTTCCGACTGGTGGAATTAAATACCGACCTGCAGGTGTTCTTCCCGGAGTCCTTCTCCCTGTCGGACCTCCAACGGTTGCAGGAACTCCGGAGGACCCAAGGATTGACCTACACGGTGCACCTTCCCCTTTGGTCCCTCGACCCCTCCAGCCCGGTGGAAGGGATCCGACGGGCGTCCGTGGATAGGCTGGTGGACGCCGTCCTCCGGCTGGCCCCGCTGGAGCCGGAAGTCTACGTGCTCCACGTCGCGGGGCCCTTGGCGGCGGAGTTTCTCACCTCGCCCGCCATCCCAGAGGCCGCCCGCGGGGCTTTGATGCGCCGCTTTCAGCAGCAAGCCGCCCGAAGCATTGAGGAGCTCCTGCGCCGCACGGGGCTGCCCTCCCGAGCCCTGGCCGTGGAGACCATTCAGTTCCCCCTGGAACTCACACTGGAGCTGGCGGAAGCCCTGGATCTCTCCCTCTGCTTTGACACGGGTCATGTGATCTCCCGACAGCCGGGGCCGTTCGCTTTCCAAGAGGTCCTGGAGCGTTGCCTCCCCCGTTTGGCGGAAGTGCACCTGCACGATGGCTATTATCGCCAGCGGCCCGACGGCTCCATCGCCTGGGCGGATCATCTCCCCTTAGGCCGAGGGGAAGTTCCTGCCCGGGAGCTCCTTCAAACCCTGGAAGCCCACGGGTTCACCGGCCCCATCGTCCTGGAGCTGATGCTCACAGAGGCTGAGGAATCCCTTGCGTTTTTGGGGGGAAATGTAGCGCGCGAATGAATGGAGGGCTGGGCGGACCACTTTCGGAGCCAGCCCAGCCCTCCAGAGGTCTCACGAATGGGGGAAAGGACACGGGTTCCCTACGATCTGGCGTTTATTCGAACCCCCACCGAGGCTCGAAGGCCGCCGCCATCTCCCAGAAAAGCGCGATTTGAAGGATCGTGGTCATGTGCTCGTAGGTGTGCTGGATGGTCTTGGTGACGATCCAGGCCAGCGTCCGCGTTCCCCACACCGTCCCGGGCACCGGCCGGCTCCAGGCCTCGGAAGGGATGGAGCGGGAGAGCTCGAGGGTCTCCCGGCGGACCTCCTCCAACCGATCCAACCAGGCCGCAGCGGGGATCTCCCTTGGCCATGAGAGGTCCTCGTCGGGGACCTCGTTCGGGCGGAGGGGGCCCTGAAGGCCCAGAGCATAGCGCATCTGGGGCAACGCGATGTAGCGCTCATAAAACCAAAGGTGATACAGGTGACGGCGGACGGACCATTCGCCCAGGGTGGGTGGAGGGCGCCGCGCCTCCCGCTCCGGCGGGACCTGGGCGAGGGCCCACCGCAGATCGCTCAGGGTCGACTCCAGACGCTGGAGCAACTCCTCCATAAAACCCCCCGGAGACCCGGTCGGGATCGAAACGCTGGGCGCCCGTCTGCCGCAGCGTAGGGCGCGATGGGTTCGAGGTGATTTCTAAGCCTCCGATCCGTCTGCCAAGGCTTCCGCCATGATCTCCGCGACATCGCGGATAGGGAGCTGATCCACCACCCCCTTGGTCTGGGCGGCGGAGGTGAGCATCAGGTGACAGAAGGGGCAGGCGACGGCGACCGCCTCCGGGTTCACGCCTATGGCCTCCTCCAGACGTTGGAGATGGATCGGGCGGGCCTGCGGGGTGTCCATCCAGACCTGGGCGCCGCCCGCTCCGCAGCAGAACCCGCGCTCCCGGCTCCGCGGCATCTCGACCAACTTCGCCCCGCTTTCCTGCAGCAGACGCCGAGGTGCATCGAAGATCCCGTTGTAGCGGCCCAGATAACATGAATCGTGGAAGGTGATACGACGCGCCGGTGCCTGCTTCAGCCGCAGCCGGCCCTCCTCCACCAGGCGGGCCAGGAACTCCGCGTGGTGGACCACGTCGAAACGGCCGCCGAACTGGGGGTATTCGTTCCGGAACGTGTTGTAGCAGTGCGGACACATCGTGAGGAGCGTGCGGAACCGATACGCCCGCAACGTCTCCAGGATGGCCTCGGTGGCCGCGACGTACATGGCCTCGTGGCCTGCCCGACGGGCCCACTCGGCGGTGCACGTCTCCTCATCGCCCAGCACGGCGAAATCCACCCCGGCAGCCTGCAGCAACCGGGCGATGGCCCGGGCGACCCGCTGGCCTCCCGGATCGAAGGCCCCCGCGCATCCCACCCAGAAGAGGACCTCCGCCTCCCCCTTCCCGGCCATCACCGGGACCTCCAGCCCCTTCGCCCACTCCAGCCGGGAGGTGCGCTGCCCCCAAGGGTTGCCCGCCCGCTCGGTGTTCCGGAAGGTGTTCGACAGGGAAGCAGAGATGTCGCCCTCCATCAGGGTGAGATAGCGGCGCATCCCAACGATCAGGTCTACGTGCTCGATGAGCACCGGACATTCGGAAACGCAGGCATAACACGTCGTGCAGGCCCAGATCGCCTCCTTCGGCGTCACTGCCCCGGTCAGCGCCAGGCGGTCTTCCTGAACCTGGATCGGTGCGAACGGGTTGAGGGTAGGAGGCAGCACGGCGTGAAGCGTGTTCCGCACATCCAGCACCACCTGCTTGGGATTTAAGGGAGTCCCTGCCGCGTAGGCCGGGCAGGCGGCCTGGCACCGGCCGCACTCCGTGCACGCTTCCCCATTTAACAGCTGCACCCAGGTCAGATCCCGCAACGTCCCAACCCCCAACCGCTCCGCCGTCTCCAGGTCCGGGATGGGCGCCAGGGCGCCGTTGGGACGATCCAGCCGCGAGAAGAAAACGTTTAATGTAGAAGAAACAATGTGCACGAGGAAGCCCACCGGGATGAACAGATACATCAGGCCCGCCAGGGAGGCGTGGAAGACCCAGAGCCCCTGGTGGATCGCACGGAGGGTCCCTTCGCCCATGCCGCTCACGATCCAGATTTGGGCCATCGGCCATCCGATGATGGAGGCCCATGCCCAAGGAGGTCGCTGCACCGCCAGTCGCAGGGATTCCAGGCCCAAGCCGGTCAACAGGAGCACAGCCAGCCACAGCATGGCGAGGTCGAACTTCCAGCCGTAGCTCAGCTTGCGAGGCTTCTGGAGGTAGCGGCGATAGGCCAAGACGCCGAGGCCCACGACCACCGCGAGGAAGGCGAACAGGTCCAGGACGAACTTGTAGGCCAGGTAGATCGATCCGCGGAGGAACTTCACGATATCGGCGTCTATGAAAGCCAGGGTGGTGCCGATAAAGAAGATCACAAAACCCCAGAAGAGGGAGGCGTGCGACAGCCCCCCCATGGGGTCCCGGAGCACCCGACGCTGGCCCAGGACGTAGACCAGAACCCGCATCAAGCGCTCCGGGATGCGATCGAAACGCACCTCGGGTTTCCCGATCGCCCACCAAATCCGAATCCGTCGATAGAAGGCAAGGAGAAAAACGAGCAGACAGAGGGCATGGAAAAGGTAGACCGCAGGCTGAGCCCACGCGGGCATGTTCCACAGGTTGATGCGCTCCGGTGTCATTGCGTCCTCCTGTGAGGCATGGATCTGCCCCCCAAAAGCCGTAATGAGCTTGAGGATGGGATGGCCATGGGCACCCACAGGGCGATCAGGAGGCCGAGGATCATGCCGACCCTCTCCAGCAACCTGCCCGGCCCCCAAAGCTTCCCCAAGCGTCTTCGGTCATTTAGGGCTTGTCCATCCCGAGCCTGACTTCAGTTTAATATGTTTCGGTTCAGAACGGGTTCAGAAAGTCTCCGGACGGTTCAGCGGGCCGCCTTTGGTGGTCTGCACCCACCGAAGAAACCCATTCCCCGGCCCCCGTGCGGCTTTGCCACGTGGGGGCAAGGGGTGGGGCGATGCCCTATACCCCATAGTCCCTTGGAATTCTCGGGGTTCGAGCCCGTTGCTTCGGAAAAGGGTGGCGATTCCCTAAAACGCAAGCGGGTCAAAACGCATAAATCCTTTGTTTGTCTTCTTTTCGAGGTTGCGATAAGATGCCAAGTGATCCGCAAGGATCCCGGCGATGAGGCTCGCCGGGCGGGGGTTCCCGCGAACCGCCATGCTGGGCATGGCTGATAGCCTCTATCTCCCTCGGGGAGATAGAGGCTTTTTATTTTCCTCAGGCGGATGGGGATGGAAGTGCAGTGGGGAGAGCCGTGATGAGCTGGGGGCTAGCGAATCTCCTTCATGCAATACAGCAGTCAGGCTGCCCGCTGTGTCGTCTGCAGCGGGAAGCGGAGCGGCGTTACCTGGATAACCTGCTCTGGGAGAACATCAACGATCCAGCCACCCGGGAGCAGTGGGCAGCAGGCCTCGGGTTCTGCGATCGCCACGCCTGGCAGCTGCAGCGCCTGGAGGCCCGGCGTTATGGGGATGGGCTCGGGAACGCCATCCTTTATGAGGACCTCCTGCAACGGGTGATCCCCAGCCTAGAGGCGCTGGCCCATCGATCGGCCCGGCCCCCCTCCTCCTTCCGTCATCGGCTGATCCGATCCTTCCCCCATTTTCTCTCTCCGGCTACGGATCCCAATGGGGTCCCCGGCCTGCAGGGGCGCCAGCGGTGCCGGGTGTGCCGGCTGGGGGAGGACGCGGCCCGGGCATATGCGGAGTGGCTGGTGGAGGGCCTGACGGAAGCCGAGGTGCGAAGGCGCTATGAGGCCTCCGATGGGCTGTGCCTGCCTCACCTGCGGATGGCCCTGGTCTGCGCCCGCGACCGCGCCCCCGATCGCTTCGCCTGGTTGGCCAGCGACACGGCCCAGCGCCTTCGACGCCTGCTTGGGAACCTGCGGGAATACATCCGCAAGCACGACTGGAATTACCGCCACGAGCCCATGAGCCCGGAAGAGCGCCGCTCATGGGTTCGGGCGGTCGCCTTCTTCGTAGGGGAGGTGAAGAGCGATGGTGCGCTGGACGATCGAAGTGGATGAGGAGACGGCGCAGCGATGGCGGTCCTTCTGGGAGTCCAGGGGCCTGACTGACATTGAGGGCCTGCTCTACTTCCTGGGCTTGGGGGCCGCCTACGCGGAGGGCCACGCCGTGCTCACCGGAGTGGCGACAGGGAAGCGCTCCGCGGAGGAAGCGGAGCGCCTGATCCGGCGCCTGATCGAAACGGAGGGGCGCTACGCCGTGATGAAGTTCCGCCTCTTCCAAGCGGAACAATCCCTCCAGCGGTGGGAGCTCAGCCACGGGGCCATCGAGACCATGAGCGTCGGGCTCCAAGAGGTGGTCCGCCGCCTGCAGGAAGAGAACGCTCGCCTGCGGGAGGCCCTGCGCCATTCGCGGGGCAACCTCGATACCTGAAGGAGCCAAGCTGTTGATCTCCTTCCCCAAGTGTTCGGGGGCTGGATCAGGCCCCGAAAGCGCCCGATCCGGCATGATGGTCCTTTCGGGCTGCCATCGGCGCGTCCAGCAATGCGTCGCTCGCCCAACTCGTATGTTCGCGCCTCATTCTGGGGTTACCTTCCGAATGTGCGAATGGATGGCCGGGCGCTGTCGAGGAGGCCTCCCATGGAGCGCATCACGCGCTTTTGTCCGAATTGCTGGAGGGAGCTCCCTGACGAGGCCCAGGAGGTGTGCCCCACCTGCGGGGCCTCGTTGAAGGAAGATGTGGACTTTTTCTCGAAACTGCTCCGCGCCCTCTGGCACCCGGAGCGCAGCCGGGCGGTCCTGGCAGCGACCATCCTGGGACAACTCGGGGATCCCCGGGCGGTTCCCGTTTTGATCGAGGCCGCCCTTCATGCCCGGGATTTTGGGGTCCAAGAGGCAGCGGTCCGCAGCCTGGGACGCCTTCGGGATCCCCAGGCCATCCCGGCCTTGTCCGTGCTCTTACGGATGGAAGTTCCGCTTCCCGTTCGGCTGGCAGCCGTCGAAGCCCTCGGGGCCTTCCATGACCCTCGGGCCCGCGAGGCGCTGCGGGAAGCCTTGAACGATCCCTCGGAAGCCGTGCGGCGCGCCGCCCGGGCCGCGTGGGAGACCGCTGCCCTTAAAGAGGGATCTCATTAAATTAACGAACAGGAGGTGCTGATGAATTTGTGGAAGGATATTTCACCGGGGCCTGCTATACCCCATCTCATCCATGTGATCGTAGAGATCCCCAAGGGTTCCCGCAACAAATATGAGTTCGATAAATCCACCGGCATGATCCGGCTGGATCGGGTGCTTTATTCCCCGATCCATTATCCGGGAGATTATGGGCTAATCCCTCAGACCCTCTACGACGATGGGGATCCTTTGGACGTCCTGGTGATGGTCACCGAGCCCACCTTCCCAGGGTGCATGATCACGGCGCGGCCCATCGGCTTGTTCCGGATGCTGGATCGGGACAACCCGGATGATAAGGTCTTGGCGGTCCCCGCTCACGATCCACTGTTCCAGGATTATCACGACATCTCGGACATCCCCCAGCACTTCCTTCGAGAGGTCGCTCACTTTTTCACGGTCTATAAAGACTTGGAAGGCGGGCGGGTCCGAGCGCTGGGATGGGATAACGCCGAGCGGGCCCAGGAGCGGATCCTTCACGCCATCCGGCTTTATGCCGCCCACGCGGGGCAAGGCATCCCTTAAGGCGAGCCTTCCCTCTCCACCGAGCGGAGGTTCAGATGCTGGAGGACTTTGAGAAGACCTTCTTCCCAAAGACCCGTCTCGTCACCCTGGTCATTCCGGTGCTGGCCGAGACCCTGGAGGCGCTTCAGACCATCGCGACAGCTCAGGGCCAGGCGGTCGAGGATATCGCTCGCATCGCTCTGGCGGAGGGGTTGGCAGCCCTACAGGAGCGAATGGGATCGAGCCCCCTCCCCACCGAACAGCATCCGCTCCGGCTCCACGCGGAGCTTTCGGTTATGCGATATCGTGCCTTTACGTTGTTGAAGGCCGTTCAAGCCCTGGAGCTGAAAGTCAGCAGCCTCCAGGCGGAGCTTCAAATCCTGCGGGCAGCCAACGCGGACCTGCAGACGCGCCTTCAGGAATGTCAGGAGGAGAAAAATTAAAAAGAGCTACGCCGTTCGGGGCCCCCGAGAGGAGATCCGTTGCGTAATTCCTAGCCCTCCTGCGCAGCCAGCGAGGTGGGCCCCGGAAAAGGCTTCGGCCTCCACGAGGCCCTCGACCAAATCGGAGCCGTGGGCGGACCACTCTTGATGGCCCTCATCCTCCAGCTCTCCCACCGCTACGATCTGGCCTTCGGCGCCTTGCTGGCCCCCGCGCTGCTCACCTTGGCCCTCCTGATCGCCGCCCGCACGCTTTATCCGAACCCCCACCACCTGGAAATCCCAACCGCCGATCAAGAGGCAGGGACGCCCAAAGGGGCTCGCCAACCCCCGCTTCCGCAACTATCTGGCCTTCGTCGCCCTCAGCGTCGCCGGGCTGGTTCACTTCCAGCTGCTCTCGTTCCACCTCAAACGAACAGGCCTCCTGCCCGATCCGGCAATCCCCACCCTGTTCGCCACGGCCATGCTGGTGGATGCCGCCGCCGGCCTCCTGCTTGGTGCGCTCTATGATCGCTTCGGCCTGCGGGTGCTGTTGATGATCCCGGCCTGCAGCGCCCTCGCCGCCCCCTTGGTGTTCTCCAATCGCTGGATGCCCCTGCTCCTCGGGGTGATGCTTTGGGGCGCCGTGATCGGAGGGCAGGAGACGGTCATGCGGGCGGCGATCCCTTCCCTGGTCGCCCGGGAGGAGCGCGGCACCGCTTACGGCCTGTTCAACGGGATCTACGGCCTGGCCTGGTTCCTGGGGAGCACGGCGATGGGCGCCATCTACGAGCTCTCCCTCGGAGGCGTCATCGCCTTCGCCGTCGCGCTGGAGCTGATCGCCTTCGGCTTCTTCCTCCGCCTGTCCTGATCTGAGGATGGGTAGACCACCGAAAGGGGCCCCAAACCCCCAGGGGAAAGCCAACGGCGCAACGCTTATAAGGGGTTACGCCGTTGGCTTTCCCTCTGGATTTCTCGGATTGGGAGGGCCATCGGAGGCAGCCTTCTCAGTCTGAAAAAGCCCTCCCACGGAGAGGGCTCCAGCGTCCTTCATCGAGCATGAACCCCTTAATCCAGCCGAGCAGCTGCGGCGGCGATGAAGGCCTTAAAGAGCGGGTGGGGCCGGTTGGGCCGGCTCTTGAACTCCGGATGGAATTGGGTCCCTAGCATGAACGGATGCCCCGCCAGCTCCACGATCTCCACCAGCCGGCCATCGGGCGAGAGACCGCTGAACACCAGCCCAGCCCGCTGCAGGAGATCCCGATAGGCGTTGTTGAACTCGAAGCGGTGGCGATGCCGCTCATAAACCAGGTCCACCCCATAGGCCTGGGCCGCCTTCGTTCCCGGCACCAGCACGCATGGATACGCGCCCAGCCGCATCGTCCCCCCAAGATCGGTGATATCCCGCTGCTCCGGCAACAAGTCGATCACCGGATAGCGGGTGTGGGGATTGAATTCGGTGCTGTTGGGCTCATCGGATCCTAAGGCATGGCGAGCCAGCTCAATCACCATCACCTGCATCCCCAGGCAGAGGCCCAGATAGGGAACTTGGTTCTCCCGCGCGTAACGCGCGGCCAGGATCTTCCCCTCCACCCCCCGGTAGCCAAAGCCGCCCGGCACAACGATCCCGTGGACCCGCTTCAGGCGGTCCCAGCAGCGGCCGTGCTCCAGATCCTCCGCGGGGATCCATTCGATCTGCACCTCCACTCCATGGGCGACGCCGGCGTGAATGAGCGCCTCGCGGACGCTAATGTATGCGTCATGGAGATCGACGTATTTGCCCACCAAGGCGATGGGCAGCTTCTCCTTCGGGCGGCGCATCTCGTTGACCATGTGGGACCATTCGGTCCAGTCCGGCTCCCGGGACGCAAGGCCGAGTCGTTCCACCACAAAGGCGCCCAGGCCGGCCTCCTCCAGCATCAGGGGGACCTCGTAGAGGATCTTCGCGGTGGGCAATGGGATCACCGCCCGCAAGTCCACATCGCAGAACAGGGCGATTTTCTCCCGCAGGTTATCCGGGATCGGGTAGTCCGCCCGGGCGATGATGACATCCGGCTGGATGCCCACGCTGCGCAGGGTGTTCACGCTGTGTTGGGTCGGCTTGGTTTTCAACTCGCCGGTGGCCCCGATATAGGGAAGCCAGGTCACATGGATGTAGAGGACGTTGTCCCGGCCGACGTCGCGCCGCATCTGGCGGATCGCTTCCAGAAACGGCAGGCCCTCGATATCCCCCACCGTGCCCCCCACCTCCACGATCACCACGTCCGGGTTCTGATGGACTTTGGCGACCAGGCCGATGCGCCGCTTGATCTCATTGGTGATGTGGGGGATCACCTGGACGGTCCCTCCCAGGTAGTCTCCACGGCGCTCTTTAGCGATCACCTCCGCATAGATCTGCCCAGTGGTGACATTGCTGGCCCGAGTAAGATTCTCATCGATGAAACGCTCATAATGCCCCAGGTCGAGATCCGTCTCCGCGCCGTCCTCGGTGACGAAAACCTCCCCATGCTGGAAGGGGTTCATCGTCCCCGGGTCGACGTTGATGTAAGGATCCAACTTCTGCATCGTGACCCGCAGTCCCCGAGCCTTCAGCACGCGTCCCAGAGCAGCTGCGGCCACCCCTTTGCCCACGCTGCTCACTACCCCACCGGTGCAGAAGATGTATTTGGTCATGCAACCCTCCCCTCCGCACTTTTCTTTACTAAGTAGGAATTACACGGTTCGGAGCCCGCGAGGGAAGACGGAAGGGCCCCACCCCCTTCAGGAGACCAACTGCGCAACTCCGATCGGACAAGCGGACAGTCCAACGGCTCATCGGGCCCTCCCCGCATGCAGGGCAAGACCCTTCCACCTTTCCTCCTCCCTGCGACCCGTTGGACCGTAGGGAGGGGGAAGTGAAGGATTTTGGGGCCGGTGGACCCTCAGGGCTTACACCACCCCACGGCCCTCTTAAAAAATCGATGGGGAGGGCCCGGCGGCCGCTCCCCATCGATTGCTCCTCGAACCCATGGCCATTTACCCCACCAATTTAGCGAGATCCTGGGCCGCCCGCCGCATGTCCAGGAAGACCAGGCCCAACTTCGCGTTCTCCCGCGCGAGCACCGTCAACACGGCCTCCTGGCCCACTGCCATGAGGATCACGTAACCGTTCGATCCATGCACATAAACCTGATCCAATGTCCCCCGCCCCAATTCGCTGGCGATCCGCTCCCCCAGGGAGAGCATCGCCGCCGACATTGCGGAGACCCGATCCTCCTCAACATCCCTGGGCAAGGCGGAGGCGATGATCAATCCATCGACGGAGACCAGTGCCGAAGCTTCGATGTCGGGCGTGCTGGCTTGGAGATCTTTGAGCCGCTGAACGATCAGCTCGGTGCGGGACCTGGCCATCGGCGATGCTCCAGCGCTTGAGGATTTACCGCTCTGAGCATACCATGGCCTTCTTGAGGCGTCAACGCCGGGAGGGCGTTGCTCAGGGCTTTTCAGTAATCACAAATCATATTGTGCGGGTCAAGCGGATAGCCCCATCTCCCTTCATCCCTCCTCCCCACGGCCCTTGGGGCCGTGGGGAGGAGGGATGAAAAGGATTTTGAGGAGCGAGCCGGGCGCCTTTGGTGCCCGGCTCACCCCCACCCCTCTATGGGAATTCTCAGATTATTCAAAAGCCCGGGGGGCTCCTTTTAAAGCATCGGTATAGGCCCTGAGGACGGGGCCCCTATCGGGTTCGCGGAGAGGGGGGCGAGAGGCCTGAAGTCCGTAGTAAGCTGTTCGGCGGCCACATAGAATACATGTGGTCCATCCCTATCGTGAGGACAGCCGGCGATGCCTGAGCATCCATGGTGGGTCATTGTGAATCCAGTGGCTGGTAACGGGCGCACCGGTCGACGCTGGAGCGGTCTGGAAGCCCGCCTCCGCTTGGAAGGGATCCGCATGGAGGTTGTTTTCACCCAAGAGCCAGGCCATGCGACCTCTCTGGCCCGACAAGGCCTGGAAGCCGGCTTTAACACGATTGTCGGCGTGGGCGGCGACGGCACCCTCCATGAAATCCTGAATGGGCTCCCTTTAGACGATCCGGAACGGATGCGGACGGTGCGTCTGGGCATGCTCCCGCTGGGCACAGGCTCCGACTTCGTCCGCACCTTCCGGCTGCCCCGGGATCCGGTGGCGGCGGCCATACGATTGCGCGAAGGACGTGCTCATCTCGTGGACGTGGGTCAGGTGATCTGCCAACGGGCCGGGGAAACCGTCACCCGCTACTTCATCAACGCGGCCGGGTTGGGTTTCGACGGAGAAGTCGCCGATCGCACCAATCGAGGGATCAAGGCTTTCGGGGCCACTGGGACATATCTCGTATATCTCTTCCTCACGCTGCTCTTGTATCAAAACAAAACCGTGAAGCTTCGATTGGACGGAGGGGAGCGCTCCGGTCGGATGAACTCGGTACTCGTCTGCAACGGCCGATATTTCGGTGGCGGGATGTTCATTGCCCCTCATGCGGAGGTCGACGACGGCTGGTTCGATGTGATCCTCCTGGGAGATCTGGGGAAGGGGGAAATTGTGTGGAACCTCCCCCGCGTCTATCGGGGGACCCACCTGACGCACCCGAAGATCACCTGGCAGCGCGCCCGGGAAATCCATGTCGAGGCCCGGGAACGGATGTTCCTTCAAGCCGAGGGGGAGCTGGTCGGGGAAGCCCCGGCCACGTTCCGTATCCTCCCTCGAGCGTTGGCATTTCTCGCCTGAATGGATCCCTCGTGACCTTTCAGAGAAATTCGGAGAGGGACAGGACTCCTGGTCCGCTGCATCGGCACATCGGGAGGTACGTCTTTTGTTTGTAGTAGGACACTTTTTCCCTCCCCGTGCAACTTCATCGCACGGGGAGGGAAAAAGAGCGTGAAACCATCCTGCTTCGCAGGGCAGTGGTCGATCACTACTGCATTTCAATTTAGGGTTTTCGAGGGCTGGGCCGATGATCAAGAACGGGCGCTAATGAAGTTTAACAAATTAATCCGGACATTCCACGCCGAGGATACGCCGTGAGGGAAGCGGGAGGCCCCACCCCCCTTGATCCCCCCTCCCCACGGTCCTTCGGGCCGCGGAGAGGGGGAGAAATGTGGATGACGCACTACCTTCCAGGGTGACTACTGCGAACAGACCCACAGGCGAAATCCCGATGGGAGAAGCACGAGCATGCTGACAATCCAGGAATGCCGGACGCCAGCGGAACGCCGAGCCTTCGTCACGTTCCCTTGGCGTGTATATCGGGGCGACCCCTATTGGGTTCCTCCGCTGATCAGCGAGCGGATAACTTTCTTCGATCCGCGGCGAAACCCCTTCTACCAACATGCCGAAGTGGCCCTCTTTATGGCCCAACGAGACGGCGAGCCGGTGGGCACGATCGCGGCCATCATCAACCACCAGCACAACGCTTTCCACAATGAGCAGGTGGGCTTCTTCGGGGCCTTCGAAGTGTTACCGGATCGCGAGGCCGCCTATGCGCTGCTTTCGGCCGCCCGGGATTGGGTGCGGGCCCGTGGGATGACCGCCCTGCGCGGCCCGGCCACCTTCAGCACCAACGAAGAGTGCGGCCTCTTGATCGAGGGATTCAACGACCCACCTCGTATCCTAATGAGCTACAACCCGCCATACTACCGGGATTTTATCGAAAGCTTCGGCTTCCAGAAGGCAATGGATCTCTACGCCTATGAGCTGACAGTGGAGGTGTTCAACTGGCCGGAGAAGCTGGTGCGGGTGGTGGAGAAGCTGAAGAACCGGGCGAAGTTCCGAGTACGCCCGGGGAACATCCGGCGCTTCCGAGAGGAACTCGACCGCATCAAAAAAGTTTACAACTCCGCCTGGGAGCGGAATTGGGGATTCGTGCCGCTAACCGATGCGGAGATCGAGCATATGGCGGCTCAACTGCTCCAATTCGTGGACCCCGACCTGGTGTTCATCGCAGAGGTCGATGGGGAGCCCATCGGGTTCTCTCTGACCCTGCCAGATCTCAATCAAGCCTTACACAAGGCATACCCACGCCCGGGAGTCCCAGAATGGTGGACGTTGCTCAAGCTTCTCTACTACTGGAAGGTGCGCCGGGTGGTGGATACGATCCGGGTGATGGCTATGGGGGTGGTGGAAGGGTGGCGATCCCAGGGGGTGAACGCGCTGTTCTATTACGAGACCGCGAAGGCCGCCCTCCCGAAAGGGTACCGGCGCGCCGAGATGTCATGGGTGCTGGAGAACAATCTGATGATGAACCGGGACATCCAGGCGATGGGCGGGCGGATTTACAAGACCTATCGGATCTACGAGTTGCCCCTGTGAATCCGATGAGGGGATTCCCGCTGAACGGGCGCGCGCTCTGGCCCTTCGGGAGGTCCTTCACCCTGTTGTGGATAGGCCAGTTCCTATCCCAGGTGGGCGATCAGTTCCTGTTCATCGCCGGCCTGAGCCTGCTGGATCGCCTGACGGACTCCCGAGCGGCCTTCGGAGGGCTGGCCCTGGCCATCACCCTGCCCCAGATCCTCTTCGGGCTGTGGGGCGGGGTCTTCGCGGATCGCTGGCCGCGCCGCTACGTGTTGATTGGATCCGATGTGGCCCGGGCCCTGATCGTCCTCGGCGCGCTGACGGTTCGGATGAACGCGGATCTGTGGCGGCTGTATCCGCTGGCCTCCGCCCTGGCCATCGCTGGGCTCTTCTTCTACCCAGCCCGCAACGCGGTGCTCCCCTTCCTGGTCCCCTCGGCCCATCTGCTTCAGGCCAACACGATGCTCCAGGCCAGCTACATCCTCGCCCTGGTAGCCGGCGGGATCTCCGCCGGGCTGTTCGTCGATCGCTTCGGGCCCTACGCCGCCTTCGTCTTGGATAGCGTCACGTTCCTGATCTCCGCCCTCACCCTGGCCTGGATCTATCTTCCGGAATCGATGGATCGCCCTCAACCAACCCGACAGAACTCCCCAGGACATGATCTGCTGGAAGGCTTGCGCTTCGCCTGGAGCCAGCGCGCCCTCCGGAGGGTGACCATCGTCACGCCCTTCGCGACCATAGGAATCGGCGTGGTGCAGGTCCTCGGCCTGGCCTTCCTGGCAGAAGTCCTGGAGGTGCGAGCGGGCGGCTTCGGGCTGACGATGGCCATGATGGGGATCGGCCTGGCGCTGGGGTTGGGGGTCGTGCCCCTGCTGGGCCGTCGGATTCCTACTCCCCTTATGGTGGGCCTCTTTTTGGCCGCCGCCGGGCTGGCCACCGTGGCTTTCAGCCAGGCCCAGACCTTCGCCTTCGTGCTCCTGGCCGCCCTGGCGATGGGGCTTTGCGTCGTGGTGGCCCGAGCCGGCCTGGCCACCATGATCCAACAGATCACCCCGAATATCCTACGAGGGCGAGTCGATAGCCTG
The DNA here is from genome assembly GCF_042408365.1 of Thermoflexus sp. Classification (GTDB taxonomy): domain Bacteria; phylum Chloroflexota; class Anaerolineae; order Thermoflexales; family Thermoflexaceae; genus Thermoflexus. The sequence goes on from NZ_JBHOQJ010000130.1 coordinate 20,850, forward strand.
GTGACCCTCACCGTGAACGGCGCGCTGGCCCTCGCTCAGGGGAGCGCCGGGCTCTTTGGGCAGCTCTGGGGACCTCGACCGGTGCTCTTAGGGGCCGGGCTGTTGATGATGCTGGTTGGGGGATTCGCCGCTTTCGGCCTCCGCGGAATCGATATCGATCCCCCTGAAGGCCCAACGAGCGTCGCCTCCAACCGCGAAAGAGAGCGCCCCTCCCACCCTCAGGGCTAACCCATCGGCAAGGAAGGGTGATCACTTCCGGTTTCCATCTAGAAGTTACGCAGCGGGTTTCCTCCTGATTTTCATCCCTCCTCCCCACCACCCCAAGGGCATTGGGGGGGAGGATGATGGGGAGAGGCCCTTCTGTCTTTTCTCGCAGGCCCCACGCGGCGCAGTTCCTACCATCTGGACCATTCGAGGTATGATGAGATCAGGGGGTAGGCGCTACGCGCCACACATCAGCCTTCGCCGATGCCATCCTGGCAGCGCTGGCTGACAGCTGGCCATCGGCTTCGAGCGGGCGACTTACGGCCGTCACACTCCACCGGGTGTTAAAGCGTCCTATTCCAAACGGCCATCCGAACAAGGGAGGCAGCGATGGAGCGGCGATGGACGAATCAGGAGATCGCGCAGATCTTCGAGAACATCGCCGATATGCTGGAGATCCAGGGGGAGATCCCTTATAAGGTCATGGCCTACCGCCGGGCCGCGGAGAACATCGCCGCCCTGGGACGGGATATTTACGACCTCTGGCAAGAGGGGGCCCTGCGCACCATCCCTGGGGTGGGAGAGGCGATTGAGGAGAAGATCGACCAACTGATCCGCACCGGCCGCATGGAGCTCTACGAACGCCTGAAATCCGAGATCCCCCAGAGCCTGCTGGAGATGCGCCAGATCCCGGATATGGGTCCCAAGCGCATCAAAGCTGTGTGGGAGAAACTGGGGATCACCACCGTGGAGGAGCTGGAAGAGGCCGCCCGCGCCGGGAAGCTCCGGAGCTTGCCCGGCTTCGGGGCTAAGCTCGAGAGCAAGATCCTGGCCAGCATCGAGGCCGTTAAACGGCGGAAGATCGCCGGGCGCGTGCCCCTGGGCGCGGCCTGGCCTCTGGCCCAGGAGATCCTGAGGGCCCTCCAGGAGGTGCCTGGGGTCCAACGGTTGGCCGCCGCTGGCTCCTTCCGCCGGATGAAAGACACCATCGGCGACTTGGATTTCCTGGTCGCGGCCGAGGACCCCGAGGCGGTGATGGAGCGGTTCACCTCGCTTCCTATCGTGGAGGCTGTGCTTCTCAAGGGCTCCACCAAATCCAGCGTCCGTCTGAGGAACGGCCTGCAGGCGGATCTACGGGTGATTGAGGCGGCACGATGGGGGACCGCGCTGCAATACTTCACGGGCAGCCAGCAACATAACATCCAGCTGCGGGAGCATGCCTTACGGCGCGGCTACAGCCTCAGCGAATACGCCCTCACCCGGGTGGAAACGGAAAAAGAGATCCTGTGCGCAACGGAAGAGGAAGTCTACGCCCGCCTCGGCCTGGCCTATATCCCGCCGGAGTTGCGAGAAGGGCGTGGGGAGATCGAGGCAGCCCTCGAGGGCCGCCTCCCTCGATTGATCGAGGTGGAGGACCTCCAGGGGGACCTCCAAGTCCATAGCGTCTGGAGCGATGGCCAGGCCTCGATCCGGGAGATGGCCCGCGCGGCGAAGGCCAAAGGCTACCGATATATATTGCTTACTGATCACTCCCAAAGCTTGGGAGTGGCCAAGGGCCTGACCCCGGAGCGGCTGTGGGAGCAACGCCGGGAAGTGGAGGCCGTCAACGCGGAGCTCGGGGACGGCTTCCGGGTGCTCCACGGGGCCGAAGTGGAGATCCGGGCCGACGGCAGCCTGGATTACCCCGATGAGGTTCTGGCCGCCCTGGATCTGGTGGTCGCCTCTGTACACACCGGCCTCCGGCAAGACCGGGAGCGGGTGACGGCTCGCTTTCTGGCAGCCATCCGCCACCCCCACGTCCACATCATCGCCCATCCGACCGGACGGTTGTTAGGGGAGCGGGAGGGAGCGGATGCCGATTGGGAGGCCATCCTGCGGGCGGCGGCGGAAACCGGGACGTTGTTGGAGATCAACGCGAACCCGGCCCGTTTGGATCTTCCGGACATCCTGGCCCGGCGGGCCCTGGAGCTGGGATGCAAGCTGGTGATCAGCACCGACGCCCACAGCCCGGGGGAGTTTGACCTGATCCACTTCGGGGTGGCCACGGCTCGTCGGGCCTGGGCCACCCCCGCTGACATCGCCAACACCTGGCCGCTGGAGCAGCTGCTCGCCTGGGCGAAGAAGAAGCCGCAGCGGCTCCGGGGTGTTCGGTAAGGTTTTCCCTCCCGGCAGCCCTTCGGGCTGGGGAGAGATGGAATAGAAAACAAACAAGAGGCTTCCGCATATGGCTCCTTCCACCACACCGGTTTTCCTGATCCTCTTCGGCGCCAGCGGGGATCTGGTCTGGCGCAAACTGGGGCCAGCCCTCTTCGATCTCCACGCGGACGGCTGGCTGCCTGAACGGTGGGCCGTGCTCGGGGTGGCCCGCAGCGCGATGGATGAGGCGACCTTCCGCGCCCGCATCCTCGATGGGGTCCAGCGGTTCGCCCGCCGGTCGCCCGATGGTGCTTCGTGGCCTTCCTTCTCCAGCCGGCTGTTTTACCTGCGCGGCGACTATGACGACCCATCCCTCTACGCGGAGTTGTCCCAGCGCCTCCGTATGGGGGAACCCGAGACGTCCGATATGGCCTACCATATCTTCTACCTGGCCGTGCCCCCGAGCGTCACAGAGACCATCGTGGCCCACCTCGGTGATGCCGGCCTGGTGCGAGATCGAGATCGCCACCGGGTGGTGATCGAGAAACCCTTTGGGCATGATCTGGCCTCCGCCCGGGCGTTGAACTCGCGCCTGCGCCGCTTTCTGGAGGAGCACCAGATTTACCGCCTCGATCACTACCTGGGGAAGGACACCGTTCAGAACATCCTGGCCTTGCGCTTCGCCAACGCCTTCTTCGAGCCGATTTGGAACCGTCAGTACATCGACCACGTTCAGATCACCGTCGCCGAGACCGTCGGTGTGGAGCACCGAGGGGGTTACTACGATCAGACCGGCGCGCTGCGCGATATGGTCCAGAGCCATCTTCTCCAGATCCTCTGCCTGATCGCCATGGAACCCCCGGTCTCCCTTAACGCCGAGGAGATCCATCACAAGAAGCTGGAGGTGCTACATGCCATCCGGGCGATCCCTCCTGACCAGGTCTCCACCTATGCCGTCCGCGGCCAATATGGACGGGGGCGCATCGACGGCGAGGAGGTCTCCGGCTACCGGGAGGAGCCCGGCGTGGACCCTCGCTCGACCACCGAGACCTACGTGGCCCTTAAGCTATTCATCGATAACTGGCGATGGCAGGGAGTGCCCTTCTATCTGCGCACCGGGAAGCGTCTCCCCGTCAAGGCCTCGGAGGTCTCTATCACTTTCCGGCCGGTGCCTCACCGGGCGTTCCCCGATGCTGCCGTTCAATCCTGGCAGCCCAATCGGCTGATCTTGCGCCTCCAACCGGAGGAAGGGGTCCTGTTCCGCTTCCAGGCGAAAGCCCCTGGCCCGGTGATGCGGCTTCGGCCGGTGGATATGCATTTCCTCTACCGGGAGACCTTCGGGAACGACCCGCCCGAGGCTTACGAGACGCTGCTTTTGGATCTTATCCGTGGAGATGCCACCCAATCCCTGGAGGCCGCCTGGGTTGAGAGAGCGTGGGCCGTGCTCCAGCCGATCCTGGACGCGTGGGCCCGGCATCCGCCGGAGAATTTCCCGAATTATCCGGCTGGCACATGGGGACCCCCGGAGGCGGATCAATTGCTGGCCCAGGACGGACGTCAATGGGAGCTTCCGACGATTTTAGAAGAAACGAGGGGAGGTGTCGAAAGAGGCTCCGGATGAGAGGATCCAAGGGCCCGTCCCATGCGTCAGACTCACAACGGGCCTCCACCCGCCAAGTCGCACATGAAGGGCTCTCCCTGCCACCAGACGCCGAAGGGAACCAAGGACCTGTGATCCACGTTCGACAGGCGCTCCCATGATGGAGGTTGGGGGCGAGCCGAAGGCGCTCGGCTCGCCCCCAACCCATCTTTTATCCCCCCTCCCCACAGCCCTTCGGGCCATGGGGAGGGGGGATAAAGGGAGGTGGGGCCTCCCAGTTCGTAGTAAGGCACTTCAGTGCCCATTATAAGCGTCGGGCGAAGGACGAGCCTCCGTCGGCCGAATACGCGCGAAAGGCCCCTCGCTGCCATCAGACGCTAAGGGAAACCGAAGCCTCTTAATCGCTGCTCACAAAAATGAGACGAGCGCTAAAACGCTCTACTACGAGCAACAGGGGACCCTCCGATGCTATGGATCTTCTCCGACCCGGAAGCCTTAAGTCGCGCTGCGGCCGCCCTCTTCGCCCGCCGGGCCCGGCAGGCCATCCGGCGCTCAGGCCGCTTCGCCGTCGCCCTCTCCGGAGGGCAGACACCACGGCAGGCCTACGAATGGCTGGCTCGCTCCCCATGTCGAGACGCCGTGGAATGGGATCGGGTGCATGTCTTCTGGGGAGATGAACGATGCGTCCCCTTCGAGGATCCTCGCAACAACGCCCGAATGGCCTTCGAAGCGCTGCTGACCCATGTGCCCATCCCCCAGGACCAAATCCATCCGATAGCGTGCGCGGACGATCCGAAAGCCGCAGCGGCCCGCTACGAGAGGATCTTACGCGATTTCTTTGGGGAGCGCCCTGCCCGCTTCGACCTGATCTTCCTGGGGCTGGGAGAGGATGGTCACACCGCCTCCCTTTTCCCATCCAGCCCAGCCCTGGAGGAGCAAGTCCGTTGGGTGGTGGCAGTGGAAGAGGTCACTCCTCCCCGTGTGACGCTGACCTTTCCTTTGCTTAACCAGGCCTACCTGGTTGCGTTTCTGGTGTCCGGTGCCAACAAGGCGGGGATCCTACGGGAGGTCCTGCGGAGCCCGTCGGATCCACGTCGATGGCCAGCCCAGGGGATCCGACCGATTGGGGGACGGATATTATGGCTCGTCGATCGTGCCGCGTGTTCCCTGCTTTAGCGCCAAGGGAATCCAGCCGGGGCCAGTGCGCCACGCACGTCACGCCCTCAGCGTCTCCAGGATCCCCGGGGTAAGATCCAGCAGCGATGCCGCGTTCTGAAAGATTCGAGCCCCTGGCCCGGCGACCAGGAGCGGAACCGGATTTGTGGTATGCAATCGGGTCCGCAAATCCTCTATGTTCCCGTGGTCGCTGGTCACCACCACGGTGGCCCCCGGCGGCCGATCAGCTATCAGGGCGTCCAGGAGGCGATCCAGCACTTCCAAGACCGGCTCCGGGGGCACATGGCGATGGCCGACCAGATCGGGGAGGAAGCTCTCAAAGAGCACGAGGTCCGCTTCTTCCAGCAACCGCAGGAGGCGAAGCGCCGCTTCCTCCGGCGCCACCGGTGGCAGATCCGGGAAAGGGCGCCCGTGGCGGCGCGCCCAGTCCGGTGCGAACGTATGCGTGATGTCCCAGAGGAGCGCCCGTCCATCGACCAGATCCACAAAGGTGCGGAACGGGAGGCCCGCCAGCCGGTTCATCCATGTGGTCACCGAGGGCCGCAACCGTCCCCGAGCCACGAGCTCCCAGTAGAAATCCGAATACGCGTTCGCAAAGGTTGGTCGGAAACCTTCCGCCTGCGCCCTCGCGAACAAACTGTGGTCCTTTAGCAAGCGCACCAGTTCGGAGGATGGATAACCGGTTCGATGAGCCCCGATGAGGGCGGGCGCGTTCAGGCCGGTGAAGAGGGCGGTCTGGCCGGTGGCGCTCTGCGGAAGCCCTGGCACCCCCAGCGTGGCGTCCAGCTCGCGGCAGAGGAAATCCCCGTTCTCCCTTGCGCAACCGCGCACCAAGGGGCTTCCGATTCGAGCGGACAACCGGGGAAGGCCAGGGAGGAAGAGTGGATTCCAGGAATCCGGCTCCCCTAACCCCACTCCATCGAGGAACACCAGGACTACAGCTCCCATCTCGAATCTTCCTGGAAAAGAGAACAAGCGCTCAGACACCTCGCAGATCCGGACCTCGCGGATTTCAACCTCCCCAGCGAGCGCTACGATGAGAACACGGCACCCCACGTTGCGCCCCCAAATGGCGCGCCCCAGCCTCAAAGCCCCCCGAAAGGAACCGTTCAGTGACCATCGCCCGGCGCATCACTACCATTGGCTTCCCAGAGGCCTCTTCCCAAGGGATTTGGGGCCGGAGCCGCCATCAATGGCCCCCAGCCCCACTCCCTTCACGCGTGGGCGTCCTGCTTCGCGGACCGTTGCTCACATCTTGTAGCCGATCCGGCGCAGGAAGTCCTTGCGGTGGGCAACATCAGCCTCCGTCTCAATCCCCCGCGTGGCCACGCCGTCCACCACTCCCAGGATCCCCCGCCCCTGCTCCGTCTCCACCAGGATGACTTGTATGGGGTTAGCGGAGGCGGCGTAGATGTGGCAGACCTCTGGGACCATCTTGATGGCGTTGAGAACATTGATCGGATAATAGCCCTTGCCCAGGACCACGATGAAGAAATGGCCGGCCCCGACGGCCAGGGCGTTCTTCTTCGCCAGCTCCACCAGCTCCGGATCGGTGCCGCTGGCTCGGACCAGGGCGGGGCCTGAGGATTCGCAGAAGGCCAAACCGAACTTGATCCCGGGGACTGTGTTCACTAGCGCCTCGTGGATGTCCTCCACCGTTTTGATGAAGTGGCTCTGGCCCAGGATGACGTTCAGCTCATCCGGCTTCTCGATCTGCACAACTTTCAGCTCGATGGCCATGGTGCACCTCCTGAGCACAGGCTGCTGGTTCGGCAATCGATATCGGTTCGGACTCAGACAGCTGAAGGCCCAGCTCTGTGGGGCGGACGAGCTCATTCTGACCGTCGGATCAGGATCCGATAGAGCGGCACCTCCTGGGCGCCGAACCGGAACTTATACGGTTCGTCCCCACGCAAGAAATCGAAGACCCGTTTGCCCTGCTCGATCGCTTGACGGATCAGATAAGCCAACAGCACCATCCCTGGGCTGAGGCCCGCGAACCGGGGATTGAAGCCCGCGTTATAGAGCCAGATTCGATCTCCATAATCGAAATCCAAATAGGTCGCAGCCTTCTGCCCCGCGATCTCGATGAAGGAGAGACGCGCCCATCCTTCCTGCAAACCCTGACGGATCGCCTGGCGGAAGAAACCGCGCATGCGCTCGCTCAGGAAGGCGGCCTTCTCGGGATGGCTGGCCGCCATCAAGTTCAGGAAATCCTCGATCGCCTTCCCCGCCTCGGGTCCATCCTTCTGCAGGATATACCAGCGGACCCTTTCCAGCGCCTCGACCCGGCGCATCTTGCGCCGCAACTCGTGACGATCTTTCCGATCCAGCATCTGAAGATAAGCGTCCCAGGTGGAGGGCAGATGAAGGACCGGGCACACCGTTAACTGCTCCGCCTGGGCCGCGAGGCCATAAGCGGCCGCCGCCGAAGGCCACACCGAATAAACTGCGGAATCCGCTCGGATGTTCCAGAGGATCAAAACATCCCATTCCGGCGCCGACGGGCTGGTGAGCCAGGTTAGAAGTGCGTGAGCGATCTCCTTCTCCCGGCCGGATTCCCCTGGAAGATCCAAATAGTCCGTGACCTCCTCACCGAAGGTCTCCAGAACCCAACGACCGTTCCGCGCGATCCGGCGCAAGGGCGCGATCCCAATGAGCCGACCCTCCTCCTCCAGCGTGAACAAGTGGAGCTCCCCTTCCCCGAAATGCTCCCACCAGGTCCGCAGCCAGTCCGGGCGCAGAAAAGGGGAATCCACGGAAGATCGGCCCAGCAAATCCACCCAGGCCTCCTTCAGCTCATCGAAGGCGGCAACATCTCGGAACAAACACCATCGCATCGAGCTCACTCCACTTCCCGAAGATCCACAAGATCCCTGGCGAAGACGCTCCAGGGCTCCTGTCCAGTTAAATGGGCACGGACCAGGGCGTAGAAACTGCGAGGCGGATTCCCCGACCCCTGTTCGCGGATGAAGTCCACCACCAGATAACCGAGGGCGAACGCTGTTTCAAAGAGCTCCCGGGTGTGGAAACGCCAGGCCCGCGCCAGGCCTGGGTCCTGGCGTTTGATATCCTGAAAGCGATGGGGGATCTCCACCAGCCAGAAGGCGGCGTCCGGTGTCTGAAAGGCCTCCGGGGGAATGGGCAAGCCCCGTTCATCAAAGCGACATGGATTCACCAGCACAGCTCCAGCCTGTTCGAACAGCGAACGGGAGAGCGCATAATGGCCTTGGCGCAGACGGGTTGCCACGCGCCGGCTGGCGATATACCAGTCCACCTGGAAGCGATCCGTAGGCAGCCCCCGATTCAGGGCATCCCGGAGCTCCCCGTAAGCGTTCCGGATATAAGTATTGCACACCGCTCCCAGTTTGGCGATGTTGAAATAAGCGTTGCGGCTCTCCAGCGGATCATAGGTCCAGGTGATCAAACGAAGCCCCTGATTGCGAACCACCTCCCTCTGAGCCAACTTCAACATGTAACCGACGCCTTTATCCTGCCACTCCGGAAGCACACCCAGCTGATGGGAGCAGTGTTTCAGCTTCACCGTGGCTGGAGCTTCGCGCCCGCGACGCTCATCGGTTCCCAGAAAACCGAACACGAATCCTACCATTTGCCCGCCAGCGAAGGCCCCCAGGAGCACTCCCCCATTATGCGCAGCCGTGATGAGCACGTGAGCGGGAACCACGTCCAGATCGTCGGAGCCCCAGATCTGGCGCTGGAGCTCCACACAGGCCTCGATTTCCTCCAATGTGCGTAACGGTCGGATCTCCACCTCCATCGCCCTTCCCTCGTCCCTTGGCGATTTCCTACCTGAGATGGCAACCCTCTACCAGACGGCTCTCTGTCTCTCGCCCACCGCTCCCAATTCCTAGATTGTAACATGGACCCCAGCGACCAGTTCTTTGTTCAAATGTTTATCCTTCCTCCAGCGGGTGCTTCTTCCACATCGGATCAGGAGTTATACCATCGGTTGCCTCGCGAGGAGGGAAGATAAAGGGAGGTGGGATCCTTCCGTCTCCTCTCGCCAGCCCTGAACCGCGTCGCCCCTACTCCATTGGCCTCTCAGGGCTTTTCAAAATTCTGACAAAGACGGCATAACCGTGAGGAAAGGGATGGCCCCTCCCCCCTCCCCGGGGGGGGGGGGGGGGGGGGGGGGGGGGGGGGGGGGGGGGGGGGGGGGGGGGG
>NZ_JBHOQJ010000131.1:0-37840 GCF_042408365.1 Thermoflexus sp.
CTGGGGGCCGCCTTTGACGGCCCCCAGCCCCCGAGGATTTTTCATCCCTTCTCCCCGCAGCCCTTTGGGCTGTGGGGAGAAGGGATGAAGAGGGGTAGGACACTTCTGTTTCTTCGCGAGAGCTTCGAACCGAATGGGACCAGGCGGAATGGAAGGAGCAATAACAACCAAAGCAACCGGGGGAGGTTTCTTGGGGTGAGAAAATGCGGGAAAGCGGGGCTATTTCCCCAGCGCGCTGTTGCATAACGAGTTTATAATCTAAGTAAACAGTGGAAGGATCTTTCCGGTTATCTGAAGCATAGATACCCAGACCTGGGGCGAAAAAATGGGCCGCTTTTTGGCTCAATTGCTTCGGTTAAGGATCCTCGGGTTGAGGGGGCGATTCCTTCTCCTCACGGGGGGTGTGCTGGTCGTTGTTCTCTTCCTTCTTATAGGAAACATCCTACGGCAGCGCGAGTTCTTCCTCCAGGAGGTTCAACGTCATCTCTGTGAAGAGGCGGAAGGCCTGGCTTTTCTCTTGTCGGATCCCATCCATTCGCGCTCTTTAGAGGACGTCGTACGGATCCTGGACCGTATTGACCGTTATGGCGCCTCGCATCAGGTCTTTTTGTTGGATACCCAGGGACGGGTGCGCCTGAGCAACGTAACCGTTCCCGCCCAAATCAGCTATGTAGAGAGGGAGATCGCAGGCCCAGGGCTGTTCCCGCGATTTCAGGTCATGCGGCACGGATCGGTGTGGGTCGCCTCATGCACCGTTCCCATGCCCGGAGAGGGCATGCTTCATCTGGCGGAGCCGATTCCCCAGCTGGAAAGCTATTTCCGTTCCCTAATCCTGCAACAATCCCTCTGGGCTCTGGGATTAGGATTCTTCCTTCTCCTGATCACCCACCTGGCTCTCTACCGTTGGGTCCTTCGCCCCCTTAACCTTCTACTCCACGCCATAAAGGCGGTCGGTCGTGGGCAATTCAATGTGCAGCTTCCCATTCGGTCAGCGGATGAATGGGGGCAGATTGCTCAAACGATGGAGGCCAGCCTGCGGGCTCTGCAGGAAAGCCAGGCTGCTCTGGAACAGGAGCGCACGCGGCTTGCCTTCCTTCATCGAGCAAGTCGCGCGCTTTCCACCTCCTCCGATTGGCCTCAAATGGTTGAGACGGCGCTGGAGCTGGCGATGGAGGCCGCGCAGGCCCAGGCAGGGCTCTTCCTGAGTTGGAATCCTACGACGGGGCGCCTGGAGCTGGCCGGAGAGCGAGGCCTCCCGGAGGCGATGCGGGAGCTCCTGGAGACCCGCTGGATGGATCCGCAAACCCCTTCTCGATGCGTCCGATGCTTCCCCCGCGCGGCTCGGGTGGGCGAGGCGTGTCCGCTTCTTCCAACAGCCCCAGCGCGGGCAATGGGCTTCGCCTCCGTTGCATGCTTGCACCTGGCTTACGGGGATCAAACCCTGGGTTTCCTAGTCCTTTACCGCTCTGCTGAAGCACCCTTGTCCCAAGAGCGCTATGAGCTCCTCCAGAGTTTGGCCGCGGAGCTCACCGCGGCGGTGATGGCCGCTCGCGCCGCGCGCTGGGAGGCGACCATCCGGGCTGAGATCGAACGTCTGGTCCCTGCAGCACCTGACTCGGAGAGCGTGCTCCTTCCTCCCTTACGGTTGGTGGTGGAAGGATGTGGAATGGCATGGGGGGTGCTGGTCATGATCGAGGAGGGGAGCGCTCGGGCGGTGGCCGCCTGGAATCTTCCTCCTGAGGACCTCCTGGCGGTGGAGAATGAACTGCGGGCGATGGCCTCGATAGACTCCATGAGCTCTCAGCGAGCTTCCTGGGGCTGGGTTCGGTGGCTCCCACTGCAGATTGATGGAGAAAGGATTGGAGGGCTGCTGCTGGGTCATCCCACCCGGCGGGATCTTTCCCCACCAGAAGAGCGATTGGCCCAGGTGGCGGCTCAGGCCATGGCTCGCTGGCTGCATGCGGCCCGGCAAACCCGGCTTGGAGTCGAAGCTGCTATCTGGGAGGAGCGGCGCCGCCTGGCGCGGGAGCTTCACGACGACATCGCCCAGCATTTGGCCTACCTGCATTTGAAGGTTCAGAAAGCTGAACGGGCATGCGCTCGCCAGGGTGCGGGGAACATCCTCCCGGGGCTTCTGCGGGAGATCCGGGAAGATCTCCGGGATCTCTATACCGAGGTCCGTCTGACCCTGGAGGGTTTGCGAACGGTGCGAGGTCGGGGCGAAACCTTGGCCGATGCGCTTCGCCGGTTGGTCGCCCCTATCCAGGCCCGAGGGGAAGCGGAGATCGAGCTGGACCTTCAAGAGCTGCCGCCGCTCACCCCATGGGAGGAAGCCCATTGCCTGCGGATCGCTCAGGAAGCCCTGACCAATGCGCGCCGTCATGCGCACGCCCGACGGATTCGTCTCTCCTTGCGCTGGGAGAGTGGAGAGGGGATTCTGGAGATTGCCGATGATGGCGTGGGTTTTAACCCGGAGGCACTTCCCCCCACAGCTTTCGGTCTCCGGATGATGCAGGAGCGAGCGGAGCGGTTAGGAGGGACCCTGGAGATCCATAGCGCCCCTGGGCAGGGAACTTGGATTCGCCTGCGATGGCCCAAGGCGAGCGAAAGGAGTGGAACCAATGGAGTCGGTGGAACGCCCACTCTTCTCTATGACGGAGCGAATCACACTGCTGCTGGCGGATGATCATACCCTCTTTCGGGAGGGTTTGGCCAGCCTGCTCGCAGAGGAGCCGGGCCTGCAGGTGATCGCCCACGCTCGGGATGCAGAGGAGGCTATCGAGCTGGCTGTCCGCTACCGCCCCCATGTGGTATTGATGGACGTCCGGATGCCGGGCGGCGGTGTGAGGGCCACGCGGGAGATCCTGCGGCGATGCCCGGAGACCCGGGTGATTATGCTCACGGTGTCGGATGAGGATGAGGACTTGTGGGGTGCGATCGCGGCGGGAGCCCATGGCTATCTCCTGAAAGATGCCACAATTGAGGAGGTGATCGCCGCCATTCGCCATGTGGTCGCCGGCAAGGCGATCTTAGATCCTACCCTTACTCCCCGGGTCCTGGCATGGCTGGCGGGTCTTCCCACCCCGCCGGTTCCTGCTCTTCCCTCGCTGACCCTGCGGGAGCGGGAGATCTTGGCCCTGATGGCCCGAGGGCTCACCAACAAGGAGATCGCCGCCCATTTAGGCCTCGCGCTCCCCACAGTGAAGCTCTATGCTCGACGGTTACTTCGTAAGCTTGGCGTCCGGAGCCGAGCGGAAGCGATCGCTCAGGCCCGCCGCCTCGGGCTTTAGGATCGAGGAAGCCTGTGACGGGTTTTCCACCTTCCTGTTCCCCTTCCGATGGGCTCTCCATTCGGTATATAGGATGGTGGGGGCCAACGGCTCCATCCCCCTGGCCCCCTTCCCACGGCCCCTGGGGCTGTGGGAAGGTGGTCTCTAAAGCATTTTAGGGCGAGCCGGGCACCCTCGGCGCCCGGCTCGCCCTAAAACCCCTAGGGGACCAAAACTGAAAAAGAGGAAAAAGCGGGCGCCTCCCCAACCTCCCCATAGGATGTATCCCCCTTAATCCTTTTTTACTTCTCTTGGTTATCCCTTTATTCACCTTTGGAACAGATGTCCAACTTTCGGGTGTGCATTACGATGAGGGCACATAGATCCGACCGGAGGTGCGCTTATGAACCGGTGGGGATGGGCGTTCATCGCAGGGATCTTCCTGCTAGTGGCATGCGGGCAACCGCAAGGGCCATCGTCAGGGCCCAGCACAGGGGAAATCCGGATCACCATGACCGAGTACAAGTTTCAGCCGGATACGATCCGAGTGAAGGCAGGCCAGGAGGTTCGCCTGGTCCTGGTGAACTCCGGCAAGAAGGATCACGAGCTGATGATCGGTCGCACAGTGATGGAGATGGAGGGCAAGCCCGCCGGGTATCAGGAGGACTTCTTTGCTGGCCTTCATCCCCAGGTGAGTGGTGAGAAGATCGAGCAGGAGGAAGAAGAGGCGCATGCTGGCTTCATGGTGGCGCTAGAGCCTGGTGGGACTGCTACCATCGTCTTCACAGTGCCTGCCGATCGGGTAGGAGAGTGGGAGATCGGTTGCTTTGAGGAAGATGGGGTGCATTATCAGGAGGGGATGAAGGGCAAATTCATCGTAGAAAGGTGAACGGCCGATGCGGGATGTCCTTCGGGCGCTCGGGTTGTGGCTGATCCTAACCTTTCTCGGGGAGACGGCGATCATCCTTGGGGTCCCGTTTCCCCCGTCGATGGCCTCCGAAGCTCAAGTCGTGGATCGGGCGTTCCGATATCTGTTGATAGTTGGGGCGCCGGTCTTCACCTTCGTCCTCAGCGTGCTGCTTTACAGCCTGTTCCGTTTCCGGGCCGTTGGGGATCCGCCTGAGGATGGCCCGCCGGTGTTTGGCCATACCACCGGAGCCCTGGCCTGGCTGATCGCGACCTCCCTTCTGGCGCTCTCCCTGGTGATCCAGCCAGGCATCCGGGGGTTAATGGAATTAAAATTTATCCATCCCCCCTCTGCTGTGGCTGCGGATGAAGATGAAGAAGCGTTAGTGGTGCAGGTCCAGGCCCGTCAATGGTCTTGGCTGTTCACCTATCCTCAGTATCAGATTCAGGTCAAGGACCGCCTGGTTCTTCCGCTGGGCCGCCCCGTCCATTTCGAGATCACCTCTCAAGATGTGGTCCACTCCTTCTGGATCCCGGCCTTCCGGCTGAAGATCGATGCGGTCCCTGGGCGGACCACCTCTTTGATCCTTACCCCTAATCAACTCGGTCGCACGACCCTGGAGCCCACGCTGCGGGTGCAGTGCGCGGAGCTGTGTGGGACCGGCCATGCTGCCATGATCTCTACCGTGGAGGTGATCTCCGCAGATCAATTTGCGGCCTGGGTGGATCAGCAGCGGAAGAAGTGAACAGGAGATCAGCAGGAGGTACCCAATGCGGGCGTTTCTCCCCATCGGACGAGGGTTGCTCTGGGGTGGGATCGGCTATCTGATCGGAGCCGGGTTAATCGCCGCCCTCACCGGACGGGGGTTAACCAGCGAGCCTGCCGTTGTGGCCGGGTATGGATTGGGTCTGATCGGCTGGCTGCTGGGCGTGGGGATGTGGGAGGTCTGGGCGCGGGAGTGGTTCGGATGGCCGGTTCACCCAGAGGAGGGCCGGGGCTGGGAGCGTTATTTCCGCTTTACCATCGATCACAAGGTGATCGGGGTTCAGTATTTGGTGACCTTCTTGGGGTTGATGCTGGTCGGGGGCCTGCTGGCTATGCTGATGCGAGCCGAGCTGATGCGGCCGGGCCTCCAGCTGATCAGCCGGGGCCAGTATAACACGGTGATGAGCTTGCATGGGATTATAATGATCGCTGTAGCGGTGGCCACGATTGTCGGGGGGTTTGGGAACTATCTGGTGCCCTTGATGATCGGGGCCCGCGATATGGCCTTCCCCCGCCTCAATGCCCTGAGCTACTGGCTGGTGCCGCCGGCCGCGCTGGCCTTGCTCAGCACGCCCATGCTGGGTGGCTTCGACAGCGGCTGGACCGCCTACCCACCCCTTAGTGAGATCAATGCCAGCGGCCAAGTGCTCTTCAACCTTGCGTTTATCACAGTGGGCCTCTCCTCGATCCTGGGCGGCCTGAACTTCCTCACCACCATCGTCTTCCTCCGAGCGCCGGGCATGACTTGGGGCCGGCTTCCGATCTTTGTCTGGTCGATCTTTGCCACCTCGATCTTGAGCCTGATCGCCACCCAATTTGTGGCGGTGGCCTTGCTGATGGTCCTCCTGGATCGGATCCTGGGCATGGGTTTCTTCGACCCCGCCCGGGGAGGAGATCCGCTCCTTTATCAGCATATCTTCTGGTTCTACTCCCACCCCGCTGTCTATATCATGATCGTCCCCGCCTTCGGGGTGATCCTGGAGATCCTCCCCCACTTCGCCCGCAAGCCGCTGTTCGCCTATCGCTGGGCCGTGGGCGGGTTTTTTGGGATCGTGGGGCTCAGTTTCCTGGTCTGGGCCCACCACATGTTCACCAGCGGCATGCCCTCCTGGCTTCATGCGCCCTTTATGGTCACCACCGAATTGATCTCCGTGCCCACCGGCCTGATTTTCCTCTCGGCCCTGGGAACCGTGTGGCAGGGCCGCCTGTGGCTGCGGCCTCCGATGCTGGTGGCTCTGGCCTTCCTGGCCAATTTCCTCATCGGTGGGGTAACCGGCATCTTCCTGGCCGATGTCCCCACCGATCTTCACCTTCAGGACACTTACTTCGTCGTGGGCCACTTCCACTACACGATCCTGGGTGGGATGATCTTCGCCTTGGTGGCGGGGCTCTATTACTGGTTCCCCAAAATCACGGGGCGGATGTATGACGATCGCCTGGGCCGCATCCACGCCTTGTGGTTCTTCCTGGCTTTCAATTTGACCTTCCTGCCTATGTTCGGCCTCGGCCTGTACGGAATGAACCGCCGCGTTGCGGATTACCCGGCTTATCTGGCTGGGGGGAATATGCTGGTCTCCATGAGCGCTTTCATCCTGGGGGCCAGCTTTCTCTTCCTGATCGCCCACCTCGCATATGCCTGGGCGCGAGGCCCTCGGGCGGTAGATAACCCCTGGCGCGCTCGCACGTTGGAGTGGCAAACGTCTTCACCGCCTCCGGTCGAGAACTTCCCGGCCCTACCGCGGGTGGTCGGGGATCCCTACGGCTACGGGGTCCCAGGCGCCGCCCATGCCTGGGTCGGTGGAGAGTAGGAGGGGAAAGATGCGTGGGACGCTTTCGCCCTTCCGGGTGGGGGTGCTCGTGTTCGGGGGATTGCTCGGGCTCACGGCCCTGGAGATCCTGGCGGCCACTGCTTTGCCTCGTCCGCTCCCGGCTCTGGCTGTTCTGGGTATAGCCAAGGCCGGTCTGATCCTCTGGTTCTACATGCACCTTCGCCAGCTCTGGCATGAGGAGGAGCAATGAGCACTGTCCCAGAGACCCATGCGATCGCCACCCCCTCGCGCATCCCCCGCTTTGGGCTATGGCTGTTTCTGCTCTCCGAGAGCATGATCTTCGCCGCTCTCCTGAGCGCTCGCTTCGCTCTCCAGGGGACCTACCGGCCGGCGGAGTTGAACCAGAGCCTGGGGTTGGCCATTACGTTGATCCTGCTCACCAGCAGCTTCACGGCCAACCGCGCGGAGGTCGCCATCGCCCACGGGAAGACCTCGATGTTCCTCCGGAACCTGCTGGCCACTATCCTCCTGGGGGTTCTGTTCCTGGTCGGTGTGGTGGTTCTGGAATGGCCGGAAGCCATGCATTTTGCACCGCCCTCCTCTGGATATGGCACGGTGTTCTTCACGATGACGGGCATGCACGCGGCCCATGTGCTGAGCGGGGTGCTGATCCTTTCCCTGATTTACCGGCTGGGCCGACGGGGAGCTTTCGGCCCCGGGCGCTTGTGGGGCGTCGAGGGGGCGGTGAAATACTGGCACTTCGTGGACATCGTCTGGGTGTTTTTCTACCCGGCGCTTTACCTCGTCCGTTGAAAGCCTGAGATGCTAAGCCGATCTCGGTCCCTCCCGGAAGGAACCGGCATCCAGGGTCGCCTCCTTTCCTCCAGCCCCGCGAAGGCGAAGGAAATCGATTGGAGCGGCTTCAGCGTTCATCCTCCAGGTAATGGGTCATCTGCTGCAGGTGGATCGCTGGATCGATGTATTGAACCAAAATCCCCGGCGGGACCTTCAAATGGATCGGGGCGTAATTCAGGATGGCGCGGATGCCCGCCTCAACGCAGAGATCGGCCACCTGTTGGGCGGCCGAGGCGGGGACGGCGATCATGGCGATCCGAATCCGATGTTCACGCACGAAAGTGGGGAGCTCTTGCACATCCCGGATGACATGAGGCCCAATCGGCCGTCCGATCTTCTCCGGATCATTATCGAAGATGGCCACAAGCCGGAACCCGCGAGGAGTGAACCCCTGATATTGGGCCAACGCGTGTCCCAGGTGGCCAGCCCCGATCAGGATCATGTCCCATATTCGATCGACCTTCAGGATGCGCTTCAGGTGCTCAATCAGATCGGGAATCCGATAGCCCGTTCCCTGCTTCCCAAACGTACCAAAATAAGAGAGATCTTTTCGGATTTGCGCGGAACTGATCCCCAGGCGCTCTCCCAGTTCCTGAGAGGAGGTTACCTCCCGGCCCTCGGCCGCCATCACCTGCAAGGCCCGCAGGTAAATCGGAAGCCGCCCAATGACGATCTCCGGCACTTTGCGAACGGGAGCCATGGCCCAGTCTCACCTCGCTCAGGATTCCTGGAACTTATATATCACAAATTTGTGAAATATGGAATTTCAGCACGAATACCATCTGTCCTAAGGGGTAGACGGCAATCAAGGGGCTCTTGTCCGCAGCAGAGCGCTAAAACACCCACGTTATGCCGTCGGATCTAAGCGCGCCCACCGGTCACGCGGAGCTCATGGGGTTGCCGTTGCGCGTATCTTCCATCATCACCCGACGCACGGGATCCCCGCAGCGGATCCATCCGCTCTGAAGCACACGGGCCAGCATTCCCCGACGGCCCCGCAGGGTTTCCTGAAGCCCTGGACGGATTTCATCCATTCGAGCACATGGGGTGCACGGTTTTGTGATCTCAAGGATCGCTTCTCCAACCTGAAGGCGATCGCCGGGGCGAAGCTGATCAAGGGGAAAGCCTTGGAGGGTGATGTTCTCCCGCACGGCCCCGGGCCATAAGCCCAACGCGTCCAGGACCTCCTGAGCCATCAGCAGAACCTGGCGGGAGGAATCCGGGCGAGCGTGGGCATCTCCCAATAACCCCCAATTGGCTTCTGCCCAGACGGCGGTCACAGGCTCCATCGGCGCCCGATGGCCGGGGCAACGGAAGAGAGCGACGACAGTGGCCGTGGAGGATGCTTCCATTTCTCGCCTCCATGAGGTTTCCGGAGCCGGGAGCGGACGTTCACTCTTGATGCTCGATTCCCTGCGGGCTGGGGCGCCATCTTCGGCGGCGCCCCAGCCTAATTCTTCTAGGATGGATGTCGTTCGGAGCCCGCGAGCGGAGGGGGAAGGGCCCTATCCCCCAGGTCCCCGAATCACAGATTGGCGACGATGGCGTCGGCGAATTCGCTGGTGCGGACCTCTCGGGCGCCTTCCATTAGACGGGCAAGGTCGTAAGTGACGATCTTCTGCTGAATGGTGCGGGTGAAGGCGGCCTCGATGGCATCGGCGACCTCGTTCCACCCGATGTAGCGGAACATCATGACGCCCGAAAGCAGCAGCGAGCCCGGATTCACTTTGTCCAGCCCCGCATATTTGGGTGCCGAGCCGTGGGTGGCCTCGAAGACCGCCAAGGTATCCCCGATGTTCCCGCCGGGAGCGATCCCTACGCCGCCCACCATAGCTGCGAGGGCCTCCGAGAGGTAGTCGCCGTTCAGGTTAGGAGTAGCGATCACATCGTACTCGTCCGGGCGCAGTAGGACCTGCTGGAACATCGCGTCGGCGATGCGGTCCTTGATGATGATCTTCCCATCGGCAGGCTTCCCCTCCGCGACCTCAGCCTCGGTGATCGTCACATCGCCGAACTCCTCTTTGGCGACCTCATAGCCCCAGCGGATGAAGGCGCCCTCCGTGTATTTCATAATGTTTCCCTTACCGACCAGGGTGACGCTGCGCCGGCCGTTCTCCAGGGCGTAGCGGATCGCTTTGCGCACCAGCCGCTTGGTGGCCTCCTTGCTGATGGGCTTGACCCCGATCCCGGTGTCAGGCGGTAGGGTGATCTTAAAGGTTCGCTTCAAATAGGCGGCTACCCGCTTGGCTTCGGGGGATCCCGCCTCCCACTCGATCCCTGCATACACATCCTCGGTGTTCTCGCGAAACACCACCATATCGACCTTGTGGGGCTCTTTCAACGGGGAGGGAACCCCTGGGTACCATTTCACCGGCCGCACGCACGCATAGAGATCCAACCTCTGCCGGAGCTGCACGTTGACGCTGCGCCAGCCGTATCCGATGGGGGTGGTCAGCGGGCCCTTAATGGCCACGATGAACTCCCGGATCGCACGCAGGGTCTCCTCCGGGAGGCGCTCGCCGTAGAGCTCCTCCGCGTCCTCGCCGGCGTAGAGGCGGACCCATGCGATCTTGCGCTGGCCTCCATAAACCTTCTGCACGGCGGCGTTCCAGACCTTCATCGCCGCCGGCATGATGTCTCGTCCCGTCCCATCCCCGACGATGTAGCCGATGATGGGATGATCGGGCACGACGAGCTGTCCGTTCCGAACCTCGATCTTCTTCCCGTCTTCCGGCACGCGTACGTGAGTGAACATGGTGCAACCCTCGTGTGAATCTTGTCACATACGATTATATCATCGAACAAGGGCAACTATGCAGCCGTTCTCACGCAATGCCAATGCGGATATGGGGGGCGGTGTCCTTCCGCCTCCTCTCGAGCGCCCCGAACCGCATCGGATCAGGCTGAATGGTTACCGAACAGGAACGATGCGAGGCGTTCCCCCCGATGGATTTGGGAGCCGGGCGACCGACGAGAAGGATAGGCGTTCCAGGGCTCTTCCATTGACATGGGCTCTTTATCAGGCCTATAATCGTCAGCGTAACCCTGCGCGCCAAGGGGGACCCCATGCGCGTCCAGAATTATATCAATGGGAAGTGGGTGGAATCCCATTCGGAGGCTCGCTATCTGGATATCAACCCGGCTACCGAGGAACCGGTGGCTGAGGTGGTGAAGTCCGATGAACGGGATGTGGAAGCGGCGGTGGAAGCCGCAGCGGCGGCCTTCGAGAAGTGGCGGAAGGTGCCGGCGCCGAAGCGGGCGGAGATCCTTTACCGTGTCGGCCAGTTGCTGGTCGAGCGCAAGGAGCAGCTGGCCCGGTTGCTCACCCAGGAAATGGGCAAGGTCCTCCCGGAGGCTCGAGGGGATGTCCAGGAAGCGATCGATATGTCGTTCTACATCGGCGGGGAAGGGCGACGGCTCTTGGGTTACACCGCTCCGGTGGAGCTGCCGAACAAGTTTGGGATGGCTGTGCGGGATCCGATTGGGGTGGTCGCCTGCATCACCCCCTGGAACTTCCCGATCGCGATCCCGTCTTGGAAGATCTTCCCCGCCCTGGTTGCCGGGAACACGGTGATCTTCAAGCCGGCCACGGATACCCCGGCCACCGCCGCGGAGTTCGTGCGGGTCTTCGAGGAAGCCGGCCTCCCGCCGGGCGTCCTCAACCTGGTGATCGGCCCTGGCCCTACGGTGGGCAATGCGTTGGTGGAGCATCCGACGGTGAAGGCGATCTCCTTCACCGGGTCGACGGAGGTCGGGCGGGATCTTTACGCCCGCGCGGCCCGACACTTGAAGCGGGTTTCCCTGGAGATGGGGGGGAAGAACGCCATCATCGTGATGGAGGACGCGAACCTGGAGCTAGCCTTGGAGGCTACCCTCTGGGCGGCGTTCGGGACCACCGGGCAGCGTTGCACGGCATGTTCCCGGCTGATCCTCCATAAGCCGATCAAAGAGAAATTCACAGAAATGCTGGTGGAACGGACCAAGCGGTTGCGGCTGGGGAACGGCCTGGAGCCGACTACGGATGTGGGGCCTTTGATCAACGAGGCGGCGGTGAAGAAAGTTCACAGCTACGTCGAGATCGGCAAGGCCGAGGGGGCGCGGTTGTTGTGCGGGGGCAACCCCGTTAAGGTGAACGGAAAAGGGTTCTTCTACGAGCCGACGATCTTCGATCAGGTGCGGCCGGATATGCGGATCGCCCAGGAGGAGATCTTCGGGCCGGTGCTCTCGATCATCGAGGCGGAGGATCTGGAGGAGGCGATCCGCATCAACAACGCGGTGAACTATGGCCTCTCCAGCAGCATTTTCACGCAAGATGTGAACAAGGCCTTCCAAGCCATCCGGGATCTCACTACCGGCATCGTCTATATCAACCACGGCACCACCGGGGCGGAGATCCAATTCCCCTTCGGGGGCACCCGGGGGACCGGCAACGGCCACCGGGAGGCGGGGCTGACGGCGATCGAGTTCTTCACGGAGTGGAAGGCGGTCTACATCGACTACAGCGGTCGGCTCCAGCGTGCCCAGATTGACACGACCGCCTTCGGCCGGGTCCCGATCCAGTGAATGCCGGGTCAGCCCTACCGCTACTCTCCCGGCGGCGAAGCCGTCGGGAGAGGGGGAGGGGATGGGGCGATCTACCATTAAAGTTTGCTTAATTCATTAAAATTGTGCTAAGATTCACATGACAGCGCTTTACTGGGATGATGCGTATCCGATCGCGTTGGCCTTGCGGGCGGCTCATCCGGGGGTGGATCCCCTTTCGGTGGATTGGGAGACGCTGCATGAGTGGGTGGTCGCCCTGCCGGGTTTCGCCGATGATCCGCGTTTGAAGGATCCCGTGCGATTGGAGGAGATCCAGCGAGAATGGTTAGAGGAGGTACTCGCCCATGGATGAATTGCGCGATCTGAACACGACACCGGTCCCCCCCGAGCTCAGCAATAACGTCTTCATCACCACGATCGATCGGTTCGTGAGCTATATCTACAATTGGGGGCGTAAGCGTTCGGTTTGGCCGATGATGTTCGGCCTGGCGTGCTGCGCGATTGAGATGATCTGTGCGGCGGCCAGCCGTTTCGACATCGCCCGGTTCGGCTCCGAGCTGATGCGACCCAGCCCCCGTCAGGCCGACCTCATGATCGTCTCCGGGACGGTCACCAAGAAGATGGTCCCTCAGATTGTTCGCCTCTATAACCAGATGCCGGAACCCAAATATGTGATTTCCATGGGGGCATGCGCCACCGGTGGCGGCCCGTTCAAAGAGGGCTACAACGTGGTCTCCGGCATCGACAAGTTCATCCCGGTGGATGTCTATGTGCCAGGCTGCCCGCCCCGGCCGGAAGCTCTTCTCCACGGCCTGTTGAAGCTTTATGAGAAAATCGAGCGCCAATCCGTCCGAGCGGTGCCTTGGTATCAGCGAGGCGAATCCGAGGCGATCCCCGTGCCCATCCTCGGGCCGGATCTGATCGATCCACGGCGTCTTCCGGAGATCCGTGCCCGCCTTGCGAAGCTGCGGGCCCAGCAGGAGGCATCCGCGGGAGCTTCATCTCAAAGTTCTTAGGGGGTGGGCGATCCCCTCACATGCTTCCGGCGGGCGGATCGATGGGTGCCGGTTGAGGGAGATGAACTCGGGATGTGTCGCCGCTGAAATCCCACCTGACTCCAATCTGATTCCGATGGGAGGAAAGGATGACCGCGCCGGCGAAGACCAAGGCGGCCCCACTGGCGGAGCTGAAGGGTGACCTCGCGGTCCTGAAGGAGAAATTCGGTGATGCAGTTCAACCCGCTGAATACGAGGGCGTCGTCATCTCCAATGATGTTCTGGTAGAGGCCGCCCGATTCATCCGGGATGAGCTGGGCTATCGATATCTCTCCAGCGTGACAGCCGTCGATTACATCCAGGAAGGCTATTTCGAGGTTGTCTATCATGCTTACCGTCTGGAAGGCGGCGGTCCCCTGGTGTTCAAGGCTCGCACCCCCCGGGATGTGGCCACAGTCCCCTCGCTGGTCTCGGTGTGGCCGGGGGCGGACTTCCAAGAGCGGGAGGCTTGGGACCTCATGGGGATCCGATTCGCCGGCCATCCCAACCTCAAGCGGATCCTGCTCTGGGAGGGCTTTCACGGCCATCCGCTGCGCAAAGACTGGAAGGAGCCCTATTTCGAAGAGGAACACAAGCCTTTCAGCAGCCGCTGGCCGTCTGGCCATCACATACGGGCGGAGGACAGGGTCCTCTGGCACGATAACGTGCAGTATCCACTGGACTGGGACCCCGATCAGGTCGAGGACACCTCGGACGAGTTGCTCTACATCGGCATGGGGCAGTTTGCCCGGGCGGAGACGGGGGAGCCGGTGGAGCTGAAGAGCCTGCGCACAGACAGGCTGGTAGTCAACATGGGCCCCCAACACCCGAGCACCCACGGGGTCTTCCGCATGGTGGTCACTCTGGATGGGGAGACCATCGTGCGCTTGGAGCCGGTCATGGGCTATCTTCACCGCAACCATGAAAAGATCGGCGAGCGGAACATGTATTTGCAGAACATGCCCTACACAGACCGGCTGGATTATATCTGCTCGATGAGCAATAACTTGGGCTACGCCATCGCGGTGGAAAAGCTGCTGGGGATCAAGCCCCCGGAGCGGGCGGAGTACCTCCGGGTGATCATGGCGGAGTTCACCCGTATCGTGAACCACCTATGGGCCATCGGCTTCCTGCTGAACGACCTGGGCGCTTTCTTCACGCCAGCGCTCTACGCAATTGAGGAGCGGGAGCTGATTTTGGATCTTTTCGAAGAGGCCGCAGGCTCCCGGATGATGTGCAACTACATGCGCTTCGGCGGGGTGGCCCACGATGTCTCCGACGACTGGATCGCCCGGGCGAAGGAGCTGGTGTATAACCGGCTCCCCCGGGCCATCGAGGAGTTGGATCGTTATCTCACCCACAACGAGCTGATCAAGGCCCGCTGTCAGGGCGTGGGGGTGTTGCCGCCGGACCTGGCTGTGGCCTACAGCGCGGCGGGCCCGGTGCTCCGCGCCTCGGGGATCCCTTACGATGTCCGACGGGCGGAGCCTTACAGCATCTACGATCGCTTCGACTTCGATGTGGCGGTCCGCTATAACGGCGATGTCTACGACCGCTACCTGATTCGCATCGACGAGATGTGGCAGTCCCTGCGGATCCTGCGGCAGGCCCTGGACCAGATCCCTGGGGGCGAGATCCAGGCAGGCAAGAAACAGTATATGATCCGCGTTCCTCCCGGCCAGTCCTATGGGCGGGTGGAGAACCCCAAGGGCGAATTGGGCTTTTACATCGTCAGCGACGGCAGCCCCAACCCCTACCGTTATCACATCCGGGCGCCGTCTTTCATCAACCTCACGGCCCTCAACGAGATGTGCAAAGGCCACAAGGTGGCCGACGTGGTGGTCATCCTGGGCAGCATCGACATCGTTCTGGGCGAGGTGGATCGCTAAAGTCTAAAGGGAGTGCGATCAACGCCATCCCAAGAGAAAAATTCTTCAGGGGGTTGGGGGCCTCCTTCAGCGGCTCCAACCCCCTGAAGATCTTCGGTGTCTATGAGCTGATCAATCTTATGGGAGGCCAATCGCGATGATCTACGGCCTGGGCATCCTCAAAGGTCTTGGTGTGACCCTCAAACATTTCATTTACTCCTACATTGAGGATATTCGTTATCTGTTCGAGGGAGGGCGCTACCGGCCTCAACATCTCCCTGCGCGACAGGGACCGCGGGCCCGGGGCGTGTTCACCGTTCAGTATCCCAAAGAGAAGCTGCCTTTGCCGGAGAACTTTCGATACATTCCTTTCCTGGTTTACGACACCCAAGAGGATAAGATCAAGTGCACCTCCTGTGGGATCTGCGCCAAGGTCTGTCCGCCCCAGTGCATCTGGATCGTGCGCGGGACGGACCCGACCACCGGTCGCCCGAAGCCCGAGCCAGAGGCTTTCTACATCGACGCCACGATCTGTATGTCCTGCGGCTTCTGTGCGGAGTTCTGCCCGTTCGATGCGATCAAGATGGATCACGATTACGAGCTCTCGTCCTATGAGCGCTATGAGTCCTTGGTGTTCGACCTCCCGCGTCTGCTGAAGCCGGACACCTATCACGCGCAAATCCATCCCTCGGATTGGGCCCGGGAGCAGGCAGAGAAAGAAGCCGAGAAGGTCAAGAAGGGCGAGAAGGCAGCGGCTCGCTCTTCTGCATAAGCTGACAATGGGGCAGTTGCAGGATAGGCCCCTATGGGTGCTCTGAAGGGGAGAAAATGGAGGCCTCAATGACAACACGGGAACAGGTTCTGAGCGCGCTTCGCGGGGTTCGGGATCCAGAACTGGGACGGGATATCGTGTCGCTGGGGATGGTGCGCGAGGTGGTGGTGGAGGGGGATCGGGTGGCCCTGAACGTGGCCTTGACCACCCCCGCTTGCCCGCTGAGCGAGCGCATCGAAGCCGATATCCGCGCGGCCATCCAGGCCCTGCCCGGGGTGCGGGAGGTGGAGATCCGGCTGACGGCCGAGGTGCCCGCCCATGCCCGGCTGCAGACGATCGAGGGGCTGAGGATCAAGAACATCCTGGCGGTGGGCAGCGGGAAGGGCGGGGTAGGCAAGAGCACGGTGGCCGCCAATCTGGCGGTGGCTTTGGCGGGGATGGGGGCGATGGTGGGGTTGATGGACGCCGACGTCTATGGGCCCAACATCCCTGAGATGCTGGGCGTGAAACGGATCCCGGCGCCGCAGGGGGACAAAATCCTGCCCGCGGTGGCCTATGGGGTGCGGGTGATGTCGCTGGGGTTTCTGCTGCCACCGGATCAGCCGGTGATCTGGCGGGGGCCGATGCTGCACAGCGCGGTGCGGCAATTCCTAACCGACGTCGATTGGGGGCTGTTGGACTATCTGGTCGTGGATCTGCCGCCGGGGACAGGGGATGTGGCCCTCTCCCTGGCCCAGCTGGCCCCAGTGACAGGGGCGGTGGTGGTGACCACGCCCCAAGGGGTTTCGTTAAGCGATGTGGGGCGGGCGGTGCGGATGTTTGAGCGGCTGGAGGTGCCGGTGCTAGGAGTGGTGGAGAACATGAGCGGCTTTGTGTGTCCCCACTGCGGAACAGTGACCGCCATCTTCGGACAGGATGGAGGGCGGCAGCTGGCGGAGCGGATGGGGGTGCCATTTTTGGGGCGCGTCCCCCTCGACCCACGGGTGGTGGAGAGCGGAGAGGTGGGGCGCCCGGTGGTGATCACCCACCCCGATAGCCCGGCGGCCCAGGCCTTGCGGGACATCGCCCGCCAGATCGCCGCCCGCGTCAGCGTCCTCAACCTCAGCGAGCCAGTGCCCCAGGCCTCCCGCTCTTAGCGAGATCGAGAGGTCAAGGCATTAAGGCCTGGGGGCGCGCGGAAGGTTAGGTTCTTCCCCAGGTTTTAGTCCTTGAGGGCCTTCGTGGGTTAGGGGCCGCCGAAGGCAGCCTCTAACCCACGAAGGTTTTTTCTCCTCCCTCTGCTGGCAAGTTCCGGTTATTCATATCGCAGCGCGACGATGGGATCCAAGCGAGCGGCTCGCCAGGCCGGGTAAAGGCCAAAGAAGATGCCGACCGCCGAGCTGATCCCTACCGCCAGCAGGACAGCCCCAGGGGTCACGATGGCCCGGAATACCCCTCCGGCTAGCGCGGAGATCAGTTGGGCGGTGAGGATCCCCAACAAGACCCCCAATGCGCCTCCGATCAGCGAAAGGAGCACCGTCTCGATCAGAAACTGAACCATGATATCCCGCCGCCGGGCTCCCACCGCTTTCCGCAGGCCAATCTCCCGGGTCCGCTCCCGCACGGAAACCAGGGTGATGTTCATGATCCCGATCCCTCCGACCAAGAGGGAGATCCCTGCAATGGCCGAGAGGAAAGCGGTGAGGATCGTCGTGAGATTTCCGAAGAGGCTGAGGATCTCCTCCTGGGAGACCACTGTGAAGTCCTCATCTTCCCGGAATCGGATCCCATGGCGCTCCCGCAGGATCGCGGTAGCTTGCTCCTGGGCCGCCCGGATTCGTTCGGGGGAACGCGCCACCAGCACGATGGCGCTGAGGCCCGGCTCTCCCCCCCGCCCGCGCAGGCCGTAAAGGTACTGATGCATGGTGCTCAAAGGGATCAATACCACTTCATCCTCATTGCCGAAAGAAGTCCCCCCCTTGGGGCTCAGCACACCGATCACTCGGAAGGGGACGTCCCGGATTCGAATCAGTTGCCCCACGGGATCCCGCTCGCCGAAGAGCGTGCGGGCGGTCTCGGCCCCCAGGAGGGCTACCCGGGCGCGGGTCCGTTCATCTTCCAGCTCGATGAATCGTCCCCGATCCACCCGCCAGTTCCGGGCGATCCGATATTCCGGCGTCACCCCGCGCACGGTGGTGATGGCTCGCTCTTTCTCCGACGCCACTGGAAAGGTTTGGGCTACCACGGGGGCCACCATGGCAATATCCGGCGCCCGAAGGGGATCCTGCAGCGCTCGGGCGTCTCCCAACGTCAAGGCCGGTCGCATCAGGCCGGATTGCTGGGCCGCGGCTCGTGTGATCCCAGTCTGGGAAAATCCCCCGGGGAACACGAACAGAACGTTCGGCCCGACTGCCTGAACTTGGCGCTGGATGTAGTCCTGAACGCCCTGGCCGGCGGCCAGCAGGGCGACCACCGCGCCCACCCCGATGAGGATGCCCAACAGGCTCAGGATCGTTCGCAGCTTATTGGCCAACAGGCTTTGGGCGGCTGTCTGAAGGTTCTCCTGAAGAAGGGCAAGCATTGATGTGCTCCTCCATCCCAGCTTGCAATTCGCTGAATCAGAAGAAGCAGCGGATCGCCCCAACCCCACAAAGCTAAGAACACACAAAGCGCTCGGACGGATTCCCGAGCGCGTTATTCGTATCGCAATGCGACGATCGGATCCAGCTGAGCGGCCCGCCAGGCTGGGTAGAGGCCGAAGAAGAGGCCGACGGCGGCGCTCACCCCTACTGCCAGGGCCACCGTATCCCACCCCACCGCCGCCTGCACCTCGCCCCGGCTGAGGACGCCAATGAGCGAGGCCAGCAGCGCTCCCCCCACGGTCCCCAGCGCACCGCCCAACATGGTAATCAGGGTGGCCTCGGTGAGGAACTGGATCAGGATATCTCGGCGTCGAGCGCCCACCGCTTTCCGCAGGCCGATCTCCCGGGTCCGCTCGGTCACTGAAACCAGCATGATGTTCATGATCCCAATGCCGCCCACCAGCAGCGAGATGGCGCCCAGTGCCCCCAGAAAGATCGTGAGCACATTAGAGATCTGTCCGAAGATCGAGATCAACTCAAACTGGGTGAGGACGGTGAAATCATCTTCATCCTGGAAGCGGATCCGGTGACGCTCGCGAAGAACCTCCGTGATCGTCCGAACAACCTCGTCCGAATATTCCGCCCGGGCCACCTGCAGCATGATCCCGGTGACCAAGAGATCGCCGGTGCGTCGATCCCGGGCGTCGTAGAGGATCTCTTGGGCCACCGGGAGGGGGATGAAGGCCAGGTCGTTGTAATCGCCGAAGGCGCTGCCACCTTTATCGGACATCACCCCGATCACCCGGAAGGGGATCCCGTTGATCCGCACGGTCTTCCCCACGGGGTTCGGGAGCTCGGGGAAGAGGCGGCGGGCCGGGGTCAGGCCCAGCACGATCACACGTGATCGGTTCAGGATATGGCTTTCCTCCAGGAACGTGCCGTAGAGGGGGCGCCAGTTGCGGGCGGGGGCGTAGCCGGGCGTGGTGCCTAGGATGACGGTCACCGCCTCCCGGCCTTCGCTCTCGATCGGCCCGAACCGCTGGACGACCGGGACGACCGCCGTCGTCCGGCCGCGGACCGCCCGCTCGATGGCCTGCACGTCTCGCATGGTGAGGGATGAGATGTCCTGTAGGGCAGCCCCGGTGGTCCCCCCTTCGGTTGCCGCCTGGGGGATGACAAAAATCAGATTGGTGCCGATGGCGGCGAATTGGGCGTTGATGTAATGTTGAACGCCCCGTCCGATGGCCACCATGGCGATGACGGCAGCCACCCCGATCAGGATGCCCAGCAGCGTCAGAGCGGCCCGCAACCGGTTCGATGCGAGGGTCTCCAGGGCTTGGCGGATGTTCTCGATCCAAAACGCGGTCCGCACAACCGACCTCCTCCTTCCGTACGACGGGGAAGCAGCGATCCTCAGCGGGGGGCCAGCCTTAGCGCCCGAACCGGAAGAAACGGAACGCCGCGGACGGCCCGATCTCGCCCAGGGCCACCACATCGCCTTCGCGCAAACCCTCCACCACTTCGCTTTCGGTCTCGCCCTGGGCGCCCAGGCGGATCTCCACCTCCTCCACGCGGTCGCCAACCACACGGTTCACGAAAGCCCGGCCAGTCTCCCGATCCCGGCGGACCGCGGCGTTAGGCACGAGGAGCACGTTCTCCCGGCGTTCCACCTCGATCTCCACAGTGGCGCTCATTCCCACCCGCAGGGCAGGATCCCGCTCGTCCAGGATCACCCGAACACGGTAGGTGGCGGCGCCTCCGGATTCGATGGCAGCGGGGGCGATGGATTCGATATGGCCTCGGAACGTACGGCCGGGCATGGCATCCAAGGTGATCTCCACCGACATTCCTTCTTTCAGGCGCACCACATCCACCTCGTCCACCGTCAGATCTAAGTGGAGATCGCTTAAATCCGCCAGGACGATCGCTCCTCCCGGGACGCCCGCGCCCACTGCCTGACCAACCTCGATGTTCAGGGCGATGACGGTGCCGTCAAAGGGCGCGGTCAGCGTCGCCTGTTCCAGCTGCCGCCGCGCCTGTTCGAGCTGCAGGCGGGCCTGCTCCAGCTGCAGGCGCATCCGCTCCACCGTGAGGGCGTCCGGCTGCAGCCGAGCCAGGTTGGCTTGGGCCTGGGCGAGCTGGGCCCGGGCGGCCTCCAGTTGTTCGGGCCGGGCTCCGGCCCGGAGCTTCTCGTACTGAAGCCGGGCGACCTCGGCTTGGAGCTCCGCCTGCCCGACTCGAGCGTTCGCCAAATCGAGATCCACGGGCGCTGAAAGCGGGGAACCCGCCGTCTTATCCCGGGTCAGCTGCGCCTGCCAGAGCGCGTTCTTGGCGATCTCATAGTTCAATCGCGCCATCTCCAGATCAAGAGGATCCGGCCCCTTCTCCAGCGCCTGCAGGGCTGCTTGGGCGCTGCGCACCGCGGCACGGGCCGCCGCGAGCTCCTCGGGCTTGGGCCCCTGGACGGTCTGGCTGTAAACCACCTGCTGGGTGAGGTAGGCGATCTCGGCCTGACGCACGGCCAACTCCAGGTCCGATGTGTCCAGACGGGCCAGGGGTTGCCCCTTGCGGACCGTTTCCCCCTCCCGGACGAAGATCTCTGCGACCGTGCCGGGGGTGGCGAAGTTCAGGACCGCCTGGGCGCGCGGGCGGATCTTGCCCGCCGCGCTCAGAGTGATCCGAAGCGTCCCGCGCCGGATGGTTACCGTCTCAGGGGACGCGGACGGTTGCGCCCGGACGCGTTCGAGGAGGGCCCAGGCGCCGATCGCAACCGCTGCGATCAGCGCGCCGAACAACCACAGCCTACGACCTCGCATGGGTGGTTCACCTCCCGGAAGGGTTCTCCGGCGGCGAGCAGCATCATCGTTAACCCGACTGGTTCGGGTTCCCCTCTAACCCCCAAAGGAGAAGGGCGGACAGCTCCCGAGCCACCTGCTCGGGAGGAAGAGTGGCCAGGTCCGGATCGAGCTCCATACCGAAGATCGTCACTCCATGAAGAGCCCCCCAGATCGCCCAGAGAACGAGGCCCGGATGCAATGGCCGGTTGCGACGGCGCAGTTCCAACGCCAACATGTTCCGTACCTGTTCCAAGAAGGGCTGGACCACTTGGGTGATGAACGCTTGGCGTACCGCTTCGTCGGTGCGGATCTCTTGATACAAAGCCTGCATCAGGGGAAGCTGGGCCCGCATCGCCGTCAGTCGTTCAGTGAGGAAAGTTTCTAGCCATTGTTGGGGTTCCATGGACTCCAGCTTCTGGAGTTGCTGCTGGATGGGTTGGATCGTCAGCGTCTCGAACAGGGCGAGGAGGAGGTGACGTTTTGTCGGAAAATAGCGGAAGAGGGTGCCCTCGGCCACCCCTGCGGCCTGGGCGATTGCACGGGTGGTGCTCCCCCGGAACCCATAACGGGCGAAGACCCGCGCGGCGGCCTCCAGGATCTGAGCCCGCCGGGCATCCGCCGCCATCCGCGTGGCCATCCATGCCTCCCTGAAAGTGAGTGCTCACTCAGCATACGTGAGAAAGAGGGATTTCGTCAACTTCTCGTTGAGGAGCTCGCCCCTCGTAGCCAACCGTTTCCTCTGGCTCTCCAGGGGGGTAGGGTCCTCGCCCTTCACCCTCCAAATGGGGCGAGGCGATGGAGAACGGTAGGAGATCGCAGAGCAGAAGGCGGGAGGCGAAAGGACCTTGTTTCGCAGCCGAAAACCGGGGTTGACACCTGCTGCTGTCTTTGTGATCACCTGTTGCAGTTCGTCGGTCCTCTCCCATTCGGCGAGAACCAAGCCGATGGGGAGGATCGGTGGCCAAAGGCCGCGCCGCATTTGCGGGCTGATGGGTTGGTTGCCCGCAAAGGGGCACCCCACGCGATCTTGAGGATCGCGTGGGGACCCCCAAAAGGCCCTACCGCGAGTTCCGCGGGAAGGGACGCCGGTGGGGATCGGCGCTGCGGCGGAACGGTGGGCGACCACCGGTCGACGAGCACCCGGTTGAGGAAGCCGGAAGGGACCGGTCATCTAGTCACCCATCCGGGTGACATAGATGACGTTGAGTCACGGAACGGTTCCAGGGAATGATTGTAAGGGCACCCACAAGGGGCGCCCCTACAATTGACATCCCCCCTGGCTCTATGGGGCCCGTGGGAAGACCCACGGACCAGTCAGGTGCACGCTCTCCGTCGGGCGTTCCAGGTCCCATCCAATCAGCCCCCGGATCTGAAGGGCTCCCTTTCGCTGGCGCGGGTTGGTGGATCCGATCAGGAAGAAAACTCGGAAGCACCCTTCCCCATCCGGGCGGATCCCCGCCGT
This sequence comes from Thermoflexus sp., assembly GCF_042408365.1. Classification (GTDB taxonomy): domain Bacteria; phylum Chloroflexota; class Anaerolineae; order Thermoflexales; family Thermoflexaceae; genus Thermoflexus. The sequence continues at coordinate 22,642 of NZ_JBHOQJ010000131.1, forward strand.
AAGCGGTGTGCGGGCCCAAGGTCAGCTGAGGGCCCAGATCCCACGATCGCTGGGGATCTGGGGGGTGATGCACAATCGCGCTTTCGTACTGGAAGAGGTCACGATCAGCTTTTCCATAGTGACTCGGACTCCATTTGCGACGGCTGCCTGCGGTGTTGCGAGCCGATCGCCAGGATGCACGGGAACGGCGAAGGTGGACGTGAAAGGTCCGATCGTCCGCCCTGCGCCGGGGGGATCCTCTGCAAGCTTTCCTCGGATCCCGAGATCGGGATCACGTTCAACTGGAGGGTCGCTTGCAGCCGCAACGTGTCGGGAAGCGGGAAGCCTTCCCACGCGTCGAAGGCGACGATGGAGACCTGTTCGCCCGGAAGGAGGGTCAGGCCCATGAGCGTGGAGGTCCCGATCAAGCCCTCTTCCGCCTCCGGTTGAAACACGCGGCCGGCGTCATCGGTGAGACGGATCTTGGGGATCTCCAGCCGTTCGTTGGCCTGAGATGGGCCCTGGATTCGATAGTCGATGAAGATCGAGTTCCAATCCGCGTACGCCCACTCCAACGTGATGCGATATCCATCCCGCTCCTGTTGTAGTCCTATGGGTGTTAGCAGCTGGGCGCTCGCCGGCCCGCGAGCCAAGGCGAAGCGCTCCTAGAGGTTCCCTGCCCAGGCGCCCACTCCGACCCCCAGGGCCAGCAAGAGGGCGAGCAGGCCCCACGCCAGCAGCTGCCGGATCCATCGCCTGATGCCGGCTGGCTGGGAGGAGGCTTCGATCCGGGCACGGAGGCGGGGCCACAGATTCGCCTCCCTCGGGAACGCCCGCTCCGCCATCTCCTTCAGCATATGGCTCAGCTCCAGCTCATCCATCTCAGGACCTCCGTTCCGTGAACTTGGGAAGCGACGGGGTTGCGGATTCCGATCTCAGCCTTCCCTTTCATCCAAAGCCGCTCGAAGGCGCAAACGCACTTCATACAGGTAGTGCTTGACGGCCCCGATGCTGCACCCCATGATCTCCGCGATCTCCTTTTCGCTGAGTTCCTGGTAATAGCGCAGCACCACGACGATCCGCTGGGCGGGGGATAGATTGGCGATAGCCCCCCGAAGCCTCTGATGGCGTTCGCTCTGCTCCGCCCAATCCTCTGGCGTCGGCAGGGGATCCTTCCAACGGCCCTCCGGGTTTTCTCTTCCCTCCTCGGACTCGGGATCCGTGTTGGGACGTCGGTCGCGTTGATGGGCGAGAGGAGCCTTGGGGCAGGGAGGACGAAGCCCTCATTGCGTTCCTCAGGGCTTGAATCCGGACAGGATCCGCGCCGGGAAGGTCCAAGCCGGTGGCGGCGGCCAGCTCCTCGTTGGTGTCACCGCGTGTGATGATGCCGGGCTCCAAGCCGTCGTGGCAGTGGGGCACCACGCCTCGGGCCAGGAGCTCCCCGAAGGGAGCCAGGCGCCCGTAATACCACACCGGGTGGGACGGATCCCCCCAGGCCGGTCGGGACGCGGCGTCTAAGCTCAAGAGCGCGATGAACCCCATCGCCAGAGCCATCAGTCCCAAGACCATCGCCTGTTTCCAGCATCGCCGATTCCCCATCGTCAACCTACTGAAATTGGATTCCATCATGAAGCACCTGAGATCCGGTCAAAAGGTGGGGGTCTATTTCGAGAGCGCGCCGATCGAGCTCCGAATGAAGGGTATCCGGCCAGGGATGGGCACAGGAACCGATTTTCAGCGTAAACTCATAAGGGGCAGGCACAAGGCCTATCCCTACCCGAGGAACCATCGGTTTGGGGCCAGGTTCATGCGCACGCTGATGGAAGTCTTACGGTCCGTCCCGCTGTTCAGCGGCCTGGATGAGGAGGCTTACCACGAGATCGGTCACTGGGTGGAGGTGCTTTCCTTCCCGCCCGAGCACTTCATCTTCTACCAAGGGGACGAAGCGGATGCGGTCTGGATTGTGGCCAGCGGACGGGTTCGCATGCTCCGGCACGCATCGCCGGGGAAGGAGGTGATCTTGGAGCTTCTGGGTCCGGGCGAGGTGTTTGGAGGTGCGACCCTCCTGCTCAGCCGCAACCCCGCTACGGCTCAAGCGGCAACTCCTGTTACGGTCCTGCGGCTTCCCCGTTCCGCCTATCTGGAGCTCCTGGAGCGTTACCCTCGAGTGGCGGTCCGTTTGCTGCAGATGTTGGGTCGGCGGCTGGAGCATGCAATGTCCATTCGCGCTCTCATCCTCGAGAAGGTGGAAAATCGCATCGCCTACGTGTTGCTGACCCTGGCGGAGCGGGCGGGGCGCTCGGACCCTCAAGGGGTCTGGCTCACGATCCCGCTCTCGCGGGAGGACATCGCCCGCATGGCGGGGACTACGCTGGAAACGGCGATCCGTATCCTGAGCCGGTGGACCCGCGCCGGATGGATCCGCACGGAGCGGGGCGGTTATATCCTGATTCGGGACGTGGAAGCGTTGCAGGATCTCGCTCGTCCGGAGGAGGGTGAGCAGGGAAAGCCTTAACGATTGAAGGGATCGCATCCAACGCGTGGAGATCATCTTCCTGCAGGGGATTTCGTTGGGGCATGGCTGTGGGGTGGGGTAGGGACATCCTTGGTGGGCGCCCCGATGGGCAGGCACAAGGCCTGCCCCTACATCCTTCCCATTGGGACCACTTCTCCTAACTTGTTTTACACGGGTTCAAATGCGACGACACCGATGTGTAGGGCTGAAAAGCCCTCTGTTGAGCATCGCCCTGCTTCTATCAGCACGGATGCCCTCCAGACCCGCGCCGACAGGTTTAGCCACCATGCCGTCTTCCTCATCTCCCTCGCTGATCCCGACGGGGAGTGGGATGCCCATGACCCCTGGGATCATTAGGCCGGTTGCCTCCCCAACCCATGTCGCTTCCCCCGGGGCGCCAGGCCTCGCGATTTTATCCTTCCAGGCGGATCGGGCGACGATCATGCCAGGGGAGGTTTTTACGCTCACCTGGGAATCCATGGGGGCCACGCAAGCCTGGCTGTATCCGCTGGTGGGGAGCCGATTGCCTCAAGGCGTTCCCGTTTCGCCGACTGGCTCGCAAATCGTGACCGCCCCGCTGCATCTACGCCAGCCGCCGGAATATATACTATTCGTTTTGGACAGATCCGGCGTTTACGTCTCACGTAGCCTCCGCTTGCCCCTCCGAGGGTGCCCAGAGCAGCGGTTTTTCCCCAACGCACCGACGGAATGTCCGTCAGGCCCTCCAGTTGTTTCCTTTGCTGCCTATCAGCCCTTCGAGCGCGGGCACGCGATCTGGATCCAGGCTCGCGATGAGATCTTTGTGCTCTCTGCCGATGAACAGGGGCATCAAGGGCGGGTGTTTATTGATCTGTTGGGGGAAGGGAGGCCGGAATATGATCCGGCGCTTACGCCCCCTCCGGGGCTGTTCCAGTCGATTCGGGGATTCGGACTGGTATGGCGGAATGATCCCGGGGTCCGGGCGCGCCCGGGTTGGGCGCTCCAGCTGGAACAGGGATTCACTACCCGAATTCAGATGACGGCGCGGGAGCATTATAATATCTTGTTCGCCCAGGCGCCGGATGGAGGGACCTGGCAACTCGATCCGGAGGGCTCGGGTTGGTCCCATCATCCTCCATCGGGATCATTCCGCGCCTCGCCCCTCTTCTCCGTTGCGGCGGAGGAAGGGAGGGGAAGCGAAGCGGTCTTCCTTCGACGGCTTAATTTGCAAAGGGGTTGCTGTGGCCTTATCCCCATGAGGGGCTTCTTCTGAGGCGCCCACGTCCGGGACGCGCTGCGGAAGGCCGGCGCATTCCTGCTTCTTCAGGAGTGGGAAAGGATGGAAGGGTCCGAAAAGCGTCCCCGTTGGGGCGCGGCCTTAGAGGTGCTAGGGTTCTTCCTTTGGCTGGGCTCCACAGCCTTCGGCGGGCCGGCAGCCCATATCGCGATCATGCACCGCGAGCTGGTCCGCCGTCGACGCTGGGTGACGGAGGCTCAGTTCCTAGATCTTCTGAGCGCCACGTATCTCATCCCCGGCCCCAACTCCACGGAGATGGCCATTCACCTGGGATTCGTGCGGGCGGGATGGCCGGGGCTGGTGCTGGGGGGTGTGGCGTTTATCATGCCCGCGATGGCCATCGTGATGGCCCTAGCCGCCCTCTACGTGCATTTCCGAACCGTTCCAGCCCTCGCTGGGATCTTATACGGGGTCAAGCCTGTGGTCCTGGCCTTGATCGTCCAAGCCATTTGGGATCTGGGGCGGCGGGCGTTGCGCGATGTCCTCTCCATCCTATTGGGCCTGGTGGTCTGTGGGCTGTACCTGATGGGGGTTCACGAGCTGCTCCTTTTGATCGCCGCCGGCCTTCTTCGGGCGCTGGCCCGCGGGGTGCCGCGGCTCCGCCTGCCCTTCGCCGGGGTGTTGGGGTTGCCGTTGCTTCCCCTCGCCTCGCCGCCAGTCCCCTTCAGCCTTCCCCTGATGTTCCTGCTCTTCCTCAAGATCGGCGCCATCCTGTATGGGAGCGGCTACGTGCTGGTCGCTTACCTACGAGCGGATTTCGTGGCCCGCACCGGGTGGCTCACGGAGGCTCAGTTGCTGGATGCCGTGGCCATCGGGCAGGTGACTCCCGGGCCGGTACTCACCACCGTCACGTTCATCGGTTACCTTCTAGCCGGCCTCCCCGGCGCGCTGCTGGCCACTCTCGGGGTTTTCCTCCCCTCATTCGCGTTCGTCGCGCTGACCGGCCCGCTGATCCCTTGGATGCGGCGCTCCCATGTCATCGGTGCCTTCCTGGACGGTGTCAACGCGGCCTCGCTGGGGCTGATGGCGGGCGTCCTTATCCAGCTGATCCCCGCCTCTCTGGTCGACCTGCTGGCTGTGGCGATCGGGCTGGCCAGCCTGGCGGTCCTGGCCCGTCTCCCCATCAACGCCATATGGGTGGTCCTCGCGGGAGCTGGGGTGGGGTTGGTGAAAATCATCGGAGGATGATCCGGGGAATCCAGGGGGAGCCCACCCGTTTCGTTCACGTCGCCCGCCGGATGGCGATCCGCCACACCCGGCGGGAATCCGGGCCGGGACGGATGAACGCGGCGGGCCGGATGCCGGCGACCCACAGGATCTCATCCCGCTCGTTGACCAGCAACGGCCACCGATCGCGCCATGCCTGGGGGATCTTCCGGTTAATCAGGAAGGTTTTCAGGCGGACCGGGCCGGGCATCCCGGCGGGGTGGAAGCGGTCCCCCGGACGGCGAACCCGGAAGGATAGGCGGGTCCCTGAACGCTCCGGATCCAGATACAAAGTCCACAAATCCGTATGCTGCAACCGGTTCGGATCCCAAGGGAAGATTTCCTCCCAGATGACCACCCAGCGGCCGTCCGGCCACCGGGTCTCCCCCGGCTCCAGGGGGAGGGGATGGGCGAGCAATGGGAGATCGGGTTCCGGCCACGCTGCCCCCTCCCGAGCCACGATCAGGTTCCCGTAGGCGATCACCACCTGGAGGCCTTCCGGCCAGGTCAGCATGCCCCCTGTCATGCCCTCCTCAGCCATGCGGATCGCCTCCTCCACGTGCTCGAATCCCAAATCCCGCAGGCGGTGAGCCAGGCGAAAGGCGGCCTCCCGGAGCGCCATGCGTTTGAGGCTGAGGGGAAGCTCCCGCCAGCGGGCGAGGTCGAAGACGATGCGTTCCGGCTCTTCAGAGGCCAACACGGTGGGCCAGACCTGGCGGAGGGTTCCTTCCAGGAATTCGTAATCCGCCGCCAAGATCTCGGCCATCCGCCGCCAGGTTTCCCGGAGGCGAGGGTTCAGGCGTTCCAGGAAAGGAAGGACTTCGTGGCGCAGCCGGTTGCGGAAGAATGTGAGGTCCAGGTTCGAGCGGTCGAAGCGAGGGGTCAGCCCCTTCGCCTGTAGGTAAGCTTCGATCTCCCGGCGCCAGACTCCGAGGAGCGGCCGCACCAGCCAGAGCCCTTCAGGGGGGCGACGCAAGAGGCCGTGGTATTCGGTAAGGAGCATTCGAGGGCGCATCCCCCGCAGCCCGGCCAGGCCGCTCCCCCGCAGGAGATGCATCAGCACCGTTTCCACCTGGTCATCCGCATGGTGGGCCACCGCGATGGTGCGACTTCCCACTCGGGCGGCAACCTCGGCCAGAAACGTATAGCGCGCCTGGCGGGCCGCTTCTTCTAAGGAAACGCCCTCGCGGGCGGCCAGCGCTCGGACGTCTTCCTTCCCAATCGTGAAAGGCAGCCCCCACGCCTGGGCGAGCTCCGCCACAAAGGCCGCATCGGCATCTGCCTCCAGCCCGCGCAGGCCATGGTGAAGGTGGGCCACGTGGAGGGCAATCCCGAACTCTGAGGCCAGATCTCGCAACACATCCAGCAAACACAGGGAATCAGGCCCTCCGGAGACGCCAACGATGACCGTTTCCCCGGGGGGGAAGAGCTGGAACCGATGAGCAGCCTCACGGACCACCTGACGCACCCGAGCGACGACGCGTTGCTCCACCGTCATGGCGATCGCCTGGACAAGCATGGGGGCGAGCCTCGGAGTGGGCCCTCCCCGGGTTAGCGAACCGGTGGAGGGCCCGCAGGCCTTGCCTTCCTGAGAAAGGGCTCACAAGTTGCTCAGGAAACTTCGAACCCCCTCGTTGAAAGCCTCGGGGGCTTCCACATTGGCCAGATGGCCGGCCCGGGGGATCACCACCAGCTGGGCGTTTGGAATTCCTTCGGCCATCTGGCGGGCCACCTCAGGCGGTGCCACGCCATCTTCCTCGCCGACGATCACCAGCGTCGGGACTTGGATCCTGGGGAGGAGCTCCGTGCGATCCGGACGTTCCGCCATCGCCTGGAGCGCGCCGATGAGCCCGGCGGCCGGGTTGGTTAGCATCTTGCGTCGCAGGGTCTCCACCAACTCTGACCGCTCCCGCTGCGTGGTCGCGCCGAACAGCCGGGGCAGGAATGCCTCGATAGCGGCGGGGGTTCCCTCGGCGCGGATGCGCTCGATCAGCGCGTAGCGGTTGGCGCGAGCCTCCGGGGTGTCGGCCTGGTGCCGGGTGTCGGCCAGGATCAAGCCGCGGACCCGCTCGGGGTAGGCGGCGTAGAAGGCGAAGGCGACGTAGCCTCCCATTGAGAGACCGGCCAGCACCACGTGATCAACCCCTAAAGTATCCAACAACCCCCGCAGATCGGCGGCGTAGGTCTCCATTGTGTAAGGTCCCTCGGGCGCGCTGCTTCCGCCGAACCCCCGCAGGTCCACTGTAATGGAGCGGGCGATATCTGCCAGAGCCTCCACCTGTGGATCCCAGAGCCAGCGGCCCAGGGGGAAGCCATGGATCCAGAGCACCGGGATCCCCTGGCCGCGGATGTCATACACAAGGCGGATCCCATTGACTGTCGCAAACGGCATGCTTCCCTCCTCGGTTTCCAGATGAAAGCGAGGCTTCGGACTCCTCGCGTTTCTATCATACCTGGAGTTTGACAAATTGGAGTGAGGCGAGCCCGGGACGTGCGAACCTTGACCTTTTCCTCATGGATTCCGACCTCGGCACCCGGGTGACGCGTCTTGGTTGTCTCGTGCGCAAAACGCTCGAAGTTTTCTCTGCGCTGGCCTCCCACCTGGGTTATCATTAAGAGGCAAGGCCAGCAACCTGTCGCTGAGGAGGATGGACGTGCACCGTGAGGGACGGTGGTTGTTGGTGGGCGGGGTGCTGGGCGCCCTGTTCGGGATGTTAGCTGCTTATCTCTACATACGGGCCCGGCAGGAGCGCGGGGGGAGCGGGCGTCCCTCCCCGGCCGCCCTGGTCCAGAGCGCTGTTACGCTGGTGACCTTGCTGCGCCAGATTGTTGAACTGGCGGAAGGGAAAGGCCGCCGGTCCTGAATCCAGCCCTTCGGGCCGCGGGGAGGGGAAGGGGCCATCGGCCTCTCTACCAGGTATCCCCAAAATTCAGGCGGACAAGGCAATCCAGGCGAGGCTTAATCGCTGCGGGAGGTTTCCATGGATGAAATCCTAGAGCGTGTGAAAACGAACCGTCCGGCTCTCGAGCGCTGGCTTCGACTCCTTCCCGGTTACGCAGGGTACAAAGAAAAAGAACAGCGGCGGGATGCGGACCGTATCCTCCGTGAAACCATCGGTCAGCGGCTTCAGGAGCTGGCGGATCGTCTATTGGGGCTCCAGCGCGAGCTGGCGGGCCGGGATCTCTCTCACGTGGATGAGATCGATCGCTTGGTCCGTCGGATTCAGGCGCTGGCGGATCAGATCCGGGTGGGGCGTTATGGCTATGCGGGATTCTTCGATGCCATCCGCGTCGAGGAAGCAGCGCTCGAGGCGCTTTATCAGTTCGATGCGGATCTCCTTCAGAAGGTTGAGGAACTGCAGAAGGATGTAGAGCCTCTGGATTCGGCAATCCGTGGCGGTGGCGATCTCCTGTCCGCGCTCCGCCCCCTCGAGCGTCGGATTCAGGAACTCCAGGTCGCATGGACGCGACGGATGGAAGTCCTTGCTCGCGTCTCATGATCTTTCAGGGTGTGTCCGAACATTAAACCGCGCTCTCTCCGCCTGCCGGTCTGGGGGCTTCATTCCAGGTCATTTTTTCTCCATAGGGTGTGGGCCGCCGTAGGCGACCTGCACCCCACGGAGAAATCAGGAAGGTGGGTCCATTTCCCTCGCCGCGTAGCCCCTTTTCTCTCCCGGCGCCTCTCATGGTGCGCGCGAAAGATATAAGGGCAGGCCTTGCGCCTGCCCTCGAGCGCATCCTTCGGGGAAACTACCGCAAATCACTGTGGTGTAAAATATCTTCAAAATCAACACTTTGGCTGTTCAATGTTAGGTTATAAAAGTATAACTTGTGTATGAAATTGGTTAATGCGGATCTTGTTAGATCAATTTGCGGTATTATAAAAGAAAAACCGGGCAGCGGGGTGCTCCAGTGCCCGGTTGCTCCAAGGGGAGGGCTCGAGCTGTCTTTTTCTCCTGGGATGTGAATTGCCTCCCCATCGATCCAGGGGGTGCACATGCGGCGGCGAGGGCAGGGATTGGTGGAATTCGCGTTGGTATTGCCGTTGTTGCTGTTTCTCGTCATGGCCATCGCTGACTTCGGGCGGCTCTTGTTGATCTATGCCGAGCTGGCGGGCGGGGTGCGGGAAGCCTTGCGGTATGCCATTGTGAACGCTCCGGCTTCCTCAATGACCACACAACAATGGGACCAATACTGTAACGTCGAGCTCCTCAACCGCCTGAGGGCCGCGCTCGTGCTGACCCCTCCCAACGCCCTTGTCCCCGGGCAGACCTATTTCGTTTCGTTCGAGCCGTTCCGCTATGACACCAGCAGTTTCGCCCCCGCTGTCCCATGCCCGCCCCCGTCTGACAAGAAGAAGAACTTCGTCCTGAAACGGGAGGACCGGGTGGTGATCGAGGTACGGGTGACGGTCTCGACGATCACCCCCTTCATTCAAGCGTTGTTGCCTCAAGCGCAGATTCAGTATAAGGCGGGCCGTACCGTCTTCCCCCCGGACGGCGTGTATTTCGGCCCGTATCAACTGCCGAACCCTTAGGGGAAGGAGGCGGTCGATGGCGCGGGATCGCTCGGGCCAATCGCTGGTGCTGGTGGCGTTAATGCTGCCGGCCCTCATCGGGCTGGCGGCGCTGGCCATCGATGGGAACAACGCCTACGCCCAACGGCGGCGGGCCCAGAACGCCGCCGACGTGGGCGCGCTGGCCGGGACACGGGCCCTGTGGTTCGCCCAACATGGGGTGGGGGACGAATCCGCCATCCTGCAGGCGATCCATCAAGTTGTGGAGGCCCAGGGCATTCCGGACACCGATGACCAGCCGGGGGATGCAGCGAACACGAACGTCCAGGCCTTCTACTACATCTCGGAGACCGTACGGATCCCCATCCCGGCAGGTGCCGTGCCCCCCAACGCCCGAGGGGTAACCGTCATCGTCTGGAACCCCTTCCGCTCCTTCCTGGCGGCGGTTATCGGCCATGCGACGCTACGGGTGTCCGCGCAGGCCATCGCAGTTTATTCCCCCGGTTGGAGCTCTGGTGAATATGCGCTGACCGCCCTTTGCAAGAACGAGAACACCAACGGCCCATGCTATCAGAACGCCATGAACCTCACCGGCAGTGATATTTACATCAGCGGAGGGATTCACTCCAACAGCGGCCTGAACCTGAGCAACGCCGATCCCCAGCAGACGTCCCATGTGGTCCTGGAGAACGGAGTGTGCGAATACGGCGGGGACGCTTATGGATTGAACGATGCCGGGCTGGGCTGTAGTGGAGCCACTCCCTTGAGCCTCTCGTGGCTCTACACCATGAATCAGTTCGCCCCGGGCGGCAATTATTGGAACGCCGCGGGCCAGAAAGTCTGCCTGCGGCCTTCTTCAAATCAGGCGGTGACCCTGGATCCGACCGCCCCTTACACGCCTACCCTTGGGGATTGCACCCCGAATACCCTGAGCACGTATCGTCTGGTGAACGAGGCTTTATATTACGTGCAAGGAGATGTGACGCTGAACATCCCCAGCGGATGGACCACGCCGATCACCATCACCATTGCGGCGACCGGACGGATCGATGTGAACATGAAGAACTGCCCGGATATCGATGGGGACGGCTCCCCAGATTGTTCCAGGCTCTACCCCTATACAGCGATGAACCTTTTGTTCTTCAGCCCGGTCCAGGACGCAACGAGCCCGGTCATCCAGATCAGCTCCCCCAACATCTTCTGGAACGGCCTGATCTACGCGCCGGTGGGGCTGGTGCGTATGTCCTCGGCCGGCAACATCGTTACCGACGCCGGAGCCATCCTGGCCTGGCGGATCGATCTCTCCGGGTCCAAGATCTCCATTAGGACGCAGGCCAACCTGGGCCCAATGGGGCGGCCGCGGATGAAGCTGATCCGGTAGGAGGGGGCGATGCGGCGCGGGCAAGGGCTGGTGGAAATGGCGCTGAGCCTCACGGTGCTGTTGTTGCTGGCGATGGGGCTGATCGATCTGGGGCGGGCTTTTGTGGTTTGGCTGGCCATCCATGACGCCGCTGCGGAGGGCGCGCTGTATGCAGCGGTAAACCCCTACTGCCTGAACCCGAACAACCAGCTGCCACCAGGCGCTGACCCTGATGTTCAGTGTGACGATCCCAACAATGTGCAGTATCGAGCCTACACCCGTGCGCTGAGCGAAACTCGCTGGATTCCCCTTTCCCTGGTGGACCCCAGCCGGATCGCGGTGACCGTTGAGCCGAATCAGGCGGCCTTCTCGACCCCGGTGATCTACGAAGGGGACCGGATCACGGTCACCGTGATTTATACCATGCCGATCCTCACCCCGCTGATGCAGGCCATGCTCGGCCCCGAATTGGTGATCCGCGCCCAGGCCATCCAAGTCGCCCTGGAGGCCCAACCGAGGAGCCCGTAACTGTTTCGCCTCGCCCGCCCTCTCAGGTCGGACCGTTCGAACAGGGGGCAAGGAAGTTGTAAAGAAGGGCTTTCTTAGCGCCTGGGAATGTTTCTTCATGACCCATGGGCCTCAGTACTTTGTTTAGAAGTCGCCTCAAAACTCCGCATTCCGATACGTTTTCTTGCAGGAAATGGGAAGGCCTCATCTCTAACTCCTCATACCCGTTAGACCCTCAGCTTGGAGATTCTGGGGCTTGACAATTTTTTTCTTTTCGAACAAAATTAATTAAAACCTTTGGATGGAGGAGGGAATGGAGATCGGCCGTCCGGAGGTGCTGGAACGGATCAATCGATCGGCCATTCTGGAATTGATCCGGATGCATCCGGGCATTCCCCGGGCGGAGCTGGGACGGCGGTTGGGGTTGAGTCCTGCGACGGTGACGCGTCTGGTCGGGCAGCTCATCGAAGATGGCTTGGTGGTCGAGCGGGAAGCGGATGCTGCCCCACGGGGTTATCGGGGGCCAGGGCGGCGTCCCCGTTCCCTGTATCTCAATCACGAAGCCTATCACCTGATCGGAGTGGATCTGGGGGGAACGCATTTGGTCGGAGCGATCGCCAACCTGAACGGCGAGATCATGACGGAGGTTCGACGCCCATCCAAGCCGAATGGGAAGCCATCCGAGGCTCTGGAGCAGCTGATGAAAGGCCTTCGGGAGCTGTTAGATCATGCGGAGCAGCGCGGCTATTCGATTCGAGGGATCGGCATCGGGGTTCCTGGCGTGACGGACCCTAATCAAGGCCGGGTGATTTGGGCTCCTGCTTTTGAGTGGCGGGATCTGCCCTTGAAGGCGGTCGTTGAGCACGAATTGGGGATCCCAACTTTTATTGAGAACGATGTGAATCTGGCAGCGTTTGGGGAAAAATGGTTCGGAGCTGGGAAGGGAGTTCGGAATCTGGTCTGTGTGTTCATTGGGACCGGGATTGGGGCGGGCCTCATTCTGAACGGTGAGCTGTATCGGGGGCACCACTACGCTGCGGGCGAGGTCGGCTATGTGATCCCGGAGCGCGCACTGCTGCACCGCGCTTATGAGACTTTTGGCTGCACGGAGCTCCTGGCCGCGGGGCCCTCCATCGCCCGGCGCGCGGTGGAGCGTCTGCCCGAGTTTCCGGACAGCACGCTGCGGCCGCTGATCGAGGCAGGGCGCCTGGAGGCCACCGATGTCTTCCGAGCGGCGGGGGAAGGCGATCCGCTCGCCCGTGCGGTCGCCGAAGAGGCGCTGGATTACCTGGCCATTATGCTCGCTAGCGTGATCTCGGTAGTGGATCCGGAGATGATCCTGCTGGGGGGCGGGGTGGCTCGCGCGGGCTCCTATCTGCTGGAGGGGTTGCAGCGGCGCTTGGAGCCTGTTGTCCCAGCGATGCCGATCCTTCAACTCTCCGCTCTGGGGGATCGGGCGGGCATTCTTGGGGCGGTCGCGTATGCCATTTTCGAGCTGGAAGGGCTGATGCGGATCCGACGGGGGCTGTGATGAGACGGATCAGCCGGTGGGGGTTGCGGATCATTGACTTCCACGCGCATTTCCCAGCGCGGGACAACTATCTCGCAGACTGGGAGGCGAAGCACACTGCCCGCTTCGGGGCGGAGAAACTTGAGCGCCTGCGCCAGGATGCGCGATGGTACCAGGAGCGGTGGTGGCGAGCCTACTCCTTCCCCTTCCCGGAAGAACCGGTAGCTCCCCCCGAGATCCAGGCGGAGCGCTGGGCTGCGGAAGTGGAACGCTATGGCCTGGATTATGTGGTCTTTCTGACCGGCGGCGGGAACGACCAGCTGGCGGAGATCGTGCGCCGCTATCCGGACCGGTTTATCGGTTTTGCCCACCATGATCCGTTCCACCCGGATGCGGCCTCCGAGCTACGACGCGCCGTTCGGGATCTGGGCCTGAAAGGCTACAAGATCCTGGCTCCTGCCCTGCGAGGTCCGATCGATGACCCGGCTTTGGATCCCCTCTGGCGGATGTGTGAGGAGCTGGGCATCCCTGTGCTTATCCATTTCGGGATCTTGGGCGGCGGGGGTGGGATCGCCTTCCATGAAAATATCAGTCCCTTAAGGCTGCACGATGTGGCCAAAGGGTTCCCCGACGTGCCTTTTGTGATCCCCCATTTCGGATGCGGCTATCCGCGGGAGCTTTTACATTTGTGCTGGTCATGCCGCAACGTGTATGTGGACACCTCTGGGAACAACGAATGGGTCCGCTGGATGCCTTATGAGCTCACCCTGAAAGATCTGTTCCGCCGATTCGTCGAGACCATTGGGCCCGATCGCATCTTGTTCGGTAGCGACTCCGAATGGTTTCCTCGTGGGTTTGCGGTCCGTTATCTGGAGGAGCAGCTTCGGATCTGTTATGAAATCGGGCTGCGGGAGGAGGATATCCAGAGGATCTTCGCGGGGAACGCTGCGCGATTACTCAGGCTGGATTGAGGACGTCCCATTGGATTGATCTCAAAACGCCTGGGAGGTGTGCCATGTGGAAACAGTGGAAACATAAGATCACTCTGATGTTTTTCTTGGCCGCGCTGGTCTCAGCGCAATGCGGGCCTGCTGCTCCCGCCTCTCCAACGGCCCCGCCTCAGATCACCATCGTGCACTGGCAGCACCACCATGAAGCGCGGAAGCCTGTGGTCGATGCGTTGATCCAGGAATTCCAAGCCAAGTATCCCAATGCCACCATCAAATTTGAGAGCATCCCCTACGAGCAGTATTTCGACAAGCTGTTGACAGCCCTGGCGAGCAAGACCGGGCCGGATGTCTTCCAGATCCCTATGGAGATGGCCGAGCAGCTCATCAAGGCAGGGGCCCTCGCGCCTGTGCCGGAGAGCGTGATGACCTCTCAACAGATCGAGGAGGCGTTCATCCCGGCGGCTATCCAGCGCTTTAAGTCCGGTGGGAAGTATTATGGCCTGCCCACGGACGTCCAGACGTTGATCCTCTTCATCAATGTAGACCTGCTTAAGGAATGCGGGGGTGATCCGGCCAAGCCTCCTGCGACCTGGGAGGAGCTCGAGGAGCAGGCCCGCCGGTGTACGAAGCGGGACGCGCAAGGGAACATCGTCCAGGCGGGTCTGGATACCCGCTACCGCTGGGCTGTCTTCACGCAAGCCATGTATAGCTTCATCGATGGCCCGGTTGTGGATGCGGCCTCCTGCAAGGTGAACTACGATGAGCCCCAGGGGATCGCCGCGTGGAAGCTGGTTGCGGAGCTGATGACCGGCCCTGAGGCGGTGGATTCCCCGAAGTTCCTCACGGGTCAGCGCAAGTTTGAGCAAGGCAAGGCTGTCTTTTACATCAACCATCCCGTTACCCGGGGCCGTCTGGAGCGGGAGGCGAAGGGGATCAACTGGATCGTGGCCCCGCCACCGGTCCCCGCGGGGAAGAAACCGGTCACGCCGCTGCACGTCTGGGCATATGTAGTGAACAAAGATACCCGAAACCCGGAGTGGGCGTGGCGCTGGGTTCAGTTCTTGACCGGCAAAGATGCCCAGATCCAGTGGTTCCAGAAAGCCGGCGACCTCCCCTCTTTGAAGGCGCTGGTCTCGGACCCGTCGCTGGCCACGGATGAAAAGTTCCGTATCGCCCTGGAGTCCATGAACTACTCCCGGCCGGTCGAGCAGGTGGGTCAGACCGAGGTAGACAACATCCAGGCCGAGCTGTGGGAGAAGATCGTCATCCAAGGTGCAGATGTGGAGACGGCTGTAAAGGAGGCGGCCGCCAAGGAGGAAGAGGTCGTCCGCAAGATCTTGGGCTGTCCATGAGCTCAAGGTGGGGTGGGGGGGGGGGGGG
>NZ_JBHOQJ010000135.1:0-27875 GCF_042408365.1 Thermoflexus sp.
CGACCCCGACGCGATCTCCTTGTGGATCCAGCGGGGGGACGAATCCCCGATTTTGCTGTTCGATCGGGGCGCCCCGGCCCTCTATTTCGAGGAGGAGGCCCGCCGGGTCTTCCAAGCGCCATCGTTCCGGGTCCTCCTGGACCTGGGTCTGGGGGATGGGGAGGATTGGGTGTGGACCTGTGATCTCTCCCATGACTATGTGACCATCAACGGGCGGTATCGAACGTGAACGCTGGGTAGGGGCACCCCTTGTGGGTGCCCCTACCCATGCGAAGATGCAAATTTCTGTGAGGGGTGGGCCGCTTACGCAGCCCACCCCTCACAGAAATTCCACGAATCGAAAGCTCGTCACTACGCGTTGATGCTCTTCGGCGTTTGACGAGGGAGAAGCGCTTCTCGCGCACGGTTCGGCTGATAATGGAGGGAGCAGCGGGTGGATCGAACCGAGGATCTGGACGCCTTTCTTCGCGATCTCTTGATCCGGTTGATCGCGATCCCCTCCCCGAGCGGAGAGGAGGGGGCCCTCCTCGCGTTCCTGGAGGACTGGTTCCGAAGCCGTGGCTTCCCGGTGGCCCGCTTCCCGGTCCCGGATCATCCCTGGCCGAACCTGCTCATCCACCCCCTGCCCCGTCCCCGGCTGCTGATCACCGCCCACCTGGACACCGTGCCGCCGCTGAACCACCCCCAGCCCTACGAGGCGGTGGAGCGCGATGGTCGGATCTACGGGCTGGGCAGCGCGGACGTCAAAGGAGGGCTGGCCGCTCTGATGGGGGCGCTGGAGATGGTGGGGCCGGAGCGGCTTGCCCGCTCCTCCGTCACCATCGCCCTCACCGTCGATGAGGAGAACATGGGGCGGGGGGCGGAGGCCCTGGCCCGAGCCTGCCGGCCGGGGGCCGTGTTAGCGATCGAGCCCACGGATTTCACGATCGGCATCGCCGAGGCCGGGACCATCGAGATCGCCCTGGAGATCCACGGCCGCCCGGCCCACGGCTCCGTGGTGGAGGCGGGCCGGAACGCGATCCGTGAGGCCGTGGCGCTCCTGCGCGAGTTGGAATCCCTCCCCTCGATCCAGGCTGAGCACCCGCTGATCGGCCGCGGGGCGGTGACCCCCTTGTTCATACACGGCGGCGAGCGGGCTCTGGTGATCCCGGACCGCTGCGCGCTGCACCTGGACATCCGCTGGCTGCCGGGGATCCCGCGGGAGGCCATCGTGGGGGAGATCGAAGGGGTGCTGGCCCGCTACGGGGCGACCTGGCGGGTGGTGGATCTTTCCGCCCCTTTTGAGACCCCGGCGGAGGCCCCGCCGGTTCAGGCCCTCGCCGCCGCGCTGCGGGAAGCCGGCCTCCCGGTCCGCCTCAGCGGGATGCCCAGCTGGACGGACGCCGAGCCCTTCGCCCGGTATGGAGCTCCCGCCGTGGTGTTCGGGCCCGGCACCTTAGCCCTTGCCCACACACCGGAGGAACACATCCCGTTGTCGGCGCTGCGGGACGCCGTTCGCGTTTTCGTCTCCTTGCTTCAGAGCAGCTAAAGGATTTCAGGGTGGACAATGCGGTCTTCGGCGACCCCTCTGCCCTGGAGCTCCCTGAAGGATCCCTGTTCACGGGCATACGGCGATGTAGTTTCGAACCACTAAGGGAAGATAGATGCGGTACGGCAGCGGCGGCGGTGAGCTAGGAGACCCGGAAGGGGCGGCCGCCAGGGCCGCTGCATAGGCATCCACCAGGCCATACCCGTAGAAGTCATCTCGGCCGGCCGACCCCAGATCCCGGGCTGTCCCCAGCAACAAGCCGCAGACCCGATTCGCGCTATATGTAGGCTGGCTGGACCACACCAGCCCCGCCACTCCCGCCACATGCGGCGCTGCCATCGAGGTGCCGCTTGCATCTGCGTAATATGGTGCCAAATAGGTGGAGAGGATATTCACCCCAGGCGCAGCGATATCGACATAGGGCCCATAGTTGGAGAACGAAGCCTGTTGGTCATTTTGATCCGTGGCGGAGACCCCGATGACGCCTGGGTAAGCCGCGGGGTAGAATGACGCGCTCGTGTTGGCGTTCCCAGCCGCCGCCATGATGAGCGCGCCTTGGCTCTGCGCATAGGAGACTGCATCCCAGATGATGGGACTATCATCTGGTCCCCCCAAGCTCAGATTGATGATCGTCCGCTTTCCGTAGATCACACCCCAATCCGCCGCATACCGGATCCCACCCGCCACCTCCGAATCCCACCCGTTGCCGTCGGCATCCAGCACCTTCACCGCCAGCAGATCACATCCCCAACATACTCCCGCGACCCCTCGGCCGTTGTTCGTGTTCGCCCCAGCGATCCCGGCCACATGGGTACCGTGGCCGTGGTCATCCATCGGATCAGAATCCTGATTAACAAAATCGTACCCTAACCACAGCCGAGAGGAGGCGAGATCGGGGTGGGTGTAATCGACCCCCGTGTCCACGATGGCGATCCACACCAAGGAGGTCCCGGTGACCAGGTCCCAGGCCTGTGGGGCGCGGATCTTAGGGAGGTTCCATTGATCCCCGTAGTACGTATCGTTCGGGGTGAAGGCGATGCGGACCTCGCGTTCGACCTCGGCGATCTCCACGTCGGGGCGCTGGCGCAGCCGTGCGGCAACCGCCTCGGGGTCCTGCCCAGGCGGCACGGGGACGCGCCACCAACGGGGGACAGCGAGGGCTTCTGCCTCAGGGAAACCCGCCGCGGCGAGGACAGTCCGGAAGGCCCCGGGAGGCGTGCTGGCTTTGCGCTTCACCACCACCCCAGGCTTCCAGGAGGCAGGAGCCGCCGCCGGCCGCGCCGCCGGGCGCGGCGCTTGATCCGCCCGGACCGGCGGGGGAAGGCACCGGCCGTCCTCCAAGGGAAGGAAACAATCCGGCGTCGCTGGCCGCGGGCCGGAACCCTCCGCCATGGCCGATGCCGGGCCCGAAGGAGCGGATCTCGGGATCCCCGAGAGGAATCCTCCGGAGAGGATGATCAGAACCAGGAACAACCCGAAAGGTTTCTGCGGGCGCATTAGATCTCCCTATTGGTTTGGATCGTTTGGGTAGGGGCACCCCTTGTAGGTGCCCCCATTTGTGGCCCCCATAGATGGATGCCCACATAAGGGCGGGCATAAGACGGGGCAGGCACAAGGCCTGCCCCTACAAAGAACATTCACATTCCATGTAGGGGCACCCCTTGTGGGTGCCCCCATCGGCGCCCCCATTCGTGAATGCCCCCATTTGCAGGCACCCCATCAGGGCAGACGGAAGGCCTCCACCCCCACGGGATCTATTCGCACCCCTTTATAGGGCGCCCACAAGGGGCGCCCCTACAAAGGATATCCGCACCCTGCCCTGCGGGCGGGCACAAGGCCCGCCCATATAACGGGT
Source organism: Thermoflexus sp. (assembly GCF_042408365.1). Lineage (GTDB taxonomy): Bacteria > Chloroflexota > Anaerolineae > Thermoflexales > Thermoflexaceae > Thermoflexus. The sequence continues at coordinate 3,384 of NZ_JBHOQJ010000135.1, forward strand.
ATTCACCCTTATAACGGGCATTCATATCCTAAATGTAGGGGCACCCCTTGTGGGTGCCCCATCGGCGCCCCCATTCGTGGATGCCCCCATTTGCAGGCACCTCAGCATGGCAAACAGAAGACCTCCACCCACACGGGATCTATTCGCGCCCTTTTATAGGGGCGCCCCTAAACGGGATATCCACGCCCGAACGTGGAGGCACCCCTTGGGTGCCCTCACCCCCACAGGCCGACCTGCATTCATAGCTCTCCCCGGAAGGCCTTCTCCAAAATCGCCTGCTCCAGGCGCTGAAGCTCCGCGTCGGTGGCCGCCTGCGCCTCTTTGAGGGCCCGGATCTTCGCTTGCACTGCCTCCAGATGCGCTACGATGCGCCGTTGTTCGGAGAGAGGGGGGAGAGGGATCTCTGTCGCTTTTAATGCATCCGTGTTGAAGCCCGCTTGTCCAATCCATTTGTTGCAGTTTCGGGCAAAGAAGCCCTGAAGCCACAAAACATACAAACTAAAAGCCAACCATCCGGGTTCACACCTTGAGGTGTCAGGTCGAAGCCGTGTTATGTGGTTAGACCACGCAGCTTTCAACGGCTCGCGAACAATTGCTGTCTTGCCAACCAACTCGATGCTGTTTGTGTTGTTGAAGAGGACATCGCCAGGCTCCAGTGAGAAAAGAGTCGCTTTAACCTCCGTTGAAGGGATGTAAACTTTCTGGCTAAGGTCCAGCTCCCCATCTACACCGATATTGAACGGGCGAATGTGAAGCAGGTCTCCGTTGACTATCTTCTTCTTACCAAAGGCAAAACCTGGTTGAGCATCTAGAGTGACTTCCTCTATCTTCACCCACCGCCAGCCTTTAGGAAGCTCAGCGCCGGGGCGGGGGAAGGTCTCGGCCAGGACGGCTTGCCAGAGGCGCTCGGTGTCCTCTTTGGCCTCCTGTCGCAGGCGCTTCGCCTCGCGCACCCGTGCCATCAGTTCCTCAATCCGCGCCACGATGCGCCGTTGTTCGGAGAGCGGGGGGAGGGGAGCAAGGAAGGATTTGAGGCGACGCCCCGAAAGGTTCGGTATGGCTGTCCTACTCTCTGCCCCTTGATACGCCCGAAAGACTTGATATGCAGCCTGCATCCAGTACATGAAAAAGGCAGGCTCTACCTGATCGCTTTTTCGACGCAGCCGATGTATGTGGTTCTGATAAAGCACAACAGGAAGTTGACCTTCCCAGATGGCTGTTCGCCCAACCTCTCCTCCTTCGCACACGAGAAGGTCGCCTGGCTGTAGACAAAGTTTGGTGATTTCCTCTTCCGTGAAATCCATTTCGTCTAAGTTTGACACATCTACGAAGCCCCAAAGGACATTCTTCGTACGCAGGAAAGGTTTGGGATTACGCCCAAGCCGACGGCTTGGCGACATGGATGCCCCTTGCTGAAGGTCAAATATCTCCCCCAACCTCACCCACCGCCAGCCCTCAGGGAGCTTGTAGGGTCCCTCGCTCATGCCTCCGTCACCTCCTTGTTGTTGCCGAGGAGTTCATCCAGCTCCTCCACGATGCTCAAAATCTCCCGCTCCCGCTCGAGCAGGCCTGCCACAATCTCTGCGGGCGAGGGAAGCACTTCGGTTTCCTTGCGATTCGGGTTGCGGGCGGTGAGATCGTAGCCGCGGGCCTTGACCTCTTCCACGGGCACGATCCAGGAACGCTCGGACAGGCAGGCCTCCCGGGGGCCCCGCCCTTTGCGATAGGCGTCCCAAGCCCGCCAGAGCCGGCGGGCTTCCGCAAAGTGCTCATCCTGGATGGGGCTGCCTTTGCTGAACTTCTTCAGCCCCTCGGGTAAGGGAAGCTCGTAATACCAAATCTCCTTGGTCGGCCCCGGCCGCTCAAAGAAGATGAGGGCGGTCTTGACATCGGAGTAGGGTGCGAACGTCCCGGGCGGCAGGCTGACGATGGTGTGGAGGTTGAACTCCTCCAGAAGCGCCCGCTTGACCTCCGCGAAGGCGCCTCCGCGGAAGAGCGTCCCTTCCGGGACGACCATGCCACAGCGGGCCCCGTCCCGGGGTTTCAGTTTCTTCATGATGTGCTGCAAGAAGAGCAGCTCCGTCGCTTGCGACCGCACCGGGAAGTTTTGTTGAATGTGGTACCCTTCGGTCCCCCCGAAGGGCGGGTTGGTCATGATGACGTCGTAGCGCTCGGTGACCTGGCGGATGTTCTCCTCCAGGGTGTTCTTGCGCAGGATGCGGGGGGCGGTGACCCCGTGTAGGACCATGTTCATCAGGCCCAAGAGCGCCGGGATCGGTTTCTTCTCCTGCCCGAAGAAGGTGCGTTCCTGCAGGGTCTTGTGATCCTCAACGGTCTTTTCCTGGCGCTTCATCCAAAGGTAGGCTTCGGCCAGAAAGCCGCACGTGCCGCAGGCAGGGTCGTAGACCGTCTCCCCAATTTGAGGGTTGACCAGCTCCACGATGAAGCGCACCACCGGACGGGGGGTGTAAAACTCCCCCGCCAGCCGATTCTCGCTGCCGAGGCGGCGGAGCAGTTCCTCGTAGACCTGGGAGACCGTGAAGATGTCGTCTTGGCTGTGGAAGTCAATGCCGTTGATGATGGAGAGCACGTCTTTCAGGTTGTAACCGGAGGCGCAGACGATGACGTTGCGCTCGGCGAAGACCCCTCGGATGGTGTCGCGCAGCGGATCGCCGCCAAGGGTCTGCAGATAGGGAATGAGTTTCCCGTGGACAAAGCCGAGCAGGTCATCAGCGGGCCAATCCTTCGTGGCCCAGTCCCGCCAGCGATAGGGCGGCTCCAGGACGGGACGATAGCTCCGCCCCGCCAGCTGGGCCTGGGCTTCCCACTCCTCCTCCTGGGCGTCCAAAAAGCGCAAGAAGAGCAGCCAGGAAAGATGCTCCACATATTCCATGACGCCGCCGCAGTTGTTGTCGCGGCGCAGGATGTCGCAGGCCCGCCAAATCTCATTGGCCAAGGTCTCACGGGTTTGGGGTCGGTTGTTCACGAAGCGACCACCTCCGAAACAGGATAAATGCGCTCGCGCATTTCCTGGAGCGTCCGACCCAGGCCTTCAATCCCTCCGAACCGCTGGCTGATCCTCAGGACGCCACCCCACTCCCGGAAGGGGGAGACGCTGAAGATCTCGGGCTCTATTTGCTCGATTCCACCCACGCGGTATTTGTCCAGCAGCTCTAAGATGACCTGGCGAGCGTCATCGGCGTATTTTCGGAGAAAGCGCTGCTCGCGGTTGAGGAACGCAGTGGCGCGCTCGCTGCGAGTGCGCACGGGTGCGCCGAAGGCGATGTGGGCGAGGAGGTCGTAGGTGTCCGCCTCCGGGTTCCCCTCCACCTCCGCGAGGATCTCCGGATGGACGCTGAGGCGGCGCAGCTCCTCCAAGAAAGCCCGTCGGCGCTGGGAGTCCACCCAGATGCTACGAAGGTCCTTGAAGGTGGGCGCATGCCGACGCACCTGATGGCGGGTGTAGTCCCGGTACTCCGCCAACGACAACTGTTGGCCCGTGGCGTCTATGGTGAAGATCGCTTCATCGGCGATGGTCACCTCCAGCCCTTCCACGCGGATCTTGCTGGGGGATTTGCGTTCGGGTTTGAGGGGGACCTCGATGAAGACCGTCTGATCGGCGGATGTGTCCACTCGGAGCTCGCGCCGGACAAAGCCGGGCGCGCGCACAATGAGGGTAAGGGTCCCCTCCGGAAGCTGGTCGAAAGTAAACCTCCCTTCCCCATCGGTATAGATAGGCCCTTGTTGCGAATTGGGACCTGTGCGAACGCTGACCGAAGCGCCGGCGATGAGCGCTTGCGTCTCCCCATGGAGGACCACGCCTTCCAAACGGGCCGTGAAGGGCCCCTTCGGGGGCTCGGGGGGCGGCCCCGGGGGACGATCCCACTGATCGAAAAGCCGTGTGGCCCCGGTGTAGTCGATGATGCGGAACCAGTACTTATCGGTGCTGGGATCGATGCGGCTCCCGCGCCCGATGATCTGCTTGAAGAGGACGGGAGAGGAGAGCGTTTTCATGAACACGATGTTGCGACACGCGGGCACGTCCACGCCGGTGGAGAGGAGCTCGGCGGTCGTAGCCACAACAGGCGCCTTTTTGTCGGAATCGGCGAAATCCTCCAGCCAGCGACGGGCCTCATCGCCCTCCTCGGAGATGATGGGGACAGCGTAGTGATCCAGACCCGTCTCAGGGCCGAACTCCTCCTGCAGAAGCCGCGCCACCAGGCGGGCATGCTCCATGTCCACACAGAAGACCATCGTCTTCTCCATATGCCCGAAGCGCCGCAACAGCCCCGCCAGATGCTTCACCATCGCGCGGGTTCGGTCGGGCAGAGTGATCTCCCGCTCGAATTGCGGCGTGGTGTAAATCTCCCGCGGCTCCACATCCTCGGGGATGAAGACCTCGGCCCCCTGCTCGATGGCGTCCTCCAAACGCAACCCGGCGGCATCCACCGTGGTGCGCACCCGGTGGACCTTATAGGTGGCGAGAAAGCCGTCCTCGATGCCCTGCCCCAAACTGTATTGGAAGGCCGGCGGACGCCACGTCCCCCGCGCCGGCTCATCCGGATCGATGAACACCTCGGGCTCTTCTGCGCAGAAATAGGCATAGGTATCCACGTTCTCATCTTGCTTCGGCGTAGCGGTCATGCCCAGGTGGATGGCGGAGGCGAAGTGATCCAGAATCTCCCGCCAGGTGCCCCAGCCGGAGCGATGGCACTCGTCAATGATGATCAAATCGAAGAAGTCCGATGGGAACTTCTCGAAAAGGCGCTCTCCGGTTTCGTCCGGGCTCCAAAGGGTTTGGTAGATGCCGAAATACAAATCGCGGTTTAGGTTCGGTGGATGCCCCTCAATGAGATAACGGGGGTCGCTGGTGCCGGTGGCGAAGGGAGAAAAGGTGTTGTAGGCCTGATTGCGAAGCACCACCCGATCGGCCAAGAAGAGCACGCGAGCGGGGCGGTCGGGATGCTGCCTCTGGAGCCATCCGGACTTGATGAGTTTCCAGACCACTTGGAAGGCCACGAAGGTTTTGCCCGTGCCGGTGGCCATGGTCAAGAGGATGCGCTTCCGCCCGCGCATGATGCGGAGGATCACTTCTCGTATCGCGGTCTCCTGGAAGTAGAACGGGCGCTTGCCACAGAGGCTTTCCGGACAATACGGATAAAGCAGCGGATTCGAGGAAGCCTCCTCGGCGATCCCGTAGACGGCGAGCGCCTCCCGCAATTGTCCCCGGATGGGTTGATCGAGGCCCGTATTGGCTTTCCAGCGTCTCCAAAGCTCCTGCGGCGTGGGGAAGGCGGTTAACTCCCTGGTCGTATGAGTGAAGAAATCGTGTTCGAGTATCCGATGGCCGTTGGTGGCGTAGGCGAAAGCCAACCCAAGGTCCTGAGCGTATCGCTTCGCCTGCTCCAGGCCCGCTTCCGGGGAATGACCCTCCGGTTCAGCCTCCACGACAGCGATGGGGAACCCATCGGTGTAGCGCAGGAGATAATCCACGCGCTTCGCTTTCCCCCTTTGCACTCTATCTCCCACCAAGAGGATCTTCCCCGGGGTGTACTGGTAGTTGGCGTTGTAGTAGAACTCCCGAGTGATCTCGCGGTCGTTCCAGCCTGCGGCTTTCAGTTTCGGCTCGATCAGTCGGGCGCGCGTGTCGGCCTCGTTCAGCATATCCCACTCCCCCCACGATCTGGTGTTTCTTCCCTCCTTTGTTTTTAGGGTGTGCAATCAGGAAGACCGATGGCCCCTCCTCCTTTCTCCTCTCTCCTTGCAGCCCTTTGGGCTGCGGGAAGGGGGAGAAGAAATTCTTTGGGGGCTGGGAGCCGCCTTCGGCAGCCCCCAAAATCCCTACCTCCGCTCACCATGCCCTTGCTCCGCGAACACCTCCGCCTCGAACCGGAAGAGCCACGCGTTGGGCCAGCGGTAGGCGTCCTCCGGCAAGCCCGCCTTGAGGCAGAGGGCCCGCAGGAAGGTCTCTCGGTCCCACCCCTGCTCCACCGGGACCTGGGGGAGCAGCAGGCCGCTGCGCCCCCCGGCGACGATGAAAAGGCCATCCCGCCCCACCACGATCTCCTCCACCCGCTCCACCGGATCCATCGGGGTGAGCAGGCTGATCTCATACTCCAGATGGGGCAGCTCCTCCACGGTCACCGGCGGGAAGCGCGGATCGTCCAAGGCGGAAAGCACCGCCACCCGCTGCACCGCGTGGGCCACGTCCGAGCGCGGCCAGATCTCCCCCCGGCATCCCCGCAGATATCCGCCCTTGGTGAGGGTGACGAAACAGGCGCGGGGCAGCTGCAGGGCCGGCGAGGAGACCTGGAGCGTCGGCAGCGGCTTCCCCTGCACCGCATGCTCCACCGCCTCCCGGGCGATCTTTAGAAGGGTCCGCCGATCCTCCTCCCCCAGAGGGGGATCCGGCTCCCGGGCGAAGCGGATCGCCGCATAGCCCACCACGTGGTCCTTGCGCCCGTAGGGGACGTCGCTGGAGTTGGCGTATTTGAGCAGGCGCGCGTGCCTCGCGCCGACGCGCTTCGCGTACGCCATGGCGGTGAGCACCGGCCCCTCGCCGCACATCAGCGTCGCCAACCCCGGGATCCGCCGGGCCATCCACTCCTCGATCGTGTGGCGCACCAGCCGGGGGTCTAGGGAGAGGATCGCCCCGATGGACGCCGTGTCCACCTGCCGGGCGTGCTCATCCCGAGGGTAATGCGAGAGATCGGTGCTGGCGATGACGACCGCCCGCCGCCCCGCCAAGGCCCGGGCCAGAGCCGCCGCCAGGGCCTCGACGTTCTCCGATGAGGGCTCCCCGATCATCACGGGGACGAACCGGAGGTCCGGGAAGAGGCGCTGGAGGAAGGGGAGCTCCACCTCGATGGAATGCTCCTCAAGGTGGACCTCGGGCACGAACCGCAGGGGCGGGCCGGCGGCCAGCAGGGCCTCGGCGAGCTCCTCATCGACCGGCACCTCCCCCAAGGGGGTCCGCCACGCCCCGCGCGCCCACACTGAGATCTCGCGGAAGAACGGCTCCACGTGGTTGGTGCCCAACACCACGATCGCGTCGTAGGCGCGATCCGTTAGCTGTTTGAACCCCCATGCGGCCACGTGGCCGGAATAAATGTAGCCCGCATGGGGGACGATGAGGGCCATGGGCTCCGGATCGTAGCGCGGGGCCTCCGCGAGCAACTGATCGACCATCTCCGCCAGGGCCTTGGGATCCGCCGGATAGAAAGCGCCCGCCACCGCGGGCTCTCGAACGCCCATCATCGTGCGCGCCATCTCAGGCTCCTTTCGGATTCCAGTAGGGCGCTTCAGTGCCTGTGTCATGCCGTTTGCGGTAGGGCGCTTGAGCGCCCGTTCAATGGGTCAAACTCAGAACGGGCCCCTACCCCGAATGACATGTGAAACGCACTCCACGCCATCGGACACCAAAGGAAACCGAAGGCCGTGACCGATGTTCACCAAAACAAGACGAGCGCTCATACGCCCTACTACGAACAAAGCCCTGTTCGTCGTAGGGCACTTCAGCGCCCGTTATCCGCGCCAGGCGAAGGACCAGCCTCTATCTGCCGAACCGCGCGTGAGAAGCCCTTCCCCTTCATCGGACGCCGAAGGGAACCGAAGCCCCACGACCAGTGTTCGCACCCAGGAAACGGGCGCTCAAGCGCCCTACGACGAACAAAGGGCCTTCCGTTCCCCTTACAGGATGGCGATCTCCCAATCCACCACCATCACGTCCGGCCGGTGGGCTTCGATCCAGTGGACGGCGCTTTCGAGGACGGCGTGGACATGGCCGGCGTCGTTGGAGATCGTGGCTAAGCCCAGGCGGGCGGATTGGGGGAAATCCTGATGGTCGATCTCCGCCGCCGCCACGTTGAAGGATTGGCGCAGATGGGCGATTAAGGACTTCATCGCGCTGCGCTTGTCTTTGAGCGACAGCGCCCCGGGCAGGTGCAGCTCCACCGTGCAGGTGCCCACCACCATGGATCTCACCTCAGGGAAATCAGGGGATAGGGCGCGCCTCGTTCACCGCTGGCGGGCGCCCGGACATGAAAGCACCCCCAGGCGCGCCCGCCACTCCGGGATCCGGCAACGCTCCGCCGGCGTCAGATCCCCTGGCTCCGCCTCGATGTTCAGGAGGCTTCGGAACGCCCTCAGGATCGCCCTCGCCGCCTCCTCGAACGCCACCGGACGGCCCGCGGCCTCCCGAAGCGTCACCGCCCGCCGCCGGAGCGACTCCGGCGCTGGACGGCTCTTCAAATAAACCGCGATCGCGCCGGGGTCGCCATCCAGCGGGAGCGATCCGTGCTGCAAGACCACCCCCCGGTGGCGCCACTGGGCGCTGCCCATGATCTTCCGCCCTCCAACCGTGAGCTCGTAATCCGTCGGCACCTCGAAACACACGAACCCATCGCCCCGAGCCACCGGATCGAGGCGAGGGGCCAGGGCGACGTCGGGGATGCCCAGGTCGCGCAGGGCTTGGGCGAAGGCCTCCGAGAAGCGGCGGAAGGTCTCCAGCACGCCCCCCGCCGCCCGGGGATCCGTCTCGGGGAGGATGACGCTATAGGTCAGCTCGTCCGCGTGCAGGATCGCCCGCCCGCCCGTCGGCCGCCGGACCACCTCCACGCCGTCCGCCCGGCAGCGCCAGAGATCCACCTCCTCCACCGCCTGGCGGCGCCCCAGGCTGAGGCACGGTGGATCCCAGCGGTAGAAGCGCACCGTCGGCGGGGCCTCTCCCTCCGCCACCGCCTCCGCGATCGCCACATCGATGGCCATGTTCGTCGCCCCGTCCGCGGCGGGCGACTCGATCAAGCGCCAGCGGGCCAACGGGAACGTCATGGGCGGGAGAAACGATCGCGCAGCCACTCGATCAGAACTTCCTCCAGCTCCCGACGGCACTCCTCCAAGGTCCGCCCGGTGGCGTAAACCTCCGGGTAAGTTTCGATCTCGCCGTAGTAGGTGCCGTCCTCGAGCTGGCGGTAGCGGGCTTTCTCCATCGCCGCCTCAACGAGCGCTGAGAACACGAAGGGGCTCCCGATCTGGAATGCACCTCTCATTCATTTTAGCGCAAGCGATCATCTCGTGGGCCATCCATGGCGCAGGATCCGGACGACCGAAGCTTTTCACCTTCTTGCAGCTCCTTCCGCCTTTTTGGATATGCCAAGCGCGTTCGTAACGATTCCGCTGTTCTCGCGCAATACGGAGATAGGCGGTTTCCTCCTGAGGGCTTTTGGGGCCCTTCCGCCTCCTCATGAGCGCTCCGAACCGAATCGGATCAGGCGGAATCGTCCCGTGTGTTCAAGCGGATCCCACCATTCCATCTGGAAGAGGCCTTAGGGCCCTCGGTTCAAGGGGTATGAACCCAGCGTTACAATATATGGGAGTTCGATCGTTCGGAGCCCGCGAGAAGAGGGAGAAGGGCTCCATAGCCCTCGTTCCCCTTTCGCCGTCTGAAGGGCCATAGAAAAAGTTGAACTTCACCTCAGGAGGCGCTCGTGATCGCCTACACCACGTTCTCGATCGTGGCGTTCGATCCCGCCCGTTCGGAGTGGGGCGTGGCCGTGGCCTCGAAGTTCCTGGCCGCCGGGGCGGTGGTGCCCTGGGCCCGGGCGGGCGCCGGGGCGGTGGCCACCCAGTCCTACGCCAACACCCGGTTCGGGCCGGAGGGGCTGGCCCGGATGGCCCAGGGGCTCTCCGCGGAGGAGACGCTCGCCGCCCTTTTGGCCGAGGATCCCGAGCGGGAGAAGCGGCAGGTGGGCCTGGTGGACCGTCAGGGCCGGGCGGCGGCCTTCACCGGCTCGGAGTGCCTGCCGTGGGCCGGCCATCGGGTCGGCGAGGGGTTCTGCTGTCAGGGGAACCTCTTGGTGGACGAGCGCACCCTGGAGGCCATGGCCGCGGCCTTCGTGAACGCCTCCGGGGAGTTGGCCGATCGCCTGGTCGCCGCCCTGCTGGCGGGGGACCGCGCCGGCGGCGACCGGCGGGGCCGTCAGTCCGCGGCGATCCTGGTGGTCCGGGAGGGCGGCGGCTACGGCGGATTCAACGACCGCTATATGGACCTGCGGGTGGACGACGATCCGGACCCTGTGGTGAAGCTCCAGGACCTGGTGGAGCTTCACCATCTCTATTTCGGACAACCCCGCCCGGAGGACCTCATGCCCATCGACGCCGCCCTCGCCCGGGAGATCCAGCGCCTGCTCCGGCACGCCGGCTATTACACCGGCGAGATCACCGGGGTCTACGACGAGGCCACCCGCCGCGCCCTGGAGACGCTGTTCGGGGTCGAGAACCTGGAGGAGCGCTGGCAGCCCGGGGACCGCATCGATCGGGTCGCCTGGGAGTTCCTCCGCCGTCGATTCGGGCTTGTGGAGGGGAGCAAATGATCTCCGCGGCGGCGCCCACCACCCTCAGCGAAGCCCTGAGGTTGGTCCCGGGGTCGGTGGTCGCCTTCGTCGGGGCCGGCGGCAAGACCACCATGGCCTGGCGGCTGCTCCACGAGCTCGGCCGGCCGGAGTCCCCGGCCGTGTGGACGACCACCACCCACATCGCGGAGCCGATCCTCCCGGAGGGCACGGGGTTGCTGCGGGCGGAGGATCCGACCCCGGAACTGATCCGCGGGCTCCTCCGGCGGCTCCCCCGCTGGATCCTCGTCGCCCGTCGGACGGAGGCCCTGCCCGAGCCCCCCGATGGGCCCTACCCCGCGCACCCCTGGAAGCTCAAAGGGTTGTCGCCGGAGGGGCTGGATCGCCTGATCCCGGCCGTTCCGGAGGCTTCCTGGATCATCGAGGCCGATGGGGCGCGTCGCATGCTCCTGAAATGGCCGGCGGAACACGAGCCCGCCCTGCCCGCCGAGATCGACGCCGTCGCGGTGGTGGCCAGCTTGGAGGCCTTGGGCCGGCCCATCGGCGCGGTCGCCCACCGCGCGGCGCTCGCCGTCACCCATCTGGGCGGCCGCCTGGAGGATCCCGTCACGCCGGAATGGCTGGCCGCTTTGATCTGCCACCCAATGGGCGGACAGAAGGGGATCCCGCCAGGCGCCCGCCGGATCCTGGTGTTGACCCGGGAGCGGGCCCCCGATCCCCAGGCGGTCGAGGCCGTGAGGGCCGCGCTTCCTGTCGCATGCTTTGAGCGCATCGTGGCCGTCGTGAACGGCGATCCCGTCGCCGCGATCCGAACCGAGCCTCCCCGGGTGGCCGGAGTCGTGCTGGCGGCGGGGGAGGGCCGGCGGTTCGGCGGGCCGAAGGCGCTGGCGGAGTGGCACGGCCGTCCGCTGGTGCGCCACATCGTCACCCTGGCCCGACGGGCGGGGCTGGATCCGATCCTCGTGGTGGTGGGGGCTCAAGCGAACGAAGTGCGGAAGGCTTTGCTGGGGCTGCCGGTCTATGTGGTGGAAAACCCCGCCTGGCCGGAGGGGATGAGCCGGTCCATCCAGGCCGGCCTCCAGGCCCTTCCCGATGCGGTCGACGCCTTCCTGCTCCTCCAGGTCGACCAGCCGCTGGTGCGCCCCCGCTGGCTCCGTCAGCTGATCGAGGCGCACCAGGCCACCGGCAAGCCGATGGTGGTCGGCGCCCTGGGGAACGACCCCCGCCCGCCGGCCCTCTTCGCCCGCGCGATGTTCCCGGCCCTGATGGACCTGCGCGGAGATCAAGGGGGGCGGGCGCTGGTCCGAGCTTTCCCCGAGGCCGTCGTCCAGATCCCGGTGCCTGACCCGTCTTGGGTGATGGATTTCGACACCCCCGAGGCTTACCGGATGATCCGAGAGCGATGAGCCGTTGAATCCCGAGATCCGGAGCCGCCGACCGATGGAACGCCTGCGCGCGCTTCGCCATCTGATCATCGATATGGACGGCGTGTTGTGGCGCGGGAAGCGGCCGATGGAGGGCCTGGTCGGCTTCTTCGCCTTCCTGCGCCGCCGCGGGATCCGCTTCATCCTGGCCACCAACAACGCCAGCCGCTCCCGGATGGATTACGTGGCCCAGCTCGCCCGCTTCGGGGTGGCGGTGGATCCGGAGGAAGTGTTGCCGTCGTGCGACGCGACCGCCATCTACCTGCAGCAGATCGCCTCGCCGGGCGCCCGGGTGTTCGTGGTGGGGGCGCAGGCCCTCCGCGAGGCCATCGCGGCGGCAGGGTTCCAGGTGGTGGAGGAGGAACGGGCGGATTTCGTGGTGGTCGGCCTGGATTGGGGGCTGACCTATGAGCGGCTGGCCCGGGCGGCCCGGGCCATTTGGAACGGCGCCCGCTTCATCGGGACCAACCCGGACCCGGTGTGGCCGGGGGAGGATGGGCTCTATCCCGGCAACGGGGCGACGCTGGCCTTCCTGGAGCGGGCAACCGGGGTCTCGCCGATCGTGGTCGGCAAACCGGAGCCGCTGATGTTCCGGATCGCCATGCAGCGGATGGGCGCCACCCCGGAGACCACGGCGGTGATCGGCGACCAGCTCCCCACCGACATCGTCGGGGGGAAGCGTGCCGGCCTGACGACCATCCTGGTCCTCTCCGGGGCCACCACCCGGGAGATGCTGGCGGCGAGCCCGGTGCAGCCAGATCTCGTCTTCGCGGACATCCGGGATTTGCAATCCGCGTGGGAAACTGTGTAGGGGCGCCCATCGGGGCAGGCCTTGTGCCCCCCTACAAAAGGCGTTCCCATCCTGATCTTGATGTAGAGGCACCCCTTGGGGGTGCCCCCTTCCGCGTCGCGATGCATCGCCAGCCCTTGAACGGAACCTGGCTGTTCCGCCCGGCGGGCGCTTCGGAGTGGCTGACGGGACAAGTGCCTGGGAGCGTCCTTCGGGATCTGCTGGCCCTCGGCCGCATCCCGGACCCGTTCCTCGGGGATCATCTCTCCCAGGTCGCCTGGGTGGCGGAGCGCGATTGGGAATACCGCCGGGCGTTCTCCCTGGACCCCGCGCTCGCCCGAGCGGAGCGGGTGGAGCTGGTCTGCGCCGGGCTGGACACCCTGGCCGAGGTGTTCCTCAACGGGGAGCGCCTGGGCGAGGTCCGGAACATGTTCCGGTCCTACCGCTGGCCCGTCCGGGAGCTCCTCCGCCCTGAGGGCAACCTCCTGACGATCCGCTTGCGCTCCCCCCTGCCCTTCATCCGAGCGCAGCACCGACGTCGCTCCCTCCCCGCCCTTTGGAACCTGGGGACCGCTCACCTCCGCAAGGCCCCCAGCCACTTCGGCTGGGATTGGGGGCCGGCGCTTCCCCCCATGGGGATCTGGCGGGAGGTGGCGTTGGAGGGCTTCTCCATCGCCCGCTTCGCGGACCTCCACATCCGCCAACGCCATGAGGCCGGCCGCGTCACGCTGATCCTCCAGGCGCGCATCGAGCGCTGGGCGGATCACCCCCTCTCCCTGAAAGTCTCCCTCCACGACCCGGAGGGGCACGTCGCCCGCTGGGAGTTCCCGGCCCGGGAGGAGCAGATTGCCGTAGAGATCCCCATCGAACGCCCTCACCTCTGGTGGCCCAACGGCCTGGGCGGGCAACCCCTCTACCTCCTGGAGGCGGAGCTGTGGGCGGGGGAGCACCGCCTGGACGGGCGACGGGAGCTCCTCGGGCTCCGGACGCTCGCCCTCCACCGGGAGCCGGACGCCTGGGGGGAATCCTTCGTTTTCGTCGTGAACGGCGTCCCGGTGTGGATCCGCGGGGCGAACATGGTCCCGCCGGACGCGCGCAGCGCGTATGTGGAAACCGAACGGCTGGAACATCTGGTCCGAAGCGCCGCCGCGGTCGGGATGAACATGCTACGGGTGTGGGGAGGCGGTGGTTATGGGGACGATCGCTTCTACGCCCTGTGCGACCGCTACGGGATCTTGGTGTGGCAGGATTTCCCTTTTGCATGCATGCTCTACCCCCTCGACGAGCCGGGCTTCCTGGAGGAAGTGCAAGCGGAGGTCATCGAGAACGTCCGGCGGCTTCGGCACCATCCTTCCCTGGCCCTCTGGTGCGGCAACAACGAGATCGAGATGCTGTGGCCGCTCTGGCGCTGGCAGTGGAAGAGGCATCCGAAGGAACTCGCCCGCTGGGCCGTCGCCCATCAGCGTTTCTTCTACGAACTGCTCCCCGAATGGGTGCGGGCCGAGGACCCGGATCACCCCTACTGGCCGGGCTCCCCTTCCTCCGGGGTTTTCCGTCAGGAGGTCAACGGAGATCGACGGGGGGACGCTCACCTTTGGCATGTCTGGCATGGCTTGGCCCCGACCTCGGCGTACCGCGACCGCATCCCCCGCTTCGTCAGCGAGTTCGGCCTGCAATCCCTGCCGTCGAAGGAAACGCTACGCGCCTTCGGGCCGCGGGAGGATTGGGATCTGAGGCGGCCGACTATGCGCCGCCGACAGCGATCCCCCGGCGGCAACGAGCGGTTGCTCTACTACCTGGTGGAGCGGTTCTGGATCCCGCGCGATTTCGAGGACCTGGCCTGGCTGACCCAGGTGGTGCAGGCCGAGGCCGTGCGGATCGCCGTGGAGCATTGGCGCCGCCATCGGGATCGATGCGGCGGTGCGCTCTACTGGCAGCTGAACGACGCTTGGCCGGCCATCTCGTGGTCCGGCATCGACGTTTACGGCCGCTGGAAAGCCCTGCACTACGCCGCCCGCCGCTTCTTCGCGCCGCTTGCCTTCTCCGTGGATGTCCAAGGAGACCGAGCGGAGGCGCTCGTGTTCAACGACACCCCCCAGCCCTGGGAGGGGAGCATCCGCTGGTCGCTGGAGACCTTCGAAGGGCGATCCCTTGCCGCCGGCGCAGCGGAGGTCCACGCGCCGCCGCTGCGGACGACCCCGGCCGGCCGGTTGGAGATCGGGGCCTTCCTGCGCCGGCACGGCCGGGCCCTGGCCCTGGTGGTCGAGTGGGAAAGCCAACGGCCGGGCCAGCCCGCGGCGCTTCAGGTGGCCCTGTTCGCGCCGGAGAAGGATCTGCGCTGGCCGGACCCCGAACTGCAAGTGACGTGCCAAGCTCACGGGGAGGAAATGGAAATCGTGCTGCGGGCGCGGGCCCTGGCCCGTTTCGTCACCCTCTCGGTGGAGGGCGCGGAGGTCCTCTTCAGCGACAACTTCTTCGATCTCCCGGCCGGGCGCGCGGCCTCGATCCGTTGCCCGCTCCCGCCGGGCTGGACCCCCGAGGCCTTCGCCCAAAACCTCCGGGTCCGAAGCCTAGCGGACGTTCGCCCCGGCGGCCCCCGGTGGCGGGATCGGCTCTTACGCAGGTTCTTGTCGCTTTCCCCCCGCCTGGTCCTGGGGCGGCTGCTGGGCGCCTTCTGGGCGTAGTGCTTTGTGGAGCCGAGCCGCTTCGCCGGCGGCAGTCTGATCACTGCTCTCCGGAGGGATGATCCCCGATTTGCGCAGAGCAGAGAATTTGCGTATAATTCGCCTCAAATTGCGATGGCCTCGGGTTCCGAAAACGGAGACCCGCGACTGGAAACGACGGGGGAGACTGGACATGCACAGGTTCGATCTGCTTCGCATCCGCTTCTTCACATGTAGGTGTCCTCCGCGGGGGTAGGAAGGGAGGTCTCCCCCATTCCATGCCCGCTTTCGCATTTCCCTCCTTACCCCCGCGCTTGAATACGACCTCACAGAGCTTTCGATCCCTTGCATCCCTTCTGATTCGGCGAATGGCCTCCTGAGACTCTCGATCCCATTTCGCAAAGGAGGTTCCCATGGGAGCGATCCTGAACGGCTTGGAGCTTGAACAGCTGCAGCAATTGGTCGCTCAGGTGCAGGCGGACCCGGAGGCCGCCCGCTCGCTGAATCGGTGGTCCGCACGGGTCCGCTGGCTGGGCGGCTTCAAGGGGCGGGCTTACATCCGGAACCACTCCTTTCTCATCGACGAGCCCGCCGATTTGGTCGGCAAAGACGAGGCCCCGAACGCCGTGGAGTATGTGCTAGGGGCGTTGGGGGCCTGCCTCACCGTCGGATTCGTCCTGAACGCGACAAAACATGGCATCCCCATTCGCAATCTGGAGATCGCCCTGGATGGGGAGATCGATAACATCCTGACCTTCCTGGGCTTAAGCGAGGAAGGGCACCCGGGTTACCGGGAGATTGTGGTCAAGGCCTATGTGGACGCCGACGCCGACGAGGGGACGCTTCAGAAGATCTGGGCGGAGACGGTGAGGACCTCGCCGGTCGGAAACACCCTCGCCCGCTCGGTCGCCTTGCGTCCAGAGCTCAGCCGGATCGCTGCCTCGTGAGGCGAAGGGATCGCAGATGAGCCCCTGGGGATCTTCCGGGGCTAGGGGCCGCCTTCGGCAGCCCCCAGCCCCAAAGGGGATCACCCAACGGCGTAAACTCCATCCATACGCGCAGGCGCTGAGGACCCCGATTTCCCCGGAGGTCTCGTGATGGGCACTTTGGTGAACGGCGTGGATGTGGAGGAGCTGCAACAGCTCCTGGAGGAAGTGCGCACGCGTCCGGAAGCGGTTCAATCCCGCCGGTGGGCCCGCTTCCGATGGGAGGGCGGCCTGAGGGGGCGCGCCTACGTTCGCAATCAGTCGTTCACGGTGGATGAATCGGTCGATCGGTCCGGGCGGGAGGCCGGGATCAGCGCGCTGGAGTACGTGCTGGGCGCGTTGGGCGCCTGCCTGGGCCTCGGCCTGGTCTTTCACGCCTCCCGCCGGGGGATCACCATCCGGAACCTGGAGGTGGCCCTGGAGGGACACATCGACAACCTTTTGCGATTCCTGGGCCTGGGCGGGGAGGGCCACCCGGGCTACCGCGAAGTGATCGCCAAAGCCTATGTGGATGCCGATGCGGATGAGGAAACCCTCCAGGCCCTCTGGACCGAGACGGTGGCCACTTCCCCCGTGGGGAACACCTTTGCACGCCCGGTGGCTTTGCGGGCGGAGATCGCGACCGTCTCCGGGTGGTGGTTCCGCTACACGCCGGAGGAGGATCAGACCCCCACGGAGTCCCGTGGAGGGATGCCCTGCTGATGAGGAAGGGCGCGGGCGGGGCGACCCCACCGCCCGGGCGGAAACCCGCCGCGTAATTTCCTAAAGAACCTAAACCTTAAGGAGGGCACGATGGCGTCGAACGGGTTACCCCTCTTTCCGGTCACTGTGGTAGGCAGCTGGCCGCGGCCGCCGTGGCTCCTGGAGGCCCTGCGGAAGCGCCACGCCGGGCAGCTCTCTTACAAGGAATTCCAGGAGGTCGCCGACCGGGCGGTCCTGGAGGCGCTGCATGCCCAGATCGAAGCCGGCGTGGAGATCGTGAGCGACGGGGAGCAGCGCCGGGATAACTTCTACTCCTTCGTCGTCGAAAAGCTGGAAGGGGTCCGGATGATGAGCGTGGCCGAGATGTATGATTACGCGGAGGACAAATCCTTCTTCGAGCAGATCCTCCGCCAGCTGGACGTCCCGGCCTACGCCATCAAGACCCCGGTGGCCGTGGACAAAATCCGCTTGAAGATGCCCCTGGCCCTGGACGAGTTGGAGTTCCTGCGCCGGCATACGGACCGGCCGGTGAAGATCCCGCTCCCGGGCCCATATCTGCTGACCCGGACGATGTGGGTCCAAGGGTTGTCGGATCGGGTCTACCCCACGCGGGAGGATCTGGCCCAGGATGTGGTGGCCATCCTGCGGGAGGAGATCCTCCGCCTGCGGGACGCGGGGGCCGACTTCGTCCAACTCGACGAGCCGGTGCTGACGGAGGTCGTGTTCCAGCCGCCGGTCCACAGCCGGACGTTCATGTGCGCATCCCTCTCCGCCGCCTCGGAGGATCCCAAACAGGAGCTGGCATGGGCCGCCCAGCTGGTCAACCGGGTGGTGCTGGGCGTGGAGGGGATCCGCGTCGGGGTCCACATCTGCCGCGGGAACTGGACCACGCGGGAGGAGGCGCTGTTGACCGGGAGCTACGAGCCGCTGCTGGACACCCTGCAAGCGATGCGGGTGAACCAGTGGGTGTTGGAGTTCGCCACCCCGCGGGCGGGGGACCTGCACGTCTTCCAGGCCTGCCCGCGGAAGCGGGAGATCGGCCTGGGGGTGGTGAACCCGCGCACCGCCGAGGTGGAATCCCCCGAGTTCATCATCGGCCGGGTGAAGGAAGCCCTGAACTACTTCGAGCCGCACCAGATCTTCTTGAACCCGGACTGCGGCTTCGGGACCTTCGCCGAGCGCCCGGTGGCCACGCCGGAGGTGGCGTTCCGCAAGCTCCAGGCGATCCGCGCGGCGGCGGAGCAGCTGCGGCGGGAGTTCGGGGCGGCGTAAGCTCCAGGGCCCTCGGCCGAGGGACGGCGTAGGCCGTCCTCACCTAAAGACATTAACGGGGGTTGACGCCCGGCGCGCAAGCGCCGAAGAAAGCCGATCTCCCATCGGCGCAGGGAGGCCGGGGCCAACCCCGGCGCTCCGTTTATGGGCAGGCCGGGGACCTTCCCTGCTGCCTTCGCCTCCTCCATCTATGCCATAATGGATAGGGGCACGCCAGGCGTGCCCCTATCTGTTGTTCGCATCTGTCGACGGGAGGAAGGGAATGGCCGCGCGGCGCGCGCTTTCGTTCCAGGAGATCATCCTTCGGCTGCAGGAGTTCTGGGCGGAACAGGGATGTCTGATCTGGCAGCCTTACAGCGAGAAGGTGGGGGCTGGGACCATGAACCCGGCCACGGTGCTGCGGGTGCTGGGTCCCGAGCCCTGGCGGGTGGCCTATGTGGAGCCTTCGTACCGGCCGGCGGACGGGCGCTACGCGGAGAACCCGAACCGGATGCAGCTGCACCACCAGTTCCAGGTGATCCTCAAGCCCGACCCCGGCAACCCCCAGGAGCTCTACCTGGAAAGCCTCCGGGCCCTGGGGATCGACTTCCGCCGCCACGACATCCGCTTCGTCGAAGATAACTGGGAGTCCCCGGCCCTGGGGGCTTGGGGGCTGGGTTGGGAGGTCTGGCTCGACGGGATGGAGATCACCCAGTTCACCTACTTCCAGCAGGCCGGCGGCCTCCCTCTGGACCCCGTGGCGGTGGAGATCACCTACGGGCTGGAGCGGATCGCCCTCTACCTCCAGGGGGTTCCCTCCGTCTGGGAGCTGAATTGGGACGGGGCCCACACGTACGGGGAGATCCTGAAGCCGTCCGAGATCGAGCACTGCGTGTATAACTTCGAGCTGGCCGACATCGAGCGGCTCCGGGAGCTCTATCAACACTACGAGGCGGAGGCCCGGGCTTGCATCGAGCGCGGCTTGGTGATCCCGGCCCACGATTACGTGCTCCGCTGCTCCCACACCTTCAACCTGCTGGACGCCCGGGGGGCGATCGGGGTGACCGAGCGCGCCCGCTACTTCGCCCGCATGCGCGACCTGGCGCGCCAGGTGGCGATGCTCTACTTGCAGCAGCGGGAGCGCTTGAACTACCCATTCCTAAAGAAAGCCCCGCCCGCGCCGGCGCCCGCGCCAACGCCCCCGTTTCCCGTTGTGGAGACAGCGGCGGATTTCCTGTTGGAGATCGGGACGGAGGAGCTGCCGGCCCGGGATCTGGAGGCCGCCCTCGCCCAGCTCTCCGCGAACGCCCCGGCCATGTTCGATGAGGCCCACCTGGCGTACGAGGCCCTCGAGGTCCACGGCACCCCCCGCCGGCTTGTGGTCTACGTCCGCCGGTTGCAACCCCGCACGCGGCCGGTGGAGACTTGGGTGAAAGGCCCTCCGGCCCATGTGGCCTTCGATGCCGAAGGCCGGCCGACCCCTGCCGCCCTCGGCTTCGCCCGCGCCCAGGGAGTGCCTGTGGAGGCCCTCACGGTGCGGGATCTGCCGGAGGGGCGATACGTCGGGGCGCTCAAGCGGACGGAGGGGCAGCCAACGGTCCCGGTCCTCGCCGGCCTCCTCCCTCGCCTGATCGCCAGCCTGAAGTTCGAGCTGAGCATGCGTTGGAACGGCAGCGGCGTGGCCTTCTCCCGACCCATCCGCTGGCTCGTCGCCCTCTACGGCCGCGAGGTCATCCCCTTCACCTACGCCGGGGTCTCCAGCGGCCGGGAGACCCGGGGGTCCCGTCCCGGGGGTTCGCCGGTGATCCGCCTGCAACAGTCGGCCGATTACTTCCCCGCCATGCGTCGGGCCCGGATCGTGCTCTCCCCGGAGGAGCGCCGCGCGCGGATCTGGAGGCAGCTCCAGCGGCTGGCCGCGGAGGTGGGAGGGACCGTGCCGGAGGATCCGGAGCTGCTCCGGGAGGTGGCCAACCTGGTGGAAACGCCCACGGTGTTGCGGGGGCGTTTCGATGAGGAAGCCCTCCGCCTCCCCCGCGAGGTCCTGATCACGGTCATGCGCAAGCACCAGCGCTACTTCCCGGTGGTCGGTCCGGACGGCCGGCTGCTCCCTTATTTCCTGGCAGTCCGCAACGGCGGACGGCGGGGGCTGGAGATCGTGCGCGAGGGGAACGAGGCGGTGTTGCGGGCGCGCTTCGCCGACGCCGCGTATTTCTACGAGCACGACACGCGGCAGCCCCTGGAGGCCTTCCTCCCCCGCCTGGCCACCCTCACCTTCCAGGAGCAGCTCGGCTCCATGCTCGACAAGGCGCGCCGCCTGGAGGCCCTGGCCCCCGCGATCGGGGCGATGCTGGGCCTCAACGAGGAAGAGAGGCGCGTCCTGGCCCGGGCGGCCCACTTGTGCAAGGCGGACCTCGCCACCCAGATGGTGATCGAGTTCACCGAGCTTCAAGGGGTGATGGGGCAGGAATACGCCCGGAAGGGCGGCGAGCCGGAGGCCGTGGCCGTCGCGATCTTCGAGCATTATCTCCCGCGCTTCGCCGGGGACGCCCTGCCGCAAACCCGGCCGGGGATCGCCCTGGGGATCGCCGATCGCTTGGATTCCCTGGTGGGCCTCTTCGCCGTCGGGCTGGCGCCCACGGGCTCGGCGGACCCCTACGGCCTGCGCCGCGCGGCCGCCGGCCTGGTCCAGGTCCTCACCGCCCATCGCCTGTCGTTCTCCCTCTCGAAGGCCATCGCCGCGGCGGCCGCCGTCCAGCCGGTTCCGGTGAGCCATGAAACGGTGGAGGAGGTTCGCGCTTTCTTGATCGGCCGGCAACGGGCAGCCCTTCAGGAGGCGGGATACCGCTACGACGTGGTCGAGGCGGCCCTCGCCGCCCGGGGCGACGATCCGGCTCAGGCGGCGGAGACGGCCGCAGCGCTTCAACAGGCCGTGCAACGGCCGGATTGGGCGCGGCTGCTCGCTTCCTACAGCCGGTGCGTGCGGATCCTGCGCAAGGCCGAAAGCGAGGGAAGCTTTCCCGCCCCGGAGGTGGATCCAACGCGCTTCCAGACCGAGGCGGAGCGGACCCTGTGGGACGCCGTGCAGGAGGCCCGGGATCGGGTGCGACCGGATCGCCCGGTGGAAGACCTCGTGTCGGCGCTGGAGCGCCTGGCGCCGGTGATCGATCGGTTCTTCGAGGAGGTGCTGGTGATGCATGAAGAGGAAGCGATCCGCCGCAACCGCCTGGCCCTCCTCCGCGCCGTCGCGGATCTCGCGAACGGCATCGCCGACCTCAGCCGACTGGAGGGATTCTAGCGCGGCCCATCGCCGCGTAGCCTCCCCAACGCGTACGGTGGGAGCCGAAAGGTTTTCCATCCTCCCTCCCCACGGCCCCAAGGGCCGTGGGGAGGGAGGATCCAGGGGGGTGAAGCCCTTCCCCATCCTCCCGCGAGGCCTGAACAGCAGCGCTCAGGATTAATACGCCCCCTCCCCTACAATGACCCGAGGGATTGTACGGAGCATGATCTCCAAATCCAACAGCGGCGACCAGTTCTCGATGTAGTAGATGTCCAGCAAGCACATCTCATCGAAGGTGAGATCGCTGCGTCCGGAGATCTGCCACAGCCCGGTCATGCCGGGGACTGCGGCCAGGCGCTGGCGCTGCCAAGGCTTGTAGGCCGCCACCTCCGAGGGAACCGGCGGGCGCGGCCCGACCAAGCTCATCTCCCCCTTCAGCACATTGAACAGCTGGGGCAGCTCGTCCAAGCTCAGCCGGCGCAGGATCCGACCGACCCGCGTGACCCGCGGATCGTTCCGGATCTTAAAGAGCGGGCCGCTGGCCTCGTTCAACGCCCGTAACTGCTCCTGTTCCTGCTCCGCGCCCACCCGCATCGTCCGGAATTTATACATCGTGAACAACCGTCCATCCTTCCCCACCCGCGTCTGCCGAAAGATGACCGGGCCGGGGGAGTCCAGCTTGATCGCAAGGGCGATGAGGGCCATCAGCGGCGCCGAAACCAGAAGCAACAGCGAGGCCAAGATCAAATCCATCGCCCGCTTGATGCGGAACTGCCCCGGGGAGAACCGCACCTCCCGCACCCCGATCAACGGGATCCCATCCAGATCCTGCACGTCGAGGCGGCTCAGGGTGAGCTGGAAAGGATCCGGGACAATCCGCACAGAGACCCCACGAGCTTCGCAATGCTGTACGGCCTCTTGAATCCGATCATAGAAAACCATCGGCAATGTGATGATGACTTCATCCACCGAGGTTTCCCGCAGAACCCTGGGCAGATCGTCCAGGGTGCCGTGGGCGCGAAACGGGCCGATGTCGGTGCGGGCCTTCTCCGGATCGTCGTCCACAAAGCCGATGATTCGATATCCCAGCTCCGGCCGGGCCAGGGCCGCCCGCATCACCGCTCTTCCTAAATCCCCCGCCCCCACGATCAAGGCCCGCACCACCCCGATGCCCCGCCGGCGCAGCATCCGCTCCGCCCGGCTCTCCAGGAAGCGCAGAACCCCCAGCAACAAGACCAACAGCAGAGCGGCCTCGAGGAACATCAACCGGGAATAGAAGAGGGACTGCGAGAAGAACACCACGGCCATCAGCACCAGGGTGCTCTTGGCCACCGCGTTGAGGATGCGATACATCTCCTCCAGCCACGGCGCCCCCATCTGCGGGGGATACACCCGATCCAGACGGAACAACAACAGGAGGAGGATGGTCCAGGCGATCTGGAAGGGGATGTAGGCGGAAAACGGAGCATCGAAAGTGATTTCGCGGAACCATTCCCACCGGTAACGCATCAGATAAGCCAATACGAAGGCGGCCTGGATCACGGCAAGATCCAGGCCGATCCGAAGCCACCGCCACCACCACGGGATCCTTCGGTCCGCCATGGACTGGAATTCCCCTGACTCTGCCTATGTGGGTCTTGGAGATCCTCGGGATTAGGGCCGCCGAAGGTTTTTTCCCATCCCTCCCCGCGGCCCAAAGCGCCGCGGGGAAGGGGAAGAAGGGGAGAGCAGCCACACCTATCTATCGAATGTTATCGAAACTCAAGCGGACAAATCGTTATGCGTAATTTTATTATAAAGCGCCACAGTGGCCTCCGCGGTGGCCTCCCAGGTAAATCGGCGGGCGCGCGCCAACCCCCGGCCCCGCAGCGTTTCCCGAAGCTCCGCATCGCGCACTAGGGAACGGATCCCCTCCACCCAGCCCTCGACATCTCCAGGATCGATCAGCAGACCCGCCTCCCCAACGACTTCCGGAAGGGAGGACGCCCGGGCAGCGATCACTGGAGTCCCACAGGCCATCGCCTCCAGCGGAGGCATCCCGAACCCTTCATACCGCGAGGGATAGGCGAAAAGGGTGGCCGCATTATACCACAGCGGAAGCTCGGCATCCGGTACGAATCCGATCCAACGCGCCCGACCCTCCCGCTCCAGGTCCCACAACCGCGGGAGGAAAGCCGGCTTCCAACCCTTCCCCCCCACGAGGATCAGCGGCACCGGCGGGGTCAAGCGGGCGACGGCCTCCAGCAGGACCTCCAGGTTCTTCCGCGGCTCCAGCGTTCCTACGTAGAGGATAAACGGATCCGGCAGGCCATAGCGGGCCCGGAACGCGGCCACCTCCTCCAACGGCCGAGGGCGAAAGCGGGGATCCACCCCGGGATAGGCCACTGCCACCCGTTCCGGGGGAAGCCCCCAGAGGCGGATCAAATCCTCCCGGGCCGCTTGGGAGATCGTCAGGATCCCCGCCGCGCGCTGGCAGGTGAGGCGGGTGAACAAGCGCAGATAGGCCCGGTTCCCCGCCCGAAAGGCTTGCGGATATCGAACGAAGCTTAAATCATATACGGTGACCACCACCGGCAGGCGGAGGGCCAGCGGCGCCACAAAGGCCATGGCATGAAGCAGATCCCAATCCCCCCGGGCGAGGAGCAGCGGGAAGGCCAGCTGTTCCCACAGGATACGGATCAGCGGCTGATGGGTTGGCCAGCGCGTGCGAACCCAGCGGATCCCCGGCGCATCCGGAGGAGCGGAACGCGGCCCGATGAACGCCGTGAAAGCGATCCACGGCGCTTGCCGAGGCAAGCGCCGCAGGACCTCATAGATATAGCGATGGATCCCGGCGCTCCGATAAGACGCCTCGCCGGCCAGCAGCTGCGCGTTCAGGGCGATTCGAACCCGAGCGGCATCCGAGCGCACGCGGTGGGCTCCTCAACCAGGATGGTTGGCTTCATCATCATAGAGTTTACGCACAATTGCGGGAAGAGAAGCCTTTTCGGACTGCGGGCGCCCGAGGGGCCGCGGTGAGAGGGGAAGGGTTTTGGGGTGGGGGGGGGGGG
>NZ_JBHOQJ010000148.1:0-9620 GCF_042408365.1 Thermoflexus sp.
TCCCCCAGATCACCCAATGATCCGCGTTGCACACCGCGTCGCAGGAACGCCAGAACTCCGGTGTGATCCCGGTGTAAATCGGGTTCTTCAACATGCGGGTCAGCTTCCCGCCCCGGATCTCCCAGGCGATCTCGCAGCCGAACTGGAAATTCAACCGCTTATCGTCGATGCTCCATGAGCGGTTGGTGTCCATAAAGATCCCTTCCTCCGTGTCCGCGATCAGATCCTCCAGGCGCCACGTCCCGGGGAGCAGGTTCACGTTGGTCATGCGGATCAAGGGGATCCGATTCCAGCCGGAGGCCCGCATGGTGCCGTTGGAGAGGCCGGTGACGTAGGGGGAGGGGCCCAAGAGTTTCAGCAGCTGCCGCGCGGTTTCGCGAGAGGTCATATAACCGACGAAAAGGCCCTCCCGCACAATATCGACTCGTTGTGCGGGTACCCCTTCGTCATCCCAACCGAAAGTCCCCAGCCCGCCGGGCAACGTGGCGTCCGCCGTGATGTTGACCACCTCCGAGCCGTAACGGAAGGTCCCCAGCTTCTCCGGGGTCAGGAAAGAGGTCCCCGCATAGGCAGCCTCCGTCCCGAAGACGCGGTCCAGCTCAATGGGGTGCCCACACGACTCATGGATCTGGAGGGCCACCTGGGAGCCCCCGAGGATCACCGTGGTCACCGTGTCCGGACAGGGATCCGCCGTCAGCAGGGCCACGGCCTCCTCCGCGATGCGGGGCGCGTGGCCCGGGAGATCGCATTCCTCGATGAACTCCCATCCGCGGGTCATTTGATGACGGCCCACCGAATTCGGGTAAGAGCGGCGCTGGACCTCGTCGGGCCCCACGGCCAGGGCCTCGATGCCGCAACCCGATTCGATGATCTCCTGCTCGATCCACGAGCCCTCCGTGCTGGCGAAGACCTTGCGCTCGCGGATGAACACCATCTCCGCCTCCGTGGCCGCGATCCCTTTCACCGCCCGCATCGCCGCATCGGCAGCCAACAGGACCTCGAGTTTCTTCTCCAGGGGGACCGCGAAGGGATCGATCTGCACCGGCGTCCGATAGGTTCCTCGCTGAACCACCGGCGGCCCGATATCGACGTCCTCTTTCTTGAAAAGGGCACTGGCCTTTGCGATCTGGACGGCCCGCTGGGCGACCCGCTCCGCCTCCTCCAGGGTCAACTGGGCGCTGGAGGCGAAGCCCCAGGCCCCGTCAGCGATCACCCGTACGCCAAACCCCATATCTTCAATCTGGCTGATGCCCTGAACGACCCCGTTGCGGACCAATACGGATTGCTCGATCCGATGGACCAGGCGGACATCGGCGTAGGATGCCCCCTTCAGCTGCGCGGCGTTCAGCGTGCGCTCCAGGATCTCCTTCACGCGGACCTCCTTTAAGCGCCCCAAAGGCTATATGAGAATACAAAGCAATTATAGACCACGCCGGTTCGCTTCCAAACCGGATCCGGACGGGATCGCTTCCACCCTTTGGCCCAGTGTTCCGGCCCAGAAGGCCCCTCCGATCGCCAGCGGGAGCGAAAGCAAGGCGACCCACAACGGATAGGCTGGCTGGAGGGCGAACAGGAACCCCGCCATCGGGGCGGCGAGTGCCAGCGCCAGACTGCGAGCGGTGTGGACCATAGCGGAGGATGTGGCCCGCGTCTCATGGGAGGCCAGGCGCAGGATCCGGGCCGCCGCCAGGGAGTAGCCCGCATAGATGCCGCCGAGGAAAGCCATGGCCCCCATCACCACCGGGAAATATCGAAATCCTATTAAGAGAAGCATGAAACCCATCCAGCCCAACCCCCATGCGCCCACCAACCCCAGCGGCCGTGCCCGCCCCTCATCCCATCGGCCCAGCAAGGGGCCCAGCCCGATGATCCCCAGCGCCTGGAGCGAGGCGAACAGACCCAAATGGGCTTTGGTCCATCCCCCTACATGCTGCAGGAAGTTGGGAAGCAAAACCAACCCCACCTGACTCACCGTGAACAAGGCCAAAAGAGCGAGGCCAAACGGCCATGGGATCCCTTTCCAGATCTCCCGCATGGTCGGATGCGCCGAACGCTCCGGGGGTGGATCCATGGGGAGAAAAAGAGCGACAACGGTGGAGAGGAGAAACAACCCGGCGCTTAGCCCGAGCACCCGACGCATCCCCCAATGTTGAGCCAGCCATCCGCCCGCGGCAGGCGTCAGGAGGCCTCCCAGGGCGTAGCTGGCGCTTAATAAAGGGAACACCCGTTCCAGCGGGATCGGCCCGACCATGCGGGCTACGTACGCGTGAATAATCGGCAGGCAGTAACCGGACATCAGGTAGAGCGTCAGGCCAGGGATCAGCATTCGCCAGTCCGCTGCCCCGGCCATCCCCAGAGCCCCAACCAACCCGGCGAGCCATCCCCCCAGCATGAGCGGTTTGTATCGTAGGCGATCGGCCACCCAACCCGCTGGGAGATAAAGCAAGGCGAGGATCAGCTCGGCCACGCCGATGACCAGCCCGATTTGCTGCGGTGCGGCCCCCAGCTCCTGCACATACACCGGGATCAAATAAAAGAAAAGGCCTTCCCCCAATGCCCAGAGGAGCTCCGAGAGGATCAACAACCGGATCATCCGCCAAGGTTGCGAAGAATTCATTTGGAAAGCTCCTACGCCGCGTGAGTGCTTATTCCCCGCGGAGCTTGAGGGCCATTCGATAGATCACCGAACGCGGCCACCCGGAAGCCCGGGCGACTTCGCGAGCCGCCTGCGTGGGGGGCATGCCCGCAGCAAGCAGCTCCTGAAGCCGGCTCCTCACCTCCTCTTCCTCCCACCGCGTCTCCTCCTCCGGCGCCCCGGCGATGACCAGCGTGAATTCCCCCCGGGGCTCCACACGGATGAAATGCTCCAGGATCTCCCGTGCCGTCCCCCGGCGGATTTCTTCGTGGATCTTGGTCAGCTCGCGGGCCACCGCCATGGGGCGATCGCCCAGGATCTCCAGGATGTCCTGGAGGCATGCCCGCAGGCGATGAGGGGCCTCAAAAGCCACCAGGGTCCAGGGGGCCGATGCGACCTCAGCCAGCAACCGCCGGCGCTCTCCAGGCTTGCGCGGCAGGAACCCCAGAAAGAGAAAGCGGTCCGTCGGGAGGCCGGAGACCACCAGGGCCGTCACCGGCGCCGACGGCCCGGGGATCGGGATCACCGGAAATCCATGATCCAGCGCGGCGCGGATCAGAGCATAGCCCGGATCCGAAAGCCCCGGCATCCCGGCCTCTGAGACCAACGCCACATCGCCGGAGCGCAGGGCTTCCAGGATCTGAGGGATACGGGCCGGTTCATTGTGCTCAAAGTAGCTGATCATCGGGGTATGAATGCCATAATGTTCCAGTAGAATGCGGGTGCGACGGGTATCCTCAGCGGCGATCAGGCTGCACTCCCGCAGCACCCGCAGCGCCCGCAGGGTGATGTCCTCAAGGTTTCCGATGGGCGTGCCGACCACGTACAACGTGCCCATCCTGCGACTCCCTCCCAGCCACCGCTCGCTGCACTGTTGGGTCAGGCGGAAAGCGCGCCCCCGAAACGGGCGAGGCCACGAACCAACATGAGCCGTCCACCAGGAACCGTCTGCCTCTCCAGACAAAGAGGGCACGTCCAGAAGGACGTGCCCTCGCGCGCGTCCGTGTCCCAACGATTCGCCTCGGAGCTCCCAAACTTCATTTTACCTGAGGTGAAGAGGAACCGATCATTCAGAAGTCCCATTAAGGGGACAGCGGGATAAAAATCTCCACCTGGGCCTCCGCCCGCCAGGCTTGCAACCGTTCGCGGATCCGGTTCTGCCGGAGCAGCTCCCGCTGATCCTCTGTGAGCGGCCGGGCCGGGTCCTTCTCCACCACGAAGAGCAGGTGATACCCCCCGGGGGTCGCCACCAGGGTCACCTGGCCGGGAGGTGTGGCGAACGCGGCCTCCTCCAGCTCCGGGATCACCAGGGTCCCCCGGGCGAACCAACCCAGGTCGCCGCCCAGGTCCCGGGTGGCCTCGTTCTCCGAATACTGACGGGCCAGCTCGATGAAATCCTCCCCCTGTTGCACGCGAGCGAGGAGCTGACGGGCGGTCTCCTCGCTGGACACCTGGATGTGCCGGGCGTGAACCTGCTCCGCCACCTCGGGGATGTCCGCCGTCAGGCGTTCGAAAACCTTCTGGGCCAGCATGGCCGCGCGCTGATTCCGCCGGAACTCCTCCTCGCTCATCCCCATGGACGCCAGCCGCTGGCGGAAGGATTCCAGGCCTCCGCTCTCATTAATGAATTGACCCAACGCCGCCTCTACCTCCTCTGGCGATACAGCGATCCCCAACGCCACTGCGTGCTGCTCGATGAGGAGCTCCTCGATCATGCCCTCCAGGATTTGGCGGGGAAGCCCCGCCAGGCGACGTCGCCCTTCCTCAGAGTTCGGATCCAGGCCGTTGCGGATCCACTCCCGTTCGTAGGCGGCGACCCGCTTTTCGAAATCCGAGAGGGGAATCGGCGCGCCATTGACCCGCGCCGCCAGCGCCGGAGTGGGTGTCGTGGAGGGCAATATCGGCGTTGAAACGGTCTCCGTTGGAATGGGAGAAGGGCCACAAGCGGCCAGAGCAAGAGCCAGGAGAACCGCTATTCTTCTGTGCATCGGATCGCTCCCCCGTAGGAGATCCAAAAAGTTTTCCTCCCCCTCCCCGTAACCCTTTAAGCCGCGGGGAAAAGAATGAGAGGCCATCCACCCCGCCATCGGAGAAGTTCAGCCGGTGGTCTCCCCGAAGGGTGTGGATGATCCCGACGGCCTTGCGAAGGCGTACCACCCGATCCTACGGCCAGACCTCACCGAAATTCCACGTGGAAAGATCATCCTCACACGCGAGGGCGGCTACCCTGGATATGGCGTGAGCGCTTTCTGATATGTCTCGCTCAGGAAAACATGGAAATCCCGCGCGTCTCGCCAGGTTTGAGGGCGCAAGGGACGCTCGGGCGGGAAAACGAGGAAGGACACCTCCTGAGCGCCACCTAACCCTCCATGAGTTCCCCGCTGCTCCTCAAACGTGACCACCACCCGGCCATCCCATGCCCCCAAGAGGATGAGATCCCCGCTGTCCGGCAAGCGGGCCAGGCGGGCCAGCTCCTGGGCCGCTCGCTCCGGATCCAGCCAGCGCCCCTCGACGGCCATCCGCTCGGGATCCCTCAAGGGATCCTGACCGTAAATCTGCGATCGGCCATCCGCGCGGACGATGCGGGCCCCTTGTCGGCCCATCAAGAACACGTCCTCCCCCTCGCGCCCGATGACCAAGCCGATCCCCGGATGCTCGATTAAGGCATCCAGCAGGTGAGGCCACCGAACAGCGATCTCGCTGAGCGGGAGGGGATCCGATGTGACGGCAATATAAACGTGGGCGAGGGGGCCGGAGGGTCGGACGATGACATCAGCTGCGGGTTTGGACCATCCCTCCCGTTCTTCCTGGGAGCGGGGGGCCTGGCGCTGCACGTAGGCTCGGGCCGCCCGCACCATCCGGGCTCCGCGGGGGGAAAGAGCTCGCTCCAAGCCGCGCATCTCCACCATCAGATACCGCCATGACCGCCAGCGTCGATCATCGGATTCGACCGTTTCATCCATTGTAACCGGTTGCGCCATGTGGGCCCGGATGAAATCCCCCAGGCTTTGGCCGGAGCGCTGGGCGAACGGCTCCGCACGGGTCATCCCGTGATCTGAGAAAACGTAAAGATCGTACGGGCGCCGGGCGAAGCTGGCCATTCGATCGATCTCACGCAAATAAGCGTCGATCCGACGCAACGCCCGAAACGCCACCGGATGATCCGGCCCGTAACGATGCGCAGCCTCATCGTAGAGGACGTAAATCGCATACAAAGGGGAGATCCCCCGATGAAGATCCAGGCTGATGCTGAAGGTGAGCAACTCGTGGAGCAGAGCGTTTCCCAAGGACAGGAATCCCAAACGAAAGAGCTCCACAGGGTTTCGCAGCAAACGCCTCCACGCTTCCCAGGAGCGAACGCCATACCATAGCTCGTCCAAGATATCCCGGGCGATCATCCGGAGGATCCGCCAGATCCGCCCCGGGCTCAGCAACACCATCAGGAAGAGGCTCAGGCCGCGAACCCCCTGCAGCAATCCGGGCAGGCCCATCGTGCTCAGGGTGAAGATCGTTCGCTCCGCCCCTCCGTCGAACATGCTGGCGTAACAGGCTCCACCCCGGAGCAAGCCCCCCGCGCCGTCCTTGTGTAATCGAGAGGCAACCCGCCGCACGTGATCCGGCCGCTTCATCACAATCCGCATCCGCCGCGCTTTCTCATACCATCGGAACCCCGGGATGGCATCCAGCTGGCCGTAAAGCAGCGCAGCGGTTACGACAGGCGTGGTGGTGGGGAAGCCCGCGAACCACGGGGAGACCTGAAAGCGCCCCTTGCGGATCTGCCGGGCCAGATAGGGCATCCGTCCTTCCTCTAAAGCTTGCTGCAGATGGGGGAACGAGAGGCCGTCGATTTGGATCAGCACGAGGCCCCGCTCAAGGGTCAGCGGAACCTCCGGTTGCCCGATCCGCCGGCCCAGGGCGCGATATTTCGCTCGATAGATCCACCGGAAGATCGATTTCATCGTTCCCAGGCGATGTTCACGAAAGCGAAAGGGAGCCGGGCTTCCGCCCGGAACGTTTGAGGAGAGCCGCTATTCCCGACCCTTGGGATCACCGGAGGGCAGAAAATGCGCTCACGAGTCGAAGGCGCGCCCATGGACGAAGGCTTCCATCTGCTCCCGGGGGAGCCAGCCGAGCCCACGGCCGTCGCGGACCACCAGAAGGCCGGGCTCTTCCCCCTGCGTCAGATCCGACCAGGCAGCCGCCATGGAAGTTTCCCCCTCCACGACCCGAAGCGCCCGCCGGTGGAGCGTCCCATGATCCAGGAAGAAGCCCTCCATCCATCGGCCGGCCGCCTCCACGGGCAGAACCGGCTGCCCGCTATGGGCCAGCAAGCGACGAGCCGCCTGAAGGGTGACCCGATCGTTCACCGCGATCCGCAACGGCTGCGGGTAGGGGGCCACCGGGATCCGTCGGAGGCGCTCCTGACGACTGAACAGCCGGGCCTCCTGCAAGGTTTGGCTGAACAGCCACATCGCGATCATCATGGTCACCAGCCCCCCGGGGTCCCGGTGCAGGAATTGCCAGACCGCCAACCCGCCGATGCCCATCGCCCCCGCCTGGCCCATCCGCAACGCCCACCACGTTCCCCGGCCCTCGCCGAGCCCCAACGCCAGCACGCTTCGCAGGATCCGCCCGCCGTCCATCGGGAAGACCGGCAGCAGGTTGAAGGCCCCCAGGAGGAGGTTCAACAGCCATAGGGTGGACCAGAACCCCAGTCGCTCCCCGAATGGTCCCCCAAGGCTCCCGCCCATCCCCAGGGCGCTGAGGCCCAGGGCGATGGAGAGATTCACCGCCGGGCCCGCGAGGGCGATGGCGAACTCCGCGCCGAAGCGGCCAGCGGGCAGCCGCACCGCCGTGAACCCGCCCAAGGGCCAGAGGAGGACCGAGGTGACCGGGACCCGGAGCAGGCGGGCCGCGACCAGATGCCCCATCTCGTGCAGCAGCACCAGGCCGAACAGGAGCACCCACCATAGCCCCTGGCGAAGGGCCTCCCGCCACCCCCCCAGCGCCCCCGCGCCCAGCCCCAGCCCGATCCACAGGACCACCAGGCTCCAGTGCACGCACACCGGAACCCCTGCGAGGGTGAACAATCGAACGCTCGCGAAACGGGACTTCAGCACCGACGTTCCTCCTCTGGGGCGACGCGGTTCCCCAGCGCTTCCGCGCGGCTCATCCCGACAAGGGAACCTGTTCCAACAGGCGGATCGCGGCCTCGAGCCGGCTCAACGTCCGCTGTCGGCCAAGCAAAACAATGGACTCAAAGAGCGGCGGGGTCACCCGCCGGCCGGTCACCGCCACCCGCACCGCCATGAACAGCGTGCCCGCTTTCACGCCGAACCGATCGGCCAATTCCCTCAGCGCCTCTTCGATGGCTTCATGGGTGAACGCGGGGAGGGCCTCCAGCGCCTGCCGAGCTTCCATCAGCCAAGCCCGGACCTGATCCGAGGTGGCGCCCTTGGGCGTTAGATCCTCGAGGGAGGGGGATACCTCCTCTTTCCAGAGGAACTCCAGCATCTCCGCCCCCTCCCGCAAGGTCTTGATCCGCTCCTGGATCAGCGGGATCGCCCGCCGGAGCGTCTCGAGGTCTGGCCGCAGGCCCAGGGCCTCCAGGAAGGGGCGCAGGCGCTCCGCCAACGCTTCGGGGCTCAACCGGCGAATGTAGACGCCGTTCATCCATTCCAGCTTTTCGTAATTGAAGGCGGCCGGCTTGGGGTTGATGCCCGAGATGTCGAACTTCTCGATCAGCTCCTCGATCGTGAACAGCTCGGTTTTGTCATCATACGCCCAGCCGGTCAACGCCAGGAAGTTCACCAGGGCCTCCGGGAGATACCCTTCCTCCCGGAAATCCCGGACGAAGACAGCGGTCTCCCAGCGCCCCTGCTCCTGCAGGACCCGCTTGCTCATCTTCCCCTTGCCCGTGGGGCTCAGGATGATGGGCAAGTGGGCGAACTGAGGGGGTTCCCAGCCGAACGCCTGATAAAGCAGGATGTGGCGGGGGGTGCTGGGGATCCACTCATCCGCCCGCATCACATGGGTGATGCCCATCAGATGGTCGTCCACCACGTTGGCCAGGTGGTAGGTCGGATAGCCATCGGACTTCAACAACACGAAGTCATCTTGCGTCCGGTTCTGGACGGAGATCTCCCCGTGCACCAGGTCGTGGAACGTCGTGGTCCCCTCCAGGGGCACCTTCAGGCGGATCACGTAGGGCTCCCCGGCAGCGACGCGGCGCTGGGCCTCCTCCGGAGAGACGTTGTAGCGGCAGAACCGGTCGTAGCCGGTGGGCTGCTTGCGGGCCTCCTGCTCCCGGCGCAGGCGCTCCAAGCGCTCTTCGGAGCAGAAACAATAGTAGGCGTGGCCCAGGGCGACCAGGCGATGCGCATGCTCCCGGTAGATCTCCAAGCGCTGGGACTGGATATACGGGCCGTAGGGGCCGCCGACCTCCGGCCCCTCGTCCCAGTTCAGGCCCAACCACCGCAACGACTCCAGGATGTCCTCCAGGGCGCCCGGGACCAAACGTTTGCGATCGGTGTCCTCGATCCGCAGGATGAACTGTCCGCCGTGGTGGCGGGCGAAGAGCCAGTTAAACAACGCCGTGCGCGCCCCCCCGACGTGCAGGAACCCGGTCGGGCTGGGGGCGAAGCGAACGCGAACGCTCATCAACCGTTTCCCTCCTCTGGGGATACGCCAGGGGCCTTGTGGGAGCGATCCCCGGCGATGGGCCGGCCCGGCACGGCCTTGTATATATTGTAATTCACCGGGTTCGCTGGGAATGAATTCAACGGGCGCGCCTTTTGACGCACCTTTTGGATGTCCATGGCGAGCCTCTCAACCTACTGCGTTCGATTTCGGTTCCATAGGGGGTTGGTGGTGAGCCGGGCGCCACGGGAGGCCCCATCCCCCTGGATCCCCCCTCCTCACAGCCCGAAGGGCCGTGGGGAGGGAGGATAAAAGGTGTTCGGGTGGTGAGCCGGGCACCCGTGGC
>NZ_JBHOQJ010000149.1:0-11841 GCF_042408365.1 Thermoflexus sp.
CCCGCAGCCCTTCGGGCTGCGGGGGCCAGGGGAACCGCTTAAAAGCGCGTCCGGTCGTAGAAGCAGCAGTATCGCTTCATTCGTTTGGGTTTTGAAGCTATGCAGACCTTTGGCGCTCCCCGTAGCTGATCCGCATCCAAATCCCCGGGATGGGGTGAAAGGTAACCTCAGTTATTCCACCCGGTCTCGTTGAGCCTTCTGCAACACTTCCACAATCTCTGCGAGAAGGGCCTCTGGATCCACGCCCACCTTTTGAAGCAGAGATTCGATCCGTCCGTTCAGCCTCCGGCGATCTTCCTCCGTCAGCGATTTCGCCGTCAGCACAATGATGGGAATGGCCCGGGTGGCCGGATCCTCCTTCAACGCCTCCACCACCATAAAACCATCCATCTCGGGCATCATCAAATCCAGGATCACCAAATCGGGCCGCTCCCGTCGGGCGAGGGCGGTTCCTTCTTGCCCGCCAGAGGCCTCCAGAACTTGATAGCCACCCAGTCGCTCCAGAACCCGCCGGATGAGTTGGCGATCGGCTTCCGAATCATCGATCACTAAGACCTTGAGTGGCCCCGGCCGACCATCCACCCGCCGGATCGCCTCCAGCAGCTCTTCCTCGGTGAAGGGTTTGACCAGATACTCAGCAGCCCCCAAACCGAAACCCCGCCCTCGCTCATCGACAATCGAGCAAATGATCACCGGGATCCCACGGGTCTCTGGATCGCTCTTCAACTCCTGGAGGATCGCCCACCCATCTTTATGCGGCATCATAATGTCCAGCGTGATCACATCGGGACGGACCTTACGAACGACCTCCAACACGTCCTGCGCGTCCGCAAGCCCGACCACCTGAAAGCCGTGTTTCTCCAGATAGCGACGATACAGGGCGATGACATTTAAATCATCATCCACGCAGAGGACAATAGGGTGGCCCGAACGACGTTCCGCGGGAGGCTGAGGCCGGGCGCGGGGGAGGGTAAAGAAGAACGTAGACCCCTTCCCCACCTCGCTCTCCACCCAGATGCGACCACCCATCAGCTCTACCAGGCGTCGGGCGATGGCCAGGCCAAGCCCGGTCCCGCCATAGCGCCGCGTGGTTCCGCTCTCCACCTGGGTGAACTCTCGGAAGATCTCCTCTTGTTTCTCCCTGGGAATCCCAATCCCTGTGTCCTGCACGCTGATCGTCACGAAGGACTCATCCGCCCAAGCCCTGACAGCGATGAAGCCCTGATCCGTGAATTTGGCCGCGTTGGAGACTAGATTGAGCAAGACCTGGCGAGCCCGTTGCGCATCGGCCCAGACCGATGGGAGATCCTCAGGGACCTCTTGGCGGAGCTCGATGGGCTTGTCGCGGGTGAGGCCGACTGCCGTGGACATCACGCCCCGGATGATCTCTCGCATGTCGACCTCGGCGAAATGGAGCTCCATCCGGCCTGCCTCGATCTTGGAGAGGTCGAGGATATCATTGATCAGGCCCAACAGATGCTGTCCGGCGTTATAGATCGCTGTAAGGTCCTGGCGCTGGGCCTCCGTCAGCGGCCCATCGATACCTTTCAAGATCACCCGACTGAACCCGAGGATGGAGTTCAGTGGGGTCCGCAACTCATGGGACATGTTCGCGATGAACTGGGTCTTCAACCGATCCAATTCCCGCAAGCGCTCCGCCGTGCGCTTCTGTTCCTCATAGAGCATGGCGTTCTGGAGCGCCACCGCCAGGTTGTCCGCCACGATGCCGAGGACTGTGAGATCATCCGGCGTAAAGGCATGGGGACGATCCGCTTGGATCGTTATGGCTCCTAGGACCCGGTCGCCCACGATCAGCGGCAGGGCCATCTCCGCCCGGGTGGCCGGGAGCAGCGGGTTCACGTAGCGGGCCTCCGCCTCGCTGACGTCCTGGGCGACCACCGGCTGCCGACGGGCGCAGGCCTGGCCGATCATGGACTCCCCACCTACGCGCAGACGGTGCCCCCGAGCGACCATCTGCCGGCCAGCCTCCCCGGTGCCTGCCCACAGGATCGCCCACTCCCCGGACGGATCCAGGACAAAGGCTCCCACATAGTAGTAATCGAAGCGCTCCCGCACCAGATCCACGGCCTGCTGTAACAGCGTTTCCACATCTAGAACGCTGACGATGATGCGGGAGATTTCAGCCGCCGTCTGAATGCGGCGGGCCTGACGCTGAGCCTGCTCATACAGAAGTGCATTTTCCAGGGCCACAGCTGCCTGTTGGGCGATCGTCTGCGCCAGACGGAGCTCCTCTGGCGTGAAGTGGTGGGGGGCTCGAATGTAATCCAGGCCTACTGTCGCGATCACCTCACCCCGCGCGACCAAGGGGACCACAGCGATGGAGCGGATGCCCAGGCTCGCTAGCAGAGGCCCAGTCGCCTCCAAGCGCTCATCGTGAAGGGTATCCCAAGCCCATTGGGGCTCACCGGTTTCCATCACCTGGCGGGTGAAGGCGTTGTCGATCTGGATCCGAACGCCCAAGAAACCGCGAGGGGGATATTCCGCCACCACCACACCATAGTCCCGTCCCCTCTCCCATAGGGCCGCCCCGCCATGATCCGCCCCAAGCACCTCCACATAGGCCTGGCACACAGCCTCCAGGATTTGCACCAAGTCAAGGGAACGAGAAAAGTTCATGGCCAAGCGGTGGAGGGTCGCCAGCTCCCGAGCCCGATGTTGAGCTTGCGCGTAGAGCCGGGCGTTCTGCCACGCAGCCGCCAGCTGATCGGCCATCACCTGGAGGGCCTGGATGTCTTCTTCCGTGAAGGCTGCCGGCTGCTCGGATTGGATATCCAGGACTCCCACGAGCTCCCCCCGCACGATCATGGGGAGGGCGATCTCGGAACGTGTGAGGGGGAGCAAGGGGTTCGCGAATCGGACCGGCTCGACGCCGACGTCCAGGGCGATCCGCGCCTGCCGGTGGGCGGCCGCCCAGCCGACCATGGACTGCCCGCCGATCTCCAGCCGATGGCCATGTTCTCTCATAATCCGGCCGGGCTCGCCGGTCCCGGCGGCGAGGACCATCCACTTCCCCTCCAGACCCGGGACGAACCAGCCTACATAGTAGTAATCGAACCGATCCCGGATCAGCTCCACTGCTTCACTCATCATGCGATCGGGATCGAGGATCGTCGCTGCAATCCGGCTGACTTCCGACGCAGCCTGGAGCAGGCGCGCGCGGCGCTCGGTCTCCATGAACAGCTCCGCTCGTTGAAGGGCGAGAGCAGCACTATTCGCAAGGGTCATCCCCAGGCGGAGTTCCTCACCCGAGAACCAGCGCTCCTTCCGGCTGTCCCATACCTCAATGTGTCCGTAATACCGATCCCCTACCGTTAATGGAATCAACAACACCGTTTGCCCACCATACTGAGCCAGCAACCGGGCTTCAGGAGCCTCCTGAGCCTCCAGCTCGCTGCGGCGGAGGATTACCGGTTGCCGGCTCTCCCGCATCCGTGCGTAAAGGGGGTAGTCTGCATAACGATAGTAGGTGCCCAGATCGGAAACCCGCTCCTCCGGAGCCGCCTCAGGGGCATAGAATTCGCTGATGGCGATAAAGTGTTGACCGTCTGGAGACTCCCGCGCCACATAAGCGCTGGTTGCCCCCAATCCCATGGTGAACGCCCGGCAAACCCGTGAGAGCACCTCTTCCAAGCTGGACGCCTCGGCGAGAGAGGCCGCCATTTCATACAGCAAAGCTTGTTCTCGCAATCGCTGCTCCAGCAACTCAAAGAGGCGCCAGTTTTGCAACACCACCGCGGCGGTATCCGCCAGCGTTTGCAACCGGCGCACGGTTGCATCTTCCAGCCTCAATGGGCGGTTAACACCCTGAGCGATCAACCAGCCCCAGAAAGTATCACCCGACCAGATGGGGAAGAAGGCAATGGAACGGACCCGATGTCGCAGGTAGAACGAGCGGCTGACCTCGTCCAACCAGGGATCGGCCGCCACATCCTGGACGAAGATCGGCTCCCGGGCGGGTTCACGGGCGATGATGGACAGATCCGCCGTCGTGTACCGCCGAGGCTCCATGAAGAGACCCCGATCCCGGTCCCAGATCAAGCGCGCCTGAAGCACCCGGTTCTCCGCCTGGGCTTCCAGATCCTCCACCAGGGTCAGCACATAGCGATCGACTCCATGACTGGGCAGGTGGGCGAGCAACGCCCGGGCCGCCGCCTCGATTGAGGTCGCGGCGGTCAGGTCCCGGGTGGCCAAATAGAGGGCCTGGGTCTCCTCCAGCGCGGATTGAGCTTGCTGATAGAGGCGAGCGTTCTCGATCGCGACCGCCAGTTGGCCCGCCAGGATCTGAAGCACGGAGAGGGCGCCGGCGTCAAACACGTTTTCCAGGGTGCTCTGAACGTCCAAAGCGCCGATCACCCGCTCACCGATCTTCAGCGGGAAAGCAGCCTCCGAGCGGGTCTCGGGGAGGAGCTCGTTCTTCAAATGGATGGGATCCTCCACCGTGCGCTGGGCCACGCGCGGTTGACTGTTCGCGGTCACCCATCCGATGAGGCTTTGACTGCCCACCGCCAGGCGATGACCCCGCTCTTTCAGTTTCCGCCCCACCTCCCCCGTCGATTCCCGCAATACCGCCCACTGGCCACTTTCATCGATCAGGAAAATGGAAACGTGGTAATAACCCAAGCGATCCCGAATCAGGTTCACGGCCGTCCGCATCAGCTCATCGAGATCCAACATCGAAGCGATCAGACGGCCCATCTCTGCTGCTGTTTGAAGTTGATAGGTGCGCTCCTGCACCCGGCGCTCCAGGTTCTGGTAGAGATCCTGCAGGCGGAGCGCCATCGTGTTAAAGGTTTCCGTCAGCA
This sequence comes from Thermoflexus sp., assembly GCF_042408365.1. Taxonomy (GTDB): domain Bacteria; phylum Chloroflexota; class Anaerolineae; order Thermoflexales; family Thermoflexaceae; genus Thermoflexus. The sequence continues at coordinate 4,824 of NZ_JBHOQJ010000149.1, forward strand.
CGCCCAGCTCATCCCGCGAGGTGACCGGGACGCGGACGTGGAGCTGGCCGGCCCCTAGACGGCGGGCAGCCTCCGTCAGCTGCCCGAGGGGGCGAGTGAGGGAGGCGGAGGCGATAAAGGAGAGGACAATCGCAATCCCCCCGAGCGCCAGCGCCCACAGCAACGCCTGACGGCCCAGGCGTGCCACCGGCGCTAAAGCCTCATCCTCGCGCTGCAATACCGCCAGGATCCATCCACGCTCCTCAAGGGATGGAAGCCGATGGGCGATCCCCAGGCCCACCCGGCTATAAGCAAGCAGCCAATCAGGGGTGAACATGACTCCTTCTGGCTGAGCGAAGACCCCAAGCTCTCCGCCCAGCGCCGTGATCCGCTGCTCCCGATGCAGCAATCCGATGGGGTCCATCAGGATCTCGCCATCCCGATCCAACAGCAGGGCCCGTCCTGTTCGACCGGTCCGGAACTGGCTGAGGATCCCGAAGATCTGCGAGGCGCCATAGGCGCTTCGGAGCACCCCCACCGCCTGCCGGGTATCAGGTCGGTAGACCGGGACCGCGAGATACACGACCGAGGTCTGAAGGTCCTCGTCGAACTGAAGGGTGCTGATGTAAGGGGCGCCGTTCCCGTGGTTCCAGGCGGCCTGCCACCACGGCTCCTGATCGAAGCGATAGGCGCTGGGGGGCTCGGTGGCCGCCACCAGGATGCCGTGGGCATCCGTGAGGAGGAGATGCAGATGGCCGGAGAGGCGATTCCGAATCGCACGGAGCTGTTCCGCCGCTGGTCCCCGAAGGATTTGTCGCCGCAAGCTAGAGGTCGGCTGGGTCTTCCACAGTAACTCTTCCTGCTGAACGGCATAAACTCTCAGAACCGGATCTGCGTATCGATCGGAATGCTTGCTTGCCTCGGAGATCAGAACTTCTTCCTCAGCCCCCATGCTCAGGCTTTCAATCTGATGCCACATAGTCTGTTCCAAAGCTGCCCGTTGGGTCCGCGCGATCCCCTGAAATTCCTCAGCGATCCGCCCCCGAAGGGCATTCCCCAGCAACCGTGAAGCCACCCCCGTCGTCCCGGCCACGCTCACCAGGACAACGAGGACGAAACCGGCCAGGAATTTCCAGCGCAGCGGCCATGAGCCCCAATCCAGCGTGATCATCCCCTTCCCCCTCAGCCCAGGGTCCAAACCCCTTCGCCGGCGAGGACCCGTCGGATTTGGTCCGGGAAAGCATCGGGGTCGATGGGCTTTCCGATAAACCCATCGAAACCCGCCTCCCGTGCCCGCCGCATGTTGTCTTCCGTTGCCTCCGCCGACACCGCCACCACCCGTGTCCCGTGGAAACGCGGATCCGCGCGGATCTGGCGAAGCACCTCATAGCCATCCTCATAAGGAAGATGGATGTCCAGCAGAATGAGGTCAATATGCGGCAACTGCCCTGCGAACTCCAGGACCTGCCATCCGGAGGCCTTCCATTGGATATCCCGTACCCCCAGATAACCCAGAAGGCGGGCGATCAGCACAAAATTCTGGAGGTTATCTTCCACTACCAGGATCGTGGCTTCTCTGGGATCCGTGGAGGGCTTCATGGCTTCACCGGCCATCGGGGGCCTCCTCCTTCTTCAAGAAAGCAGCAATCTGCCCTGGTAATCCATCCACATCGATCGGCTTGGGGATGTAGCCGTCGCATCCGGTGGCCAGCGCCCGTTCCCGTGTGCCGCGGATCACATCCGCCGTGAGGGCGATGATGGGGACTCCACGGAGATGAGGCATTTGTTTGAAACGACGGACCAGCTCGTATCCGTCGATATCGGGGAGATGGAGGTCGACCAGGATCAAATCGGGGCGCAGCGAGCGGGCGATCTCCAGGCCTCTGGGCCCATCCTCTGCCTCCACCACCCGATATCCCTCCGCTTCAAGGATCCGCCGAACCAGTAACCGGTTCTCGAAGTTATCCTCAATGTATAAAATGAGAGCGCTCATCGATTCTCCTGTTGCGTCTTCTGTTTTGGGGGATGCGCTCGGGAAGACCGATTATTTTTATGTCGTTCGGAGCCCGCAAGCGAAAGGGGAAGGACCCCACCCCCCTTCCCGCTCCTTTCCCACGGTCCAAAAGGTTCTGGGGCTGGAGCCAGGCGCTGAAGGCGCTCGGCTCCAACTCCCGAGCCCGACGAGGAAATCAACCGTGCATTTAATTCTAAATGATGTGCAGGTTATGTGGCAAGACTGTTCTAACCATGCGAATCGGCATGGTTAGCCCGACCGCTACAGGGGCATGTACCAGCGCTTTGAACCTCCCATCGCCGGACGCAGGTCTTAAATACACTAACCCTGCTTGTTAAAGATAACCGATGCTGAAGAGATCCAGTTACGCCCTGCCGCCCTTTCCGTGGCGGTGGCCCTCCCCAGGTTCGTTGCCGGGCTAACCATGGAGGAGAGAAACCCCCATGGGTTGGGGACCGCTTTCGACAGCCTCCGACCCCCGAAGCCTCCGACGGCCTCAGCCTATCTCATCCATCAACTTCCGAGCGAGGGCCAAGGCCTCCTCACGGGTGGTGACCTCACCGGCCGCCTGGGCCTCCCGGACCGCCTCCAGGATGCGACCGAGCCGCGGACCCTCTGGCACGCCCATCGCCAAGAGATCGTCTCCACGAATCAAAGGGATCGGCCGAACGAAGCGTTCCGGAGCCTCGAAGAAGGCCTGCCACAGGATTTGCGCCACATGAAGACGGGGCTTCCAGATCGCATCGGTCAAGGTAGGGCCCCAGACGGCCAACGTGTCCGCAAGCGCGAGCAAGACCAGGTCCACCCCCAACGCCCCTAGATCCCGGAAAAACCGATAAATTGCCCGCGGCGTGAGCCGTCCCCGGGCCAGCCCCTGGGGCCGCATATGGTGGCGGATCAAGGCCTCGACCTCGTGGATTTCATCGTTGCTGAAGCGGAGCGCTTCCAGGCGGCGAGCCGCCGCCTCGGCGCCCACGGCTTCATGACCGATGAAACGGACGCGCCCATCCGGCTCGGCCGTCCGGGTCGCCGGCTTGCCGATATCGTGGAGCAACACCGCCAGAAGCAGCAGCCCCCGACGGGGGTGGTCTACGGCAACCTCCTCTGCCCAGCGGGCCGCCAGCTTCTCCCGCCATGGGGCCATCGCTTCCTCGACTTCGGCCCACCGCGATGGGAGATCCTGCAACTCAGAGGTCTCCACCGTAGCCCCCAGCAGCCGCTCCATCGCGGCAACGGCCCGCAAGGTGTGCTCATAAGCATCCCAGACATGTGGAGGGCTTTGCGCCACACCCCGCAAGTTCCAGACCTCCGGCAGGATCCTCTCCAAGATCCCCAACGCTTCCATCCGGCGCAGGCTGCGGACGACCGGAGGGATCCCGAAGGTTTTCATGAGCTCCTCGCGGATCCGCTCCGACGCGGCGGTGAAAAGCCGGGGAAGAGCCTCCTGGAGTGCTCCCTCAGCCTCCCCGGTCATCCGCAACCCGAACTCCGCCTCCAGGCGGATCGCCCGGATAATCCGCACGGGGTCCCGACGAAAGGCGTCCGGGGCGCAGAGTCGAAGCCGACCGGCCTGCAGATCCTCGAGCCCGCCCAATGGGTCGAAGGGGATCAACGGATCAGCCTGGAGGAATGTGTCGAGATCCGCCATCATCGCGTTGATGGTGAAATCTCGTCGCCGGAGATCCTCTTCCCAGGACTCGCCGTCCCGTGGGGTGAGATCCACATAGAATCGGCGGCCATAAGGATCCTGCCAGACCACGCGACCGAACTCCCGGCGGGCATCGAGGATGTAAAAGAATCCCCCAATCTGATCGGCCAGGGCGCGGGCGAGACGCAGCGCCGGTCCGACCACCACCACATCGAAATCGTTCGGCTCCCGACCGATCACCCGGTCCCGCACGGCCCCGCCGACCAATCGGGCTTCATACCCGCCCTCCTCCAGCAGGCCCTTCAATCGCTTCAGTAGCTCGCGGGACAAAGATCCCTCCCGGCAACCTTAGGAGTCAGGAGATCAGCCAGCGCTCATCCACATCCATGAGATTGTAGAGCCTCTGGAGTGAACGGGAGAAGGAAGGGCGCTCCGCCGGCCGCCGCTTTCTATTCCCCTTCGGTCAGAAGTCGAGGGGAGAGCAGAGATCGGGGGTGAGGAACTTGCATTCTGAGCGAATGCCCGGATTGCGCTCAAGGAGCTTTTGGAGATCGAGGAAGCACCATTTCCCCGCAGCCCGAAGGGCTGCCGCGAAGGAGGAGAAAACCCTTGGGGATGGGGATCGCCGAGGAGGCCCCCAACCCCCTACTCAACAAAGCCCTCAGCGGTTTACCGACGGGTACGGGGCTCTAACGCGGCGATGAAATTTTTGTAAACCTGCTGAACCTCCCAGACGATCCGGTCCGGCCCAAGTGCCCACCATTCGGCGGGGGTGAAATAAGCGGAGACCTCCGCTTCGGATCCGGAACGACCCACCCACTGGAGCACGTGGAGATTGTCTGACTGGGCCATATAGAGGGCCAGCTCAATGATCTCGGGATCCCCCGTGAGACACGCCATCTGATAGGCCTCCAGCATCAGCCGGAAAACCGCCCACTGGGCGCTGTTGCCTAGGAAGAACTCCAGGCCCCCGCTGCCCGCCCATGTGCTGGTGAAAGCGGGCAACGGCAGGTCAAAGCTGCGAGAGCCATAACGGGCGATGATCTCGCTGGGAGTTCGGAAACACAGACCTCGACGCATCACTTCTTGAGGCAGCGCCTCGAGGAACGCGAAGATCCCTGTCTCCTCCCAATGGTGTTCCCCAAAGGTCTCGAAGTCCCAACCCAAGACGATGAAATCCCCCCTATGTTGTGCCAGCCATTCCGCGTAACGATCGGCCAGAAGCGGCCAGCCCTCCCAGCCCCGGTTCGAGAACCGGTAGCCCACATCATCGCTGAGCTGGTAATGGCGAGCCAGCAGTTTCAAACGCCCGCGGCCGTGATGGTAGAGATAAGTGGGCTGGCGCCATTCCATGACCCACGGCCGGCCATCCAAGAAAGCACCGTCGAAGCCCGCCTGATCGAGCGCATGGTAAATCGCGGGGGACATCATCATCTCGGTCGTGTCCGCCACCCGGGGTCGGACGCCGAACAGGCGCTCCAATTGATCGGCGGCCCACTGCATGCGCTGGATGAAACAACGGATATCCCAGAGAAAGATCAAGCTGTGCCGCGGCTCAGCGACCACCAGCTCGACATGGGGGTGACGAACCAGCTCCCGGAAGCGATCCAGGAGCTCCTCATCCCAGCGCTGAGCTTGTTCTAGAAACGTGAGGGTGAATCCAATGGCCAACCGGAATCCAGCATTCAGCAAGGATTCAAAGCGGGCGATCGCTGGATAATAGCAGCGCTGGGCAACGCGCCGGAAGTAACGCTCATTGAGCGCCTCATCGAAGAGGCCTTGGGCCAGGACATCCGCAGGAGCTCCTCGGGGGAGCGGCTGAGCGGGCAGACGAAGCCGACGAGGTTGATGGACGACGGTATAAATGACCACATCCCGCACCCGACCGTCGGGACGGGAGAATACCGGTTTGGGCCAGGGAAGGGCGCCGTTGGCCTGGGCAACGAAAGCCACCTTCTTCAGCAGAAGTTCCAGAACGCGAGGCCAGGTGAAGTCGGCCGCCCGCCGTCGGGCCAGCTCCCGCAGGGCCTCAGCCCGAGCGGGCTCCGCCCGGAGATCCAACAAGCGTAGGACGATCTCCTCCGGCCGATTGGTATCCAACACGATCGCACCCTGGCCATCCATGGCGTATTCTTCCCCAGTGACACCCGTGAACACCAGGCCGCCCGCCGCCATCGCCTCCAACCCAACCAATCCGAAAGGCTCATGGCCGCTGATGGCCAACACTGCGTCGGCCGCTGCATAGAAGGGACGCAGCCATTCTTGAGGCAATGGGAACCCAAAAGAATAGAGATCCGCAGAAGGTGCCTCGTGGAGAATCCTGAGCAAATCCTCCCATGCAGCCGGTGAGCCCGGGAGATGCGCCACCGTTAGACCCAGCGCCCGGGCGCGTGCGAACACCTCCTCCCTATGGGGTTCCATCCCACCCCGCAATGGGAAAACCACTCGATAGCCCATCGCCTTCAATCGGGCCGCCGCCTCGACGGCCAACAGCCAGCGTTTGGCTGGATCGAAACGACCCACTTTAAAGAGCGTCACAGTGCGCTCATCCACGCCCAGCGCTTGGCGGAGGGCAGAGATCTGCTCCGGCGGGACGGGCTCTAGCAAGGCGCAGGGGATCCCATTCGGGATCACCAGTGGGTCGACACCCAACTCCCACATCCGATGCTTCATGTAGCGGCTGACCGTAGTCAGCTGGGCAGCGGCGCTCAGCCTGCCCCAATCGATCCGATGGAAGGACATCGTATTGTTGGCGTTCCAGAAGATCACACATCGCTCCCGCCACCCACGGGCGCGGAGGAGTTCATCGAGATAGATCACCGCCTCCGCCGTTTGCCATTCCTCGGCCAGGATCACAGGGAGACGGCCGGCCTCTAAGGCGGGGCGGATCACATGCTCCAGCAAATAAGGAGGCACCGTCGCGGTGAAATCATGCCGCTTGCCCTCCTCCCCATCGTAGACCCCTGCGGGGTGATAGCGGCTGATCCACTGACACCAGCGATGCAGGATCAATCGATCATCGAAGCGGCTTTCCTCGCCGGGGGCATCGGGGGCGCCGATGAAGAAGAGATGGGTGAGGAATCCATGCTGGGCCAGTGTTTCGGCCAGATGCGTCACCCGAACGGCCAGCCCGCCCGCCTGCGCGTAAGGATCCGGTCCTTCAAAGGAGAGTATGATGAAAACCGTCTCATCTGGCCTTAGACCTGTCATCTTGGCCCTCCCCGCTTTGGGACGTGGCCCGTCAGGCTGGCACGGTCCCGCTGGCGCTTCTTCCGCTGTCCTATGGAGAGTTTGGGGGCGAGCCAGGCGCCAAAGGGGCCCGGCGCGCCCCCCAAAATATCTCTCCATCCCCCTTCCCCACGGCCCAAAGAGCCGTG
>NZ_JBHOQJ010000152.1:0-7938 GCF_042408365.1 Thermoflexus sp.
CCAAAGGCGCCCGGCTCCACCCTCAAATATTTTTTCATCCCCCCTCCCCATGGCCCGAAGGGCTGTGGGGAGGGGGGAGGGACCCTTCCATCTCTTCGCACAGGCCCCGAACGGCGTCACTCCATACCTGTCAAGCGCTCAGAGCAGACCCCAAGGCCGCCCCGAGCGCCTGGATGAAATCCTCAATGTCGCGTAGCGCCTCTGGGATGATCTGAAAGACTTCTCGATCATCGGTTTCCCTATACCGGTGGATCAGACGGTTGCGAAGGCGAATCAATCCAACCAGCCGTTGACTTAACTCGAACGGAACCCCCTGGTGTTCTTCAAGGATCCGAACAGCCTCGCTGTAGGTCTCCGAGCTGCGCCACCGGTTCTGGGCGATCAGATGGTGCGCGATATCGACGATCCCTTCGGCAGCCGCGATGAGAGGATAAGGAGCGCTGCCCGCGTCGTGAGGATTCCCCGCGAACTTCGTGAAGCTCATCCGGGCCAGCGAGGCAAGGCGGCTCTGGCTCTCCCAGGAGCGCATTAATCAGCGGGCGCAGCCGGTCGCTTCGATAGCGGATCATAAGGGAAGGGCCTCCCGCAGGTATTCCCCATGCAGGCGGCGGACCTCGAAATATTCCGACCACGTCACCGCTTCGAAGTTGGATCGACGATCCTCATTGCGGCAGAGGAGAATCCGACGGGATCGAATCGCGGCGGCGCGCGGTTTAAGGCCTGAACATCCACGGGGAAGGGGAAGCCGGCCGCTCGCAGGGTCGCTTCCAGCCGATCGGCCAGCCCCCCTTCGCGGCGCCAGGGCCTCTCCGGAAGCGGGTCGAAGAACACCGCCACATCGATATCCCGGAAAGCCTCCGCCTTGACGAAGGATCCGTGGAGATAGGCGAAGACCACATCGGGCTCCGCCGCCAAGGCCGCGGCCAGGAGCTCGGTGATCCGCTCTTTCTCCTCTGGCGAGACCCGATGGATCCTCATCCGAACTGCTCCAGGAAGCGCAGATCGTTCGCCCAGAAATATCGGATGTCATCGATGCGATGCTTGAGCATGGTGATCCGCTGGGGCCCCATCCCGAAGGCGAAGCCGGTGAAACGGCGGGGGTCGTAGCCGCCGTTCTGCAACACCACCGGGTGCACCATCCCGGCCCCCGCGATCTCAAGCCATCCAGTGAATTTGCACACCCGGCAACCACGTCCTTCGCACAAGATACAATCGATGTCCACCTCCACACTGGGTTCCGTGAAAGGGAAATATGAGGCGCGGAAGCGGATCTTGCGTTCAGGTCCGAACATGCGGCGGGCGAAATCCGCGAGCGTGCCCTTGAGGTCGCTCATGGTGACCCGTTGGCCGACGGCCAGCCCCTCGACTTGGTGGAACATGATCTCCGAGCGGGCGGTGATCTGTTCATAACGGTAGCACATGCCGGGGAGGATCACCCGCACCGGCTCGGGGCAGAAGGCCCGCATGGCGTGGATCTGGCCCGGGGAGGTGTGGGTGCGCAGGATCACCCCTTCCCGATCCGTGTAGAAGGTGCTCCACATATCCCGGGCCGGGTGATAGGGTGGGATGTTCAACAATTGGAAGTTATATTCATCGGTTTCCACGTCGCGGCTGGTGAAAACCTGGAAGCCCATATCGGCGAAGATGGCCACGATCTCCCGAAGGGTTTGTGTGGCCGGATGAAGCCGGCCGGCGCGGACGGGGCGGCCGGGCAGGGTGACGTCGAGGGGCGGCGCCTCCAGCTCCCGGCGCAACGCCGCTTGGCGAAGGGCCTCCAAGCGGGCGGCGTAGGCGGCCTCCAATGCCTCTTTGACTTCATTGGCTTTGCGTCCGATGATCGGCCGCTGCTCCTTCGGCAGCATCCCCAGCGAGGCGAACACCTCCATCAACCGGCTCCGGCGCCCGAGGTAGCCGGCATACCAGGCCCGAAGGGCCTCCTCGCTGTCCAAAGCCTCGAGAGCTTGTAATGCCTCCTCCTGAATCCGCTCCAGTTCGTCCGGGGTGATCATCCGCTCAGCCCTCCCAACTCAGGGATGTACGGAAACAATAACGCCCTCGCCCGGTCAGGGACGAGGGCGTGGGAGCTCCCCCGCGGTACCACCCTGCTTGGCCAGTGGGATCTTCCCACTGGCCCCCTCACGGCCCGGATAACGGCGGGCCCTCCGGGAGCGACTACTGCGGCCGCTGCAGAGAACCCAGCGTCCGGTTCGCCGTTCCGGCTCCGGGGCGAACTTCAGCTGGCGGTCACCGAGCGGAGCTCTCAGCCTCCCACCCCGCCGCTCTGGCGGTGCCGTCCCAGCCTACTCCTCCCCTTCATCGCCATTTTGTGTTTTGCCCTGTTTTGTTGCCAAAATAGAATTTCTATGAGGGCGGGTTGCTTACGCGGCCCATCTCTCATAGAAATTCCACGAATCGAAAGCTCGTCGCTGCGAGCTGGGATGACCTCCCCTGTTGTTGGCAACAGCGCAGTTTTGCCTAATTTTACCACCACTAAGAGGGTTCGTGAACGGTTCCTTCCTCTTCTACCAGCCCTCCCAGGATCGCCTTGCGCACGGCGGCGGCGCGGGTGTGAACGCCCAATTTGCTCAGGATGCTGTCCACCTGTTTCTTCACCGTATTCGGGGAGACCACCAGCCGCTCCGCGATCTCCCGGTTCGTCAGCCCATGGGCCATCCAGCGCAGCACCTCCCGCTCGCGGGGCGTCAAGGAGGCCAGGGCGGCCTGATCCTCCGGAGGGAGCGCGCCCTTGGGTCGCGGCGCCGAAGGGACTGGCTGGCTGCTCAAGGCCTGGCGGACGAATTGAAGGAAGCTTCCCCGGTTGAAAGCAGCTTTGTCGAAGAAAGCGAAGACCCCCAGCGTCTGGTAGGCCATTTCCACTTCTTCGAGAGAGGCGGTCGCGCTGACCGCAATCGTGGGAAGCCCACGCCGGCGTGCGAGTTGCAACAATCGCAGGCCATCTCGGTTCCCGAACGGGTTCATAGAGCTGGCCAGCTGGAGGTCGACGATCAGCAGTGAGAAGGTCTTCCGCTCCAGCCAGGCCAACGCCTCCGCATAGGAAGGAGCGGCCACACAGGCAAGGTCCAGCTCCGCCAGGAGCTCCTGATAGAGATCCTGCCAGCCCGGGTCATCCTCCACAACCAGCACCTGCGGCCTCAGCGGAGAGGTCCGCGGATGGGGCGCTGGAGGGGTGAGCGAGGGACGGTTCGGCAACGTCCGCTCCTGTTGGAGCAGTCGAGTGACGACCTCCATGAAGGCGCGGCGCTGGAAGGTTTCCTTCCGCAGGAAATCGACCGCCCGATGGCGGGTTAGCGCCTCCACGGCCATTTCCACCGTCGCATAGCCCGTCAACGCGATAGCCGGGATCGGCGGTTCATGGGCGGCCAACGCATCGAGCACCTGAAAGCCACCTCGATCGCGATGATCTTTCGGATCCAGGGACATGTCGACGACTGCCAGGACATAAGCCTGCTGGTGTAACATCGCGATCGCTGTGCGCGCATCGGCAGCGCTATCCGCTTGGAGGCCCAGGTCCTCCAGCGTCTCAGTGAGCAGCTGCCGCCAGGCGGGATCGTCTTCAACGATCAGCACCCGCTTCCTGGTCGGTGAAATCGCTGGAAGGGTTTTGCTCATCGGGATCCCTCGGCCGTTTGGGCTTGTGGGATTTCGTTCAAGGCTGTGTTCTCTCCCTCCTTATGGCCCTTGGGGCCGTGAGGAGGGAGGAGGAAGATAATCCTCGCTGGATCCTGTGGCGCGAGGAAGCCGCATATGGAAGGCGGTGCCCTGGCCAGGGGCGCTCTCCACCCAGATATCCCCACCGAATCGCTGGACCAGCATCTTGACCCACCACAGGCCGAACCCCAATTTCTTTGAGGAGCGTTTGGTGGAGAAATCCAGCTCAAAGATTCGGTCCTGGAGCTCCAGGGGGATCCCCGGTCCATTGTCCCGCACCGTGAGGATCACTTCGTTTGGGCCAGGGATGCCTTCCACTCGGATCCACCCGCTTTCCCCCAATGCCTCTATGGCGTTCTCCAGGAGGTTGAAGAACACGAGGGCCAATTGCGGCTCCCCCGCCATCACCGGGGGGAGGTCCTCCAACCCCACCGTCTCCAGACGGATGCCGGGTGGAATTCGGAGGTCCCGGAGGGCCAGCTCCAGACAAGGAAGGATCGGGATCGGACGGGGGGCCATCGGTCGTAGGTAAACCATCGCCTCGCGGACGGCGTCGAGGGCAGCCCGGGCCCGGCTCTCGATTTCCTGAACTACTGAGGCCAAGTAGGGATCCTGGAACAGGTCGGGACGTTTCTCCTGTAATCCTTCCAGACGGACCGGGATCAGGCCGATGTGGTTATTGAGGCGATGGAGGAGGTTGGCTGCGATATCGCCGACCGCAGCAAAGGCCTCTGTGATCGCCTGGCGTTCGCGAGCGGCCTGCAGCGCTCGGACGTGCTCCGCAAGCTGAACCGCCAGGGCCGCGTGGTTGGCCAGGATGATGAGCAATCGCTGGTCCCGCTCGGTGAAGGCGCGGGGACGGGAGGAGTGAACCACAAAGACCCCGCGGACGGTCCCGCCAGGCTCCATCATGGGAACCGCCAGAGCCCATCCGCCGGTCTCGAAGGCGAGCGGGCGACGGGATCGGCTGACGGCCTCGGCCAGCCCAGCGGTTCCGGCCATCGCCGGGTGGGTCGCAAAAGCCAAGGTGGGCGAGCCGGTGGGCGGGATCAGCCAGATGGCCCCGTCGGGGACCTGGATCAGCTCGCAGGCCAGGGCGACCGCGCGGGCGAAGAGGGCCTCCTGGCTGCTATGGAGCAGTTGCCCCGTGATCTCCTGCATGCCGCGCAGCAACCGCATCTCCTGGAGAGCGATCACGGCGCGGGCTGCCAGCATCTCCAGCAACTGCTGATCCCCTTCCGTGAACGCTCCGGGCTCGGGGCTTTCCAGATTGAGGACGCCTTCCACCTCGCCGCCGGCGCCGATCAAGGGCACGGCGAGCTCGGAGCGGATCTCATAGCCGGCGAGCCAGGGCCGATAGATCGAGGCCCAAGGGGAGGTGTGGAGATCGCCGATACGGAGCGAACGACGATGGACGGCCACCCAGCCCACAATGCTGGTTTCATCCAGCTCAAGTTCGGGGGCGATGTTCGAAAGGAGCGGGCGGCCGATTAAGGCCCCCAACACCAGACGGCGGCGCTGGCGGTCCACCAGGCGCAGGGTGCCGAAGCGGGCTCCGGTCAGCTCCAGGGCGATCCGCAGGATCGCCTCCAGGATCTCTTGGGGATCCGCCCGCGCACTGAAGAGGTGATCCATGCGCCGCAATTCGTTGAGCTCCTGCGTGGCCCGCAGGAGCCTCTGCCGAAGCCGTTCGATGGCTTGCGCGCGCTGGAGCAGCGCCGCCGCCATGCGAGTGAAGACCTCCAAGGCGCTTAGCTCGCTCTCGGCGAACGGCCGCTCTTCCTGATATGAGAGGTAGAGCACCCCAATCGGCCCCGCGGCGGTGAGCAACGGCCAACATCCTACGACCCGAGCGCCCGCGGCTTGTTTGGCCGGATGGATAGGGGTATCCGGCTCCTCCCACGAGAGAACCCGTCGGCGGCGGGCTAGGGCCCGAGCTGCCATCCCATCCGGCCGGGGCCAATCAGGCCCGATGAACCCTTCGATCTCCCCCACGGCGACCCGGGAGGCGGGATCCAGGGCGCGCTGTTCGGGGTCGTAGCAGAAGAGGACAGCTGTGGCGCCCCGTTCCAGCCCCAGTAACTGAAGGGCCTCCTCCCCGATCCGTCGCATGCACTCGGGGATAGGGGTTTCCGGGGGAAGGCTGGCCAGCCGTTCCCCCGCGGCTTTCAAGCGCTGGAGGATCCCTCCGATCTCCGCTGACATCACGCCCGATCCATATCAAGCAGGAGCTTTTCTGTAAATGCCTCTGGAAGGGAGGGCTTGTTGTAGCCGGGGCTGTTCTGCCATCAAATGTTGTCTTTTAAAGATAAAATTGTACGTAAAGCGCGTGATCGTGCAACCCTTCCTGGAAGCTCGGTTTACTCCTCTTCTCTGCTGCTTCAAGGGCTGCAGGAGGGGAAGGAATGGTTCATCCTGTCCCAGAGCCCCCCTCAACGGCTATAATACAAAGCGCCGTAGGTATTTCCCTTGCGAGGAGGAAAGGATGCCAGCCGCTCTCGACCACAAGAACACGGAGCCGGTGGATTTGACGATCATCGGGGCGGGGCCCACCGGGCTGTTCGGGGCTTTCTACGCTGGTTTGCGCGGGCTCAGCGTTCGGCTCATCGACGCCTTGCCGCAGCCCGGAGGGCAGTTGGCCGTGCTTTACCCTGAGAAGTTCATCTATGATGTCCCAGGCCATCCCAAGATCCTGGCGAAAGATCTTGTGCGCTTGTTGTTCGAGCAGGCCTCGACTTTCAACCCGATCTGCTGCTTTGGGGAGCGTGCTGTTGCGTTGCGTCGGGACAACGCTTTGTGGGTGGTGGAAACTGATAAAGGGGCTTATCCGTCGCGGGCGGTGCTGATCGCGGCCGGCATCGGTGCCTTCCAGCCGAACCGCTTGGGAAAGCCGGAGATCGATCAATATGAGGGGCGTGGTCTGTACTATGTGGTGGCGGAGCGACGACCCTTCCGCAATAAACGGCTGCTGATTGTGGGTGGAGGCGACACAGCCGTGGATTGGGCGCTCAACCTCAAGGATTTCGCCGCGCATATCACGCTGATCCATCGCCGCGATCAGTTCCGGGCACACCCGGGCAGCGTCGCTGAGCTGATGCGCTCCGGCATCGATATCCGTCTGTTCCATGAGTTGAAGGCGGTTCGTCCGGGGCCTGATGGCCACATCCGGGAGGCGGTGATCGTCAACAATCGAACGGGTGAGGAGACGGTCATCGAGGTGGATGCGATCATCATGAGCTTAGGGTTCAAAGCGGATCTCGGGCCGATCAAGACCTGGGGGCTGGAGACGGTCGGGAATCGCTACATCAAAGTGAACGCGCGCATGGAAACCAACCTGCCGGGCGTCTATGCGGCTGGGGATATCACGGCGCCCGAAGGGGTGGAGCCTCTCAACCTGATTGTGATCGGTTTCGCCCAAGCGGCCACCGCGGTCAACTACGCGGCCACTTACATCAATCCGCAGGCCAAAGTCTTCCCTGGGCACTCCAGCGAGATGCGGCTGGGGTAATATGGCGTTACTTCTTTAGTGCAGAGGGTAGTGCTTCTTCCGCATTTGATTGTTAGATACGACCTCGCGCGCTTTCCAGTCATTTCCCTGGGGGATCCTCGGGGCTGTGGACCGCCTTCGGCGGCCCACAGCCCATGAAGAAAAAACTACAATTGCCGAATCGAGGGTGTGGATGGTTAACTGGGGCGAATGGGTGGAGCAGAAGATCCTGGAAGCGATCCGCCGTGGGGAGTTCGATCATCTCCCGGGGAAGGGGAAACCGCTCCATCTGGAGGAGAATCCCTACCTGGAGCCAGGCCTCGCCATCGCTTATCACATCCTTCGTCAGAACGACGCTCGACCGGAGTGGATCGAAGCGGACCTGGCGATCCGGCGGGGGATCGAGGCGGCCCGACGGGATCTACAGCGGACCATGCAATGGCGGGAGGAAATGTTGCGTGCCCTGGAAGGGAAGACGGATGCCCGGAGCGGGGCGGAGCGGAAGTGGGTGGATGAGGAGTGGGAGCGAGCCTTGCGGGCCTTCGCCCGTCGGATCACCGAATTGAATGAGCAGGTTTTTCTTTACAATTTGAAAGTTCCCATATACTGGCTTCAACGCTTTAAATTCGACCTGCGGGAGGAGCTCCAGGCTCTGGGGGTTCCACAAGCCGATATCGAGCGCCTCGAGACCGGATGAGCTGTCCTCATCGGCCGATGAGCTCGATTTCGTAAGGGCCTACCGGGCATCGGTAATGGTAATTGTTTCCTCGAGGGGTGGGGGG
>NZ_JBHOQJ010000196.1:0-4013 GCF_042408365.1 Thermoflexus sp.
GATCAGGATATCGATCTCCCCCTCCCGCAGCCGGCGCAGGATATCCGCCTGCTCCTTCGGCGAGCGGAGCCGGGTGAGGACCTCCACCACCACCGGGAAGGGGGCGAGGCGGGCGCGGAAGGTCTCGTAGTGCTGGTGGGCCAAGATCGTGGTGGGGGCCAGCATGGCCACCTGCTTGCCGTCCATCACGGCCTTGAACGCCGCCCGCAGGGCTACCTCCGTCTTCCCGAACCCGGCATCCCCGCACAGCAGCCGATCCATCGGCCGCGGCTGCTCCATATCGGCCTTGACCTCCTCGATCGCCCGCAGCTGATCCCCCGTCTCAATGAAGGGGAAGGAAGCCTCCAGCTCCCGCTGCCACGGGGTGTCCGGTGAGAACGCGTGGCCCTGGGCCACCTCCCGCCGGGCGTAAAGCTCCAGCAACTCCCGGGCGACCTCCGCGGCGGCCTGGCGGGCCCGCGCCCGCGCCTGCGCCCAATCCCCGCCGCCCAGAGGATGGATCTCCGGCGGCTGATCCGTCGGCCCTACATAGCGGCTCACCCGATCCGCCTGATCCACCGGCACGTAGAGGCGGTCGTTGCCCGCGTAGCGCACCACCAGATACTCCCGCTCCACGCCGTCCAGGTTCAGGCGGACCAGCCCGTCGAAGATCCCGATGCCGAAGTCCTCGTGGACGACGTAGTCCCCTTCCCGGAGCTCCCGGATCCACTCCGGCGGAGGCCCTCGCCGGATCCGCCGACGCCAGGGGACAGGACGCAACACCCCGAAGAGCTCCGCGTCGGTGAGCAGCGCGAGGCGATGGCCATCCTTCGAGCGGAACAGGAACCCCCCGCTCAGCGCCCCGTTCACGAAGTAAACCCGGCGGGGGAGGGGCGGCGCGTCCAGGGCCTCGACCACCTGGGCGGCCTCCTCCAGGCCCCGGGCGTGATCCGCCCAGACGGCGGCCAGGCGCGCGGCCTGACGGCTGACGATCACCACCGCCTCGCCCAGATGCAGACGCCGGGCCACGTCCTCCAGGATCCGTTGGAGCTGTCCGCCGAACCGAGGCGGCGCTTCAATGGGGAAAGCGGGGAACCCACCCGCTTCGGGGAGGGCGGTGATGTGGAGCATGGGCCGCTGTTGCAGATGGGTCTCCCACAGCGGAGGGTTTACGAACGGATCCGGGTAATTCGGGGGAAGGAACCCCGCGCCCTCGGCGCGGGCTCGGAGCTCCTGCGCCTCTTCCATCAGCTCCCCCCATGCCGCCTGGATCTCCGATTCGTCCAAGAGGATCACCCAGGCCTCTTCCGGAAGATACGCGATGGGCGTAGTGGCATCCCCATAAAAATAGGGAAGGTAAAACTCCAGCAATGGAAACGGCATTCCCTGGGCCAGCGATTGGCGTTCCCGCTCCAGGGCTTCCGCCTCGGCGGGGGCCTCCGCCGATGGCCGCCAGGCTGCGAGCTGCTCCGCGACCGCAGGCCCGTACGTCGGCAGCGCCTCCCGAGCGGGCAGGATGCGAACCTGTTCCACCGGCCGAAGGGTCCGCTGGGTGGTTGGATCGAAGGCTCGCATGCTGGCAATGCGATCCGCTTCCCATTCGATCCGGACCGGCTCCGGAGCAGTCGATGGGAAGAGGTCCACGATCCCTCCGCGGCGGGCGAACTGTCCGGGATGGGTCACCGTGGTGACCGGTTCATAACCTGCCTCCAGGAGATAGCGGATGAACCCCTCCATGGGAAGGTCCTGGCCGGCCCGCAGGATCCGGCGCAGCCGGTGGAAAAGCCGCGGGGGGAGCGTGCGGAGCAGGAGGGCGCGGGTGGAGGCCACGACCACCGGCGCGGGGTCACCGTTCAGGCCGGCCATCGCAGCCAGGGCCGTCAACCGCTCCGCCCGGATCTCCGGGGGCCAGGGAGCCCGCTCGTAGGGAAGCGCAGGGGGCTCCGGCAGCCGGTGGATCCGCTCCGGACCCAGCCAGAGCGCCAGATCCTGGGTGAGCAGCTGGGCTCGTTCCGCGGTCCCGGCCACGATCAGGACCGGCCGGGAAGCCCGCTGGGCCAGCGCGGCGATCCAGAAAGACCAGGCCGCGCGGGGAAGCGCCATCCGGGGGCGCCTCTCAGTTTCCAGAGCCTGAACCGTCTGGCCGAGCGCTGGATCTGATTCAAGGGTTTTCAACAAACCGTTTAAGGATCCCATGGTGGCACCGAATCCGGAGCTGTACCCGCTGGAGGAAGGGCGCTTCGTGAAATCATCGACCTTGACAGCTCTGCCAGATTATGTTATTGTAGAGCCAGCTTCCTCAAGGGTTTTGCTAACTCATTTTACGGCAGGTATCACGAATGGCCGGACTGGAACATCCTCCATCGATCCGGAACGTAACACGCCCAGGCGCTCCCCAGCCGGGCGTATCCTCCCTCTGGGCCTCCTCGGTTTCCTTTTTGAGATCGCTTTAAGATCCATCGATCATTGAACGGCCGACTGGATCTTCCCCTGTGACTTTTTTCCTACCTCATGCTTTGATGTTTCTTTCCAAAATTGTACATGGATGTTCATCGCCCCCTTAGCTCAAATGGAAAGAGCAGCCGCCTTCTAAGCGGCAGAGTCCGGGTTCGAATCCCGGAGGGGGCGCAGCGGGCCGGCGTTCAGGCCGGCCCGTTTTTGTTATATGCCGTTCGGGCAGTGCTCCTTCAACTTTTGTTTTGAGGGTAGGGGGCGGTGAGAAGCCAATGGCCCCACCCCCATTGATCCCCCCTCCCCACAGCCCTTGGGGGGATCAAAAGCATTTGGGGGGCGAGTCGGTGCCGAAGGGGCTCGACTCGCCCCCAAAATCAAACGGGAATGATTTCTCCACGGGGAATTTCGGTGGGGTGTGGCCGCGGGATGGAGCGGCGGCACCTGTGTAGGGGTTGGATTGTTCGCATTCGCCAGGCCGCCGGATTATCCACACCCTTCGGGGGACGATCGAAGAAAGGGAAACGTTCCCGTTCTCGGGGCATGTAGGAACTGGACCGGGCGCCGGGGACACTGAACTCCTTCCCGCTTTTGCAGAGGATCCGGAAAGGAGGTTGCCAGCAGCTGCCATTTTTATTATCATCCATTTCAGCCATGAAGGGCGCCGAGGGGCCCGTCCGCAGGGGTTGACAACAGCTGACGTTTTTGTTATCATTCATTTCAGTCATGAAGCTCTCCGACTGGGCGCGCAAGCAAGGCGTTCGTTACCTTACCGCCTGGCGGTGGTTCCGGGCGGGCAAGCTCCCCGTGCCCGCCCGGCAACTCCTTAGCGGCACCATCCTGGTGGAGGAACCCAACCCAGAAGGGCGCATGGTGCTCTACGCACGGGTTTCTTCCGCCGACCAGAAGGAGGACCTCCAGCGCCAGGTGCAGCGCCTGGAGGCGTTCGCCCGGGAGCAGGGTGGGGTGGACTTCGAGGGGGTGGCCGAGATCGCTTCCGGGCTGAATGGGAAGCGGAGGAAGCGGCGACGCGTGCTCCGCGACCCCCAGGTGAGCCGGATCGTGGTGGAACACCGGGATCGGCTGGCCCGGTTTGGGTTTGAGATGGGGGAGGCAGCCCTAGCGTCAGCAGGCAAGAGCGTGGTCATTGTGGAAGAAGGCGAGGTGAAGGACGACCTGGTGCGGGATCTTTTGGAGATTCTCACCTCTGCCTGCGGGCGGTTGTACGGGCGCCGTTCGGCCCGGAACCGGGCCAAGCGGGCCCTGGAGACGATGGGATGCGGGTAACGCAGGCCTTCCGCTTTGAGCTGGGCCCGAACCGTGCCGCCCGCATGGCCCTGGCCAAGCACGTGGGCGCCGCCCGCTTCGCCTACAACTGGGGCTGCCAACTGCTGCCGTTTTTGTTATCATTTATTGCGATGAAGCTTTCCGACTAGGCTCGAAGGCAAGGGATCCGCGATCTCACCGCCTGGCGGTGGTTCCGGTCTGGGAAACTCCCCGTCCCCGCCCGGCCGCTCCCCACGGGCACGATCCGGGTGGAGGCGGTCGGCCCGGGAAGCGGGTCTCCTCCGCCGACCCGAAGG
>NZ_JBHOQJ010000199.1:0-1909 GCF_042408365.1 Thermoflexus sp.
CTGGGCGCCTTCGGCGCCCAGCTCGCCCCCACCCCCCTATGGCAAGGAACCCCTTCACTGGGACTCAGGGACGATATAAATAAAGAACACCCCTCGCTGAACCGTCGAGCCGGGGCTGGCCTCGTTGGCGCTCCCAATCCCTTTGATCGGCTCCAGGAATGGGCGGACATCCTGCTCAAACCCCTCCCGCTGGCTTGGCGGAATCCGATCTCCAATCAGATCCCAGAGCCCCTGAGTGTCCACGAACACCAATCCGCTGCGACGACCGGGAAGGTGACGGAGAACCTGCTGGAACCGCGGGTTCCCCTGAATCGCCCGTTCCGGCGAGCGCTCCGGGTGGGCCTTCGCCAAGGCTTCCGGCGGGAAGCCGATTCCCACTGCCTCCGGACCGACCGCATACGCCGCCACTTGGGTTCCGCTCGGATCGATGAGGACCCGCAACGGGCGGCCGCTGATTTCCATTTCCTCAACGGTTAGCCCTGAGATTTGAAGGAGGCGTTCCAGCCGCTCCAATCCCGCGCGCGCCTCCTCCGGTCGATCGGTTTCGATCAGCGCAGAGAAACCCACGGGCAATTCCGGTATGGCCGGCGTTGAAACCCGGTGGAGCATGAACGCCAGATCCCCCGTCATCCAGGAGAGGAGATCCTCTTCCAAATCGATCCCCAGAGCGGATTGCATATCCTCCAGCTGCCGCTCCACATCCGGATTCGCTCGCATGGCGTTCAGGGTCTGCCGGATGGCTTTGCCGATTTGGGGGGTCTGAAACACAAACAGGACATCTTCAGGAACGCGCGCGAGCATCCGCTCGGAGATCGCCGGCGCATCCAGCATCTCCTGGGCCTCCGGCGACAGCTCCTCCCGTTGGATGATGGTGACATACTGCACGCGGATCCCCTCCGACAACAATTCCCCGGAGAAGCCACCTACCTTCATCGCCTGAAGGATCTGCCCGGAAGGCCCGGCCCCGAGCATCTCCTCGAAGGAAGGCGCCCCGGGGGTTTGGGACAAGGTCTTCCGATAAGCTTCCAGCATCGATGGGAAATCCATATAACCCAGCAGCACCGCCTGCTTCGGCAATTCCTCCATCACCCGCTGGAAACGCGGTGAACGGGAGAGGGACTCGCCCTTCCCATCGGCCCGATCCACGACCGCCTGGAGGGCCTTCTCTTGGGTGGCCATCACCACGAAATCGCGAACGGTGGCGAGAAGGATGGGAGGCTCCTCTGTCCCTGGCTCCGTAGGCCGGAACCAGTAACGGGTCTGCCCGTAAGTTCGCTCCTCAAAGGGAGATCCCTCTTCCGCCGCCCGCTCGCGAAGCCGCTCCAGGAACCGATTCGAGGCGTTCAAATCCCGCGAGGCGACCAGCAGCACCAAAGGCGGCGCATCGCCTTTCAGATCCTCTGGAGAGAGGGAAAGCACGGCCAGCCCGATTTCCGACCCCAGCCACGAGGCCACTTCAGCATCCCAGTCGATCTTCGACTCCTTTTTCAGGTTCTCCTTCGCATCCTGGAGCGCCCGCTTGATCTTCGGGTTGTCCAGGTAAGCTTTGCGGATCGTCTCGTAGCCGGGCTGCGCTTGAAGGTTATAGGACAGCGACATGTAAAAGACGGCATCGGCAGGGATGAGCTCGGCGGCCAACGTCTGTTGACGGAGCCCCAGCATGGCCATCACCCGCTCACGCAGAGGGGCGAAGGCCAGCACGCCGACGGCCACCCCGGTGGCGCAACATGCGAGGACCAGCAAGGGAACGACAATGAGAAGGAGCACTCTACGGTTCATCTCTCACCTCCGTGTATTCGGATAGATACCCCCAGAATCCGGTTTGTAGTGCTTTTTCCAGATTTGTTGTTTGGGTACACGATGGGGAAGCCCAATGGCCCCTCCCCCCTTCCTCCCCGCGGCCCGAAGG
>NZ_JBHOQJ010000203.1:0-2113 GCF_042408365.1 Thermoflexus sp.
GCCGAAGGCGGCCCCACCCCGCAAAGAAATCAACTTTCAAGTCCCCTGAGGATTCTCAGGAAGCGGCTTTCCTTCCAGTGTAGCCTCCAGAAGCTCCAACGCGGCTTCGACCGCGAGCGCTTTGTTGCCCTGGCGATCGGACCCGCCGAGGATCTGGCGGACCTGGATCCCATGAGGGCTGGCCAAGGCGATGTAGATCCGTCCCACCGGTTGGTTTTCGATCGGATCGGGCCCGGCGACGCCGGTGATCGCAAGGGCGAGATCCGCCTGGAACAGGCGACGGACTCCTTCTGCCATCTCCTGGGCGGTCTCCGCGCTGATGGCCCCAAAGCGGGCCAGGGTCTCCTCGCGAACATGGAGCACGCGGGTTTTGATCTCGTTCCGATAAGCGATCACCCCGCCGAGGAAATAGGTGGAGCTGCCGGGGACGTTCGTCAGGCGGTGGCTGAGCAGACCCCCGGTGCATGACTCCGCGACTGCCAACCGCCATCCCCGCGCCTGCAACTTCGCGCCCACCCGGGCGGCTCGATCCTGATCCGGATGTTCCATGTTGGGCTGAAACACTTGGATCCTTTTGGGCAGCGATTATGCTTTATCCGCTTGAGGCTGCTGAGAACATCCGGGGGAGGAGTCATCCATCCCTCCCCCTTTCTCTCTCCCTCCCCACAGCCCAAAGGGATGTGGGGAGGGGAAAGCCCATCGAGGGTGTGAGGCGGCCTAAGTCGGCCAGGCGATTACTGGAAAATGCTCAAGGGCATGTAAGCCGTGACGATCCAGTTCGGTTTATCGACGACTTCGCTGATCTTCAGATCGACCACCACGCTGGCCAGGATATAGGCCTCTTCGCGGCTCATCCGGTACGTATGGGCGATGTGGTCCACCATATACCGCACGGCCTTCTTGGCAGCCACCATGAGGTCGGGGGCGATCCCCGTGGTCGCATAGTAGCCTTTCTCGTCGTATTTAGAGGTCAGCGGTTTTGGACAGAGGAACTGGGGCTCTTCGATGGAGCGTCCTTTGTGGAGGTGGAATCGAAGCACCGCATACATCGGGGCCTCAATGGCGGTGACGCAGATCTCCCCATCCCCCTGCGCGGCATGGGCATCCCCTACAGAGAAGAGAGCCCCTTCTACCTGCACGGGCAGGAAGAGGCGCGCACCCTTCGTGAGGTGTCGGATGTCCATGTTCCCGCCGAAGGGTCCGGGCGGCATCACCGGGTGCTCACCGGGCTCTTTCGGCGCCACGCCCATGGTGCCGCAGAAAGGATCCAGGGGGATGCGGATATCCTCGCGGAAGAAGGTGTGATCGCCAGGCGAGAGATCCCAGATTTTGAGATAGGGCTGCTCGAATTCCTCTGCCAGAAGCCCGAAGCTGGGGATGATCCCAGTCCATCCCCAACCCTTGGGATGTAGATCCACGATCTCGACTTCCAGGACATCCCCCGGCTGGGCGCCCTTTACGTAGAGCGGGCCAGCCAGGGGATAGATGCGGCTCCAATCCAGACGGGTGAGATCCTCAGCCGTGGAGGCGGGGGTGATCTGGTTGTCGGTCACATCCCGCAGCTCGTAGATCACCGTGTCCCCAGGTTCGATCTCGATAACGGGCGGCAGAGTGTTGTTCCACACATAGTGCACGCGGTCGGGGGGGAACAGATGGGTTCGGGACATGGCCCACCTCCTGAAATCGGATTCGGTGAAAAGAAAGTGGATACTTGGGATCTGGAGGCGCGCCGAAGAAGCGCCCCACCTTCTACTATATTGGCATCTTACGCCGGATTCCTTTCCCAGGGTGACATGGCTTTTCAAAGTTCTGACAAAGACAGCGTAATGGTGAAGAAGTGAATGGTCTCTTCTCCTCCCCGCGGTCCAAAGGGCCGCGGGGAGGAGAAGAGAAAAAATTCTTCGGGGCTGGGCCGGGGGCCTTTGGCCCTCAGCCCAGCCCCCGGAAACCCCAAACAAAGCAGTACTTGGCCAATATTAGAACTCTGAAACGCCATGCCAGGGCGAAGCTCAATAGAGTCACCCTCTTTACCCAAAATTATAATAGGGGCCACGGGACTCGGGGTCTGCTGGAAGAGGAAATGGGCTTGTGGGTGGGGTGCGGACGCCGAAGG
>NZ_JBHOQJ010000204.1:0-1973 GCF_042408365.1 Thermoflexus sp.
CCTTCGGCGGCCCCCAGCCCCCAAAGACCCCCAGAGAGGGCATGGGGTCTTATCGAAAAATCAAATCTGGATGAAGCAGTAGGGGTGGGCACAAGGCTTACCTCTACAAACCCAGAGGATCCATACGATGGACCTACACCGAACGCCGCACGGGACGGCCCGCTGCGCGCAGGAAGATCGCAGTTGGAATCGCCATCGCCATCGCCGTGGCCGCCAACCGGAAGGTTTCCTGGATAATGGTCAACGTGATCCCGGGCAGCGCCTCCGGAAGCGCCTCCAGCGGATAGGCCGCCGCCAACGCCTGAAAGCGCGAAGTCCCCCACGTCGCCATCCATGCCAGGCCCACGCTCATCCCGATTAGGCGAAGGATCAATAACAACCCGGAGGCGATCCCCCGGCCCTCGGCCGGAGCGGCATCCAGGCCTGCCACCCCGATGGCTGTCGTCGTCACCCCCAGCCCAACCCCCACCAACGCCATATGCGCAACCATCCTTGGGAGCGGCTCGTCGATCCGCCAGCTGGCCGCCCCCAGCAGGCCCAGCCCGGCCAGGGCGATCCCGGGGATGGCCAGCCCACGATGGCCCACCCAGCGGCTACCCCACCCCCCGGCGAGGGATCCCAACGCCATCGCCAAGGTCAGGCTGGTGAGGACCCGGCCGCTGAGGAGGGCGGCGTTCCCCATCCATTCCTCCGGGGTGCTTCCCCAGGCCCGCAAGGTGTTCATAAAAAGAGGAACTTGCACCATCGGCGTGATCAGCCCGACGCCGGCCAGCAGATTGATGCAGCCGGCCAGGACGAAATTCCGTCGTCGGAACAGCGCAGCCGGGATCAACGGGGCGGTGCGGCGAGCCTCGTAGAGGGCGAAAACCGCAAAGCCGATGCTGCTCCCCATCAGCCAAGGCCACCCACCCCACAACGGGGCATCCACCAGCGGACGTGGGCCGGTCGAAGCGACCTCCATCGAACCTCCGCTCCGAATGATCCCGATGTGGAGCGCCACCAAGCTGCCGCTCAACAACCCAGCCCCTGGCCAGTCCATGGGGGGTGCCTCCGGCGGAGCCGCGGCCAAGGCCCAGCGGGCCATCCAGGCCATCACGAGGGCAGCCAGGGAGAGTGGGATGTTCAGGGCGAACTGCCACTGCCAGCTCCAGCTCGCTACGGCGGAAGGGAAAGAGAAGGTCTCCGCCAGCCACCGTCCGACGTCCGGGCCGTAGCGGATCAACAGCGATCCATACAGCGGCCCCCAGATCCACCCCAGGGTGTCCACGACCATCAGCACCCCGATGGCCGGCCCCCGGCGTCCCTCAGGGAAGCGATCCCCCACCGTCGCTATCGCGATGGGCACCACCCCGCCCCCACCGAAGGCCTGCAAGGCCCGGGCGATGATCAACACGGGAAGATTCCGGGCCAGCAGGACTCCAATGGATCCGATGAGAAAGAGCGCCATGCAAGCGGTGTAAACCTGGAGGCGTCCGTAGCGGTCGGAGAGTCGCCCGAACAGGGGCATCGCCACTACATAAGCGATCAGGTAGGCGGAGACGATCCAGGAGGCATCCTTCAGGCCCGAGGGGATCGGGATCTCGAAGTCCACGATCATATGGGGAAGCATGGCACTGACCACGGTGAGGTCATCTGCGGCGATGAAAACCCCAAAAGCGAGGACGCTCAGGAGCCAAAACGAGGTGTCCGGGGATCGCGGGATCGGCCCCTGAGCCCGCCGTCTTGCGGAGGCGATCGATTGAGCGTCATCTGCATTCATCGCTGCCCCTCCACCCGCTCACTGCCCCCTTCCCCCTACCCAGGAAGCAGTAAGGCCCTGCTTCTTCCGCTCAATCGATGGTTATTCTTGGAGACGCGCCGGGCGTCCGGCTTACCCCTAAAAGCTGAGCAACTGCCTACCCGTCTGACCCGTAGTCTCCCCGAGGGGTTTCCAGATGGGGACTTTAGGGGCCGAGCCGCGCGCCAAGGGCGCG
>NZ_JBHOQJ010000207.1:0-19177 GCF_042408365.1 Thermoflexus sp.
CGATCTTCGCCGGGCCCCCGGCTGTTTTGGATCGCTGAGACTGGTGTTTCTTCCGCTTTGAGGATATGGGGCGGTGAGAAGCCGATGGCCCCACCCCCTTGATCCCCCAAGGAACCAAAACCAAAAATCAAATGATGAAGCACGAGGTTGGGCTGAGAAGATCGCGAAGGGGGAAGGGCTTATTCTTCTTCCATGATCTCGATTGTATGGGTGATCTCCGCCACACCCCGGACGGTGGCGCCCACTGAGCAGTATTTGTCTTCCGAGAGCCGCACGGCGTCCTCGACAGCCTTGGGGGAAACCTCGCGCCCGCGCACGCGATAGGTGACATGGATCCGCCGGAACGCCCACGGGGGGTCCGAATCTTGGATGCCATGCACCTGGATCTCTAACCCTGTCACCTTTTGCCGTTTCTCTTCGAGAATGTCCAAGACATCGAAGGCTGAGCATGCCCCCAGGGCGATGAGCAGGAGCTCTGCTGGCTTCATGCCGATCCCATCCTCCGGCCCAGTGCCGGAGATGACCACGCTGTGCCGCGTGCTATCGATACCCACGAACTGGCGTTTCTCCAACCACTTCACCCACACCTCTGCCATCGTTCCATCCTCCGATGCCCAATGGTGGTAAGGCAACCGCTGTGCTTTGCTTCCCTTAACCGTTGTGAGGGAACCATAGGGCGATGAAGTAGCTGACCGTCAGCAACAGCCCGACGTAAAGATGCAGGCGGATCTGAGTGGCCATGGCGGCGATCAGGGCGTAGGGTCGATCAGGGGCGCGGGTCAGATCCCGCCCCACTGCGATCGCCATTGGGAGTGTCAGCCCAGCGAGCAGCGCCGCCGGAGGCATCCATCCCCCTGCTACCCCTGCAGCGATGGCCAGGTAGGCGGTTGCGACGGCGATCCCATACCCCCAGGCGATCCGGTGGAGGGGAAGACGGACGACAAGGGTTCGCTTGCCCGCCGCGGCATCCCCCTCTCGGTCTGGCACCTCGTTGACGTAAAGGACCAGGGCGATCAGCACGGCCACCGGCAGGGAGGCCACCAGCGGGGCCAGCCCCAGGCGGCCGGTTTGGGCTGCGTATGCCCCCAGGGTCATGATCGGCCCAAATCCTACCGCCACGGCCAGCTCCCCCAACCCGCGGTAGGCGAGGCGGAGCGGCGGGGCTGTATATGCCCAGCTCAGCAAGAGACCGGCGATCCCCAGGGGAAGTAAAGCCCCCCATCCCCGCATGGCGGCCAGGAGGAGCCCGATCAGGATCCCGCACCCGTAGAGGGTCGCAGCCAGGAAAGCCATCTCACGGATCGTGAGAAGGCCATACTGGAGCACGCGGGAGCCGCCGCTGAAGGGCGTGGGGTTGGGATTCATCGTATCGGCCCCGGAAAGCGTATCGAAGATGTCGTTGACTACGTTGAGCCCGAGGTGGATACAAGCCGCTCCGAGGAGCGCCAGCACGAACGGAAGCGGAGCGAACACGCCCTCCCGGAATGCGACCGCGGCCCCCAACAGCACCGGGACGAAGGTGGCGCTGAGAAAGGGGAAGCGTGTTGCGCGCACCAGCAGCCAGAGGGGCGAGAGGCGGGGGCGGATGGCGCGGCCGTGGATCCGGCTCAGGTGAGCGAAATAACGTTGGGCCTGGGGGATTGCCCGCTCGCAGAGGGCGAGGAAGGGCAGGGTATCCTCCTGCCAGCCAGTCGCCCGCGTCGGCCGGACAGCCAGCCCTCCGGGGACGCGCTGAGCGGGCCCGTGAAAGGTCCAGTATCGGCGTCCCTCATAGCCTCCTTGGGGCAGCGGTCGAATGCGGCTGATGATCACCGCCACGGAAACGTCCTCCGGAGGGAGCGGCCCCTCGGTGGCCTGCAGCAATATCGTATCTCCCCGGACCTTGAATCGGGCCGGGCGATGCATGGGATAGCCGGATTCATCCACCCAAACGAGGACAGCGAAGGGATGCTCTCCAGATCGTCGCTGCGCTTCCATAAGAAGCTCGACCATGGAACGTTGCGCCATGGCATCGCCTCCCTGTTGGGCTTCGGATTAGGCTGAGGGCGCCCTTCGAATCCGGGCCTGTGGGTTCGCCGCGATCGGCTTAATCCAGGTCATAGATGATGGGCTCCTCGGGGGAAGTCGGCGGCCAGTGGAAAACCCGCCGTGGGGTCATGACGATCACCGCTCTCTCCCAGAACAGGGGCAACATCCAGCGCCGTTTCACCATGGCGGGAATGGTGGGCTCCTTGCGAGCCCATGCGGGCAGCAGCCCGAGCCAGCCGGCGTGGGGATCTTCGTCGATAACGATCGCATCCCCCTGGATCGTCACCTGGCCGAACCGATCCACCGGGGCGGCAAGGGGATCGGTGATGCTTAACGCCGCGCGCGGGTTCCGTTTCAGGTGCAGCAGTTTGCGGGAGAACAGCACGCTGGAGGTCATGTAAATCCGGCCATCCCCAATGTAAAGAGGAAGCATCGGGTGGACGATAGGTCGGCCCTCGGGATCGAGGACGGTGAACTCGGCCACCAGAGCGGATTCCAGAAGCGCCTCAACGGCGTGGGGAAGGGTTTTCATCCTCGAACCTCCTGAGGCGAGGTGATGGGCACGGATTTCTCGATAATCGGCTCCAGAACGCGGCGGAACGCGTCCCATTGGGCCTGCACCGGGATCGGTGAGGAGAGCGTCCGCAGGGCGATTTCGGGATCCTTCAGCCCGTGGCCAGTGAGCACGGCAACGATCACCTCAACCTGGGGGGAGAGCACACCCTGGGCCAGCGCCCGCCGGAGCCCAGCGATGGAAGCCGCCGACGCGGGCTCTACGAAAAGCCCTTCCAGGGCCGCCAGCATGCGCCATGCTTCCATAATTTCCTCATCGGAGACCGCTATGAACCGCCCGCCGGACTCTTGAACTGCCTGGAGGGCCTCCGCCCCGCGGGCGGGGCGTCCGATCCGGATCGCCGTGGCGACGGTCTCGGGGCGATCCACAGGATGCCCCAGCACCAGAGGAGCGGCGCCTTCCGCTTGGACCCCCAGGAGACGTGGGAGCGAGGGGATGCGGCCGGCCTGCTTATAGGCCCGAAAGCCTTTCCAGTAAGCGGTGATGTTCCCCGCGTTCCCCACCGGGATACACAGCCAATCGGGGGCGCGGCCTAGCTGGTCGCAGATCTCGAAGGCGGCCGTCTGCTGGCCCTCCAGCCGGTAGGGGTTGAGGGAGTTCACCAGGGCGATCGGGTAGATCTCCACCGCCCGACGCACTAAGGCGAGCGCCTCATCGAAATTCCCCTCCACCGCCAGGACCTTCGCTCCATAGGCCAGGGCGGCGGCCAGTTTGCCCAGCGCGATCTTCCCTGCGGGGACCAGGACGATCGCGGGGATGGCGGCGCGGGCGGCATAGGCAGCGGCAGAGGCCGCCGTGTTCCCGGTGCTGGCGCAGATCACCGCTCGGGCTCCTTCGGCGATCGCCTGAGTCAACGCGGTCGTCATCCCCCGATCCTTAAACGATCCGGTTGGATTCAGGCCTTCGTATTTCAGATAAAGGGAGCCGGAGAAGCCAATGGCTCGAGCCAGACGGGGGGCCTGCAGCAGCGGGGTGTTGCCCTCATGAAGGGTGATCGGATCGATGGAAGCGATCCGAAGAAACGGACGATAGGCATGGATGATTCCACGCCACATGGATCCCTCATCCATGATCTCCCTCCCAGCCCGCAATTTCATTAGGGGTTGCACCGCTCGGGGCCCGCGGAAGAAGAAGGCAGGGCCCCTCCTTCATCGCTCCTTCTCATGGCCCGAGGGACTGTGAGAAGGAGAGATAAAAGCGGCTTTGGAGGGCAGGGCTGGCCGCTGAAGGCGCCCAGCTTCACCCTAAGACCCCATAAGGAAATCAACAGCGCAACCCCTAAAGGCTTGATGTGCCGTTGCCGTTCTGTTTGATGAGCCTTTGCATCCTCTGTAGAAGCGCCTCTCGTAGCTGCGCCTATCGTTTGGGCCAGAGAGTAAGGAAGCGAAGCCGCTTGGATTTCAGTTTATAAGATCGTGCGATGGAATGCCAGGCCTAGCGCTTCTTCCAGATTGGATGCTTGGGTTTGGTCTCCTGGGGATAAAGGGGGGCCTCCCGCTTCCCTCACAGCGTATCCTCAGGGTGGAATGTCTGGATCAATTTGTTAAATTTCATAAGCGCCCTACTCCAAACGGCCCCCGGCCCCCAAAGACCCCTTCGTGATATACTGGGTATGCTATAGATCTTCGGAAGGATTGGAGCCGGATGCAAATCACAATCCTTGGATTGGGGACGTTGGGGATTTCCCTGGGGTTGGCCCTCCGGCGGGCGCTGCCGGAAGTCCGGCTGGTCGGGCACGATCCGAACCCGGAGCGGACCCGCGAGGCCCTTCGCTGGAAAGCGGTGGATCAGACCAACTGGAACCTTCCAGGCGCTTGCAAGGATTCAGACCTCATCTTGCTGGCCATGCCGCTTGGGGAGATCGAGCCTGCGCTCCGGGCGATCGCCCCGGCTTTGAAGGAAGGAACGCTGGTGATCGATACGGCGGAGCTGAAGGTCCCAGTCATGGCCTGGGCTCAGGCCTATCTACCCTCCTCCACGCCGTTCATCGGCGGCCATCCGATTCTGAACCCGGATGCCGGGGAGAGGCCGGATCCGGATCTGTTCCGGGATGCGTTGTTCTGCCTGACTCCCTCCGCTCAGGCGCCTTCTTGGGCCGTGGAGGCCGCCGCTGGGCTGGCCCATCGGATCGGGGCGCGTCCTTTCTTCATTGATCCGGCGGAGCATGACGGCTGGATGGCGGCCCTGGAGCAACTGCCTGCTCTCCTCGGCGCCGCCCTCCTGGCCGTATGGTCCACCGCTCCCGCCCGACGAGATATGCCTCAAGCGATTGGGGTCCGTTTCGCACGGATCACCGCGGGCCTTCCGGACGCTTCCAGCGGGCGGCTGGCGGCGATCGCCAACCGGGAGTCTCTTCTTTACTGGCTGGATCGCCTGATGGAAGCCCTGGGGCGCTTGCGGGAGGCTCTGAAGGGCACGGAGGATGAAGCAGTCTTCGAGGATCTTTTCCGAACGGCCAGCCACACGCGGAACGCTTGGTTAAAATCCCGACAGGAGAGCTTCCAGGGGCTGCCTGTTCCAGAGGATCAGCCAGGTCTGCTTGAAACCATGCTGGGGCTTCATCGCCTTCGCTCCTCTAAGAAGCGATAGGCGCGCTCTCGATAGACCACCTGGGGCTGTTCGCTCGCTGAATGCCCGTTAGGGAGCCATTTGCATTTCCCGGACCCCCAATTTCTTATTCACGCCTTGTGGGCAGCATGGGGCTCGAATGCCTGGTTCCTCCGCGGGAAGGAGGAGCGAACGGGGATGGACTGGACGCACGCGCTTACGATTACGCATCAAGTCGAATGATTTCTGGATCTCCTCTGGAGGCCCGGCTGGATGCGGGTGATGATGATTGCACCAACCTCATTCTTTAACGACTACGGATGCCATGTACGGATTCTGGAGGAGGCCAGAGCCCTCCAGTCCCTCGGGCTTCAAGTGAAGATCGTCACCTATTACAAGGGCCGGGATCTCCCAGGACTGGATATCGTCCGCACGCCCCCTTTGCCCTGGCGTTCCCATTACGAGGTTGGATCCTCCCGACATAAGATCGCCTTCGATATCTATCTCTCCGGCACTGCGCTGGCCACCGCGTTGCGCTGGCGTCCGCATTTGCTTCACGCCCATCTTCACGAAGGCGCGTTGATTGGAACCGTTCTCCGGAGGTTGCTAGGGATCCCCTTGATTTTCGATTTCCAGGGCAGCCTGACAGGGGAGATGATCGATCATCGGTTCCTGAACCCGGACGGGCCATGGTATCCGCTGATGCGGCGGCTGGAGGTCTGGATCGATCGGCAGCCCGATGCGATCCTCACCAGCACCGTCCAGGGGGCCCGTCTCTTAATTGAGGTCTTCGGCGCGCCTCCAGAGCGGGTGCTCCCATTCCCCGATGTGGTCAACACAGAGGTCTTTCGTCCTCCTCTGCCTGAGGAGATCCCTGAGCTCCAGCGCCTGCGGGGTGAGTGGAGGATCCCCGAAGGGCGCCGTTTGGTGGTTTATCTGGGACTGCTGGCCCCTTATCAGGGCACGGATTTGTTGCTCCAGGCGGCCGCTCGCGTGGTTCGTGCCGATCCCCAAGTCCACTTCCTGATCATGGGGTTCCCCGGCGAGGCGTTTTATATGGCCCAGGCCGCCGCCCTGGGGATTGCGGACCGCGTCACGTTCACCGGGAAGCTGCCTTACGAGCACGCGCCGGTTTACCTCCGATTGGGGGAACTGGCGGTGGCGCCCAAGATGTCGGCCACCGAAGGAAGCGGGAAGCTGTTAAATTACATGGCCACCGGCCTCCCAGTGGTGGCCTTTGACACCCCGGTGAGTCGGGAGTTCATGGGCGAGGCAGGCTATTACGCCCGCTTCGGGGACGTCGAGAGCCTGGCGGAGTGGATCCTGTACGCGCTCCGCCATCCGGAGGAATCGGCGGAGCGCGGCAGACGGCTTCGGGCCCGCGCCGTGGCGCATTACAGCTGGAAGAGCGCCGGGCAGGCGCTTCTGGAAATCTACCGGGTCGTTCAGCGGGGGCTGCCCCTCCGGGCATGGGCGGCGACTTCGCGGCCGAGGGGATTGGTTGAGCATGCGGGTAAATCGATAGAAGGCCGTTCCACGTGATCCTTGTGGGGGGAGCTGGAGGAAGCATGCCTCAGGGGCTGATCGAGCTATGGCGTTATCGAGATCTGCTCTGGCTGCTGACGTTGAGGGATCTCAAAGTCCGATACCGGAACTCGGTCCTTGGGGTGGCCTGGTCTTGGATCCATCCACTGCTGATGATGACGGTGTTCACCATCGTCTTCACCGTGATGAACCGGGGACCGGCCAGCCTTCCCCATTTTCACGCGTTTGTCCTGGTCGGCATCCTGGCGTGGAACGCCTTCGCGATCTCCGTGCAGGGGGCTGCGGAGAGCGTCACCGCGAACGCCTCGCTGGTCCGTAAAGTTTATTTCCCGCGCGAAGTCCTGCCTTTATCGGTCGTCCTTTCCAATACGCTGAACTTCCTGATCTCCCTTCCCATTTATTTTGCGATCGCCTGGCTCTCAGGGATCCGACCGACGCCCTGGCTGTTTCTTCTGCCGCTGACCATACTCGCCCATGTGATGTTCACCGCGGGGGTGGCCCTTGCGGTCTCCGCTCTAAATGTATTCTATCGTGATACTGCCCATATCCTGCAGGTGTTGCTGCTGGCATGGTTTTTCCTGACCCCCATTTTTTATCCGATCTCCATCCTCCCTCGCAACGCTTCGTTTCTTGGGGTTTCCATTGACGTCTGGCTCTGGACACGTCGTCTGAACCCCATGGCCTCGATCATCGCCTCATACCACGACCTGCTCTATTACGGGACTTACACGGCGCCGGAGTTTCTGCTGCGAACGCTGGCCACGGCCGGGCTGGTTCTGCTGGTGGGCTATGGAATGTTCCGCCGGCTCAGCCCGCGTTTTGCGGAGGAGGTCTGATCTTTAACTCTTAACTCCGTGGGCCCAGCCTTTCCAAGGCGGGGGCGAGGGGTTCGCCGGCTCGGATCACCGTGACCGGGACCCCCGCGTTTTCCAGCAGGGGGAGAACGCGGGTGCTGGTCTCGGCCCCTCCGAACGAGGAAGCCTCCAGAACGATCGATGCCACCCGAATCCCATGGGAATCCAGGCTTCGAGCGACCATGGCCCATCGAGGATCGCCGGAGGGCGTGATCAGGATGAGGATGGAGCCGCGGGCCATGCGCAGTGCATGGGATTGAAGCACTTGGTGGAAGGGGACCTCTCCATACGCCCGCAGAAGCGCCAGCCCTTCCAGCACGCGCTCCAGCTGTCCTTGCCCCCGATGGGGAGGCATGAAAAAGCGCTGGGAGCCGTAAGCCAACATCCCCACCATGCGTTCACGTCGCAGGAAGTGCGCGGCCAGGGAGGCCGCGATCGCCACCGCGTATTCCTCTGTAGAGACAGGCAGGAGGGGTCCTGGTTTTCCAAGCAACCACTCCTCTTCGTGCTCCGGTCGGTGGATATGAACATCAGCCATCATATCCAGGATGATCCAGACATCCGCAGTGGGATCCTGGTCGAATTCTTTCACCATCAAACGATCCCGCCTCGCTGTTGATGGCCAGTGGATTCGATGGAAGGCATCGCCGGGTTGGTACTCCCGCACCCCGCCTGCACTCGGGGTCACTTCGGTGGTTCGCCGACGCGCCGCCTCGCTCCCCCGCCAGAGACCCGCCGGCATTCCGATCCGCCATATGGGGAACACCGGGGGATAAATCAACACCTCATCGGTCTTGGTCAACTGCAGGGTCGCCTCGAAGAGACCAAAGGGATCCGTTCCAATCAAGGTCAGGGGCCCCAGGCGATAGAGCCCCCGCCGGCGACAGGGCGTCCGGACCGTCCAAAGGCGCTTGCCCCCTCGCCCCAGGTTATCTAGCACGAAGCTGGCTCGGTGGCCCGGGAGGGTGGAGCCGTCACGGACTTCCAGCCAGATTTTCGGGAAGAGGCCGGTGTTCCGGAGGACCAAGGTTTCCTCGAAGAAGCCGCCCACTTGATTGCGTCGGGAGCGAGGGAACCGCTGGATCTCCAGATCGCGCACCGCGCTCCAGGCCCATGCCAGCGAAACAATCAATAGAGCGAGGAGCAGGTAGGTGAGGTTATACAAGATGGAACGGCCGGTGATCATCGCCGCCATGCCGACCATCACGGTCAGCAGGAAGAGGCCTCGCGCTCGCGGGCGCCAGGTCAATCGAAAGCGTGGCCGATCCAAGGAAAGGGTCTCATGGCGCAGCCACTCAGGAAGCGCGGTCATGGAGAACGAACCTCCCATGGCACAGCGGGGGTCAGCTGGAGCTCCTCCCGATAGGTGCGGACCTGGCCGATAATCTCCACGTTGGCCTCCTTTTCCTTCAGGCGATCTGGAACCATGGCGGCGACGTTCCCCCAGAGGATCACCGGAGCGCCCCGCTTTCGTCGCGCACCAGCAACCGTAACCCCGCGGAAAGGGGTACGACCTCAAGCCCCTGGCCCATGACCCGCACGCGGGCACCCTGGTCGCTGGGGCTCAGCGTTCCGATGGGGCGAAGCGGGGCCTTTGGGCGCGTCCCCCTACGCACCATAATGTCACGGCCCCGCTGCGGGAGCAACTCCAGCTCACCGCGATACAGGGTCAACATCCCCGTGGCCCGGATCGTTGCCCCGAGGTAAAGGCCCTCCCGGCCGGGGACTCGGGCCATCTGCTCGGTGGGGATGAACAGCCGTAGACGCCCTCCGGCCTGCTCCAAGGTCAACGCCCATCCAGGAGCAAAGCCCTGGAGATCGACCACCATGCCTTCTACCGTGATACGTGCCCCGACGAGTTGGCCGGAGAGCTTGGGTAGAGGGAACGGCGTGGCCGTGGGTTGGGGGAACGGTCGGTGAGAGGGATGGGACGGGGGTCGGGGTGGAGGGTGAGATCGGCATGGGGAGAGGGCAACGACAGGATCCCAGCGGAGATCCAGGGAGGGCTCAGGAAAGAGCGCGGGCCCCATTCATCCGCCGCAGTCGCCCCCAGACGCGGAGCCGGGCTCCGACGATCCCCACCCATGCGCCATCGGGGAGATGGAGCGCTTGCGCGATGGGGCGGGGCTCCGGGTTCCAGGGGACCATGGCCCATCCTTGGTTGGGGCGACAGGGATTGAAAGGATACGGCGGGCTCGCATAGTCTCCCCCCGCATGAGGAAGCGAATGGTCCCTCCCCTTTTTCTCTCCTCCGTCTCCGCTGAACGGCCTCAAGGATCTGGCGGCAGCAACGTTGGGGAGCGCTCATCGGGCGGCCCCGGCCCGCCGGGAAGCAGTTCGGATGAGTCGCCCAATCGGAAGGCCGGTGATTCTCTCGGCTTGACAGCGCGCTGATCCTATGTTTTCATGGGATTAAACGTTTAACTTCGGAATAAGTTATGACGACCCTGCGGGATGTAGCTCGGCGGGCGGGGGTCTCCATCGCTACGGTCTCGTACGTGCTGAATGGCACACGCCCGGTCAGCCCTGAGGTGGAGGCGCGGGTGTGGGAGGCCGTCGCTGCCTTGCAGTATCGTCCGAACCGGATCGCCCGGGGCCTCCGGCGCAAGCGGACCCATGTGCTGGGCCTGATCGTTCCCGACAGCGCCAACCCCTTCTTCGCCGAGATCGCCCGCGGGTTGGAGGATCTCAGCTTCTCCCACGATTACAGCCTGATCCTTTGTAACTCCGATGGGGACCCTGTCAAGGAGCAGCGGTATCTAGGGGTCTTGATCGAGCAACAGGTGGATGGGATCGCGCTGGTCTCCGCCAGCGCGACGCCGGCCCATCTCGCGATCCTCAAGCAGCGCGGGATCCCCTTCGTGGTGGTCGATCGGGAACTCTCGGGCCTAGAGGTGGACTGCGTGCTGGCCGACAACTTCCAAGGAGGTTACTTAGCGACCCGGCACCTGTTAGAGCGCGGTCACCGCCGGATCGCGTGCATCACTGGACCCTCGGATCTGACCCCAAGCGCCGATCGGGTGCGTGGATACAGGCAGGCGATGGCTGAGGCGGGCATTGAGCCGCTGGCGGATTGGGTGCGCCGGGGGGATTTCCGGGCCGAGAGCGGGTATCAGGCCGCACGGTTCTTCCTGCAGCTCCCCCCCTCGATTCGCCCGACGGCGATCTTCGCTTGCAACGATCTTATGGCGATTGGGGCGATGCGTGCGATCGGGGAAGCGGGCCTGTCGATCCCCCAAGACGTTGCCTTAGTCGGCTTTGACGACATCGTCCTGGCCGCCTACGTGATCCCTCCGTTGACCACCGTGGCCCAGCCGACGTACGAGATGGGGCGGGTGGCGGGGGAGTTGCTGCTCCGCCGGATTCAGGACCGCGACCATCCGCCCGCTCGCCACATTCTTCCGGTCCAACTGGTCGTCCGCCGCTCAACCTAAGTCGAGGAGGCTTCGATGAAGAAGCGCGGGTTGCTGAACGCTCCCTTAAGCCGGGTGGTGGCCGAGATGGGCCATGGGGATCTTTTAGTGATCGCCGATGCCGGGTTGCCGATCCCCCCATCGGTTCCGCGGATCGACTTGGCGGTCCGCCCTGGGCTTCCCCCTTTTCTCGATGTCTTAGATGCGGTCCTCGAGGAGCTGCACGTCGAGAAAGCCATCATCGCGACGGAAATGATAGAGCGCAGCCCGGCAATGTACTCCGCGGTGCAGCAGCGGCTGGGCTCCATTATGATCGAGCGGGTGCCTCACGAGGCCTTTAAGGCGATGACCGCTAGCGCCCGCGCGGTGGTTCGGACCGGAGAGTGCACTCCCTACGCGAATGTGATCCTGGTGTCCGGCGTTATCTTCTAGGGCGGGGATGTCAAGTTAAAGTTACTGAGCCCACCTTCGAGGGCCACTTTCTGTTGAGGCGTGAAGGGATGGATCGTCCTTCGGTGAAACAGGAGAAGGGGCTGGGACAACCAGTAGGAATTGCGCTGGGGTGGAATGCATTGGAGGCCCGAGAGCGGTGGGCCCGCTTGGGTTTGGCCCTCACGTTCCTCGGCCTGTGTATAGTGCTCAGCCTGCTCTCCCCGCGGTTTCTGACGCCGGGCAATCTGATGAACGTGGTCCGTCAGACCTCCGTCAACGGGATCATCGCGGTGGGGATGACTATGGTGATTCTCACGGGAGGCATTGACCTCTCGGTGGGCTCTGTCTTGGCGTTCACTGGGGTGGTGGCGGCCAGCTTGGTGACAGGCGGACAGCCCCCGGTCCTTGCGATGGTCAGCGCGCTGCTCTTGGGATCTCTGCTGGGGATCTGGAACGGGGTGGCGATCGCCTATCTCCGAATCCCGCCGTTCATTGCCACCCTGGGGATGATGACGATCACCCGAGGATTGGCCCTCAGTTACACCCAAGGACGCCCGATCACAGGCTTCCCGGAATCCTTCCGCTGGCTGGGGGCGGGATGGGTCGGGCCTCTCCCAGCGCCCGTCCTTCTCATGGCCCTGGTGTTCGGGCTGGGTGGGGCTCTGCTGAGCTACACGGTCTTTGGGGAACATCTGCGCGCGATCGGCAGCAACCCAACCGCGGCGCGGGCCGCGGGGATCCCGACCCATCGATATCTGGTGCTTACCTATGGATGGAGCGGGTTCCTGGCGGCCCTAGCGGGGCTGATCTTGATCGGTCGCTTGGATTCGGCGCCGCCGACCCTTGGGCTTGGATACGAGTTCGACGCCATCGCGGCGGTCGTGATCGGCG
This sequence comes from Thermoflexus sp., assembly GCF_042408365.1. Classification (GTDB taxonomy): domain Bacteria; phylum Chloroflexota; class Anaerolineae; order Thermoflexales; family Thermoflexaceae; genus Thermoflexus. The sequence goes on from NZ_JBHOQJ010000207.1 coordinate 12,285, forward strand.
GGACTCCTCTGACCGGCGGGGAAGGCTGGTTGGGGGGCACCCTGATCGGCGCTTTGATCATTGGGGTGCTGAACAACGGGATCAATTTGCTTAACATCCCCTCCTTTTATGAGCAGGTGTTCAAAGGGGGAGTAATCGCCGCAGCGCTCTTGCTGCATCGAGCGCTACGGCGTGAATGACTGGAGCTCAAAACCCAAGAAAGGAGGAGAAGCGATGTGGATCCGTCGGCATCTACCGCTTTTGCTCGTCTTGGCTGTAGTCGCCGGCGCGTGCGCTCCGGCCACGCCTGCCGCGCCGGGGGCCACAGCGACGCCCGCGGCCGCCCAGCCGCAGGAGATCGTTCTGGGACTGTCCCTGTCCACCCTCAACAACCCCTTCTTCGTCACCTTGAAGGAGGGGGCGGAGAAGGCCGCAGCCCAGTACGGTGTGAAGCTCATCGTTGTCGACGCGCAGGATGACCCAGCCAAGGAGGCCGCCAACATCGAGGATCTGATCCAGAAGAAGGTCTCCGCCCTCCTGATCAATCCCACTGACACCAAGGCGGTGGTCCCCAGCATCCAGAAGGCTAACCAGGCAGGGATCCCTGTCTTCACCGTGGACCGCGCGGCGGAGGGTGGAGAGATTGTCTCCCACATCGCCTCGGACAACGTCGCCGGGGGGCGGATGGCGGCCGAGTTTCTCTGCCAGGCCCTGAAGGGCAAGGGCAAGGTGGTGGAGTTGGAGGGGATCCCCGGCACCTCCGCCGCTCGGGATCGTGGGAAAGGATTCAACGATTACCTGAAGGAGAAATGCCCAGGCCTGGAGGTGATCGCCCGCCAGCCCGCCGACTTCAACCGCGCCAAAGGGCTGCAGGTTTTTGAGAACATCCTCCAGGCCCAGCCGCAGATCGACGGGGTCTTCGCCCACAACGACGAAATGGTCCTGGGGGCAATCCAGGCAGCTGAGGCCGCCGGACGCACCGGGATCATCTTTGTGGGCTTCGATGCCATCGATGACGCCGTCAAGGCGGTGAAGGAGGGCAAGCTGGCTGCGACGGTGGCCCAGCAGCCGGCGGAGATGGGCCGCCTCGCCGTGGAGATGGCGGTCAAGTATCTGCGGGGCGAGAAAGTGGAGAAATTCATCCCCGTCCCGCTCTCCTTGGTGACCAAGGAGACAGTTAAATAGTGGAAGGAGGGGGCGGGCTTTCCACAGGCCCGCCCCCGTAGCGAGGATTCCCTGGCGTGTTGCCGCGCACAGGAGGCAACGGATGACAGAGCCGCTGCTCCGGGCGGAGGGGATCTCCAAAGCCTTCCCGGGGGTGCAGGCGTTGGACCGGGTGACTTTGGAGATCTTCCCGGGGGAGATCCACGGGCTGGTGGGGGAGAACGGCGCCGGCAAGAGCACGCTGATCCGGATTCTGGCGGGGGCCATCCCACGGGATGCTGGCCGGATCCTCTGGCAGGGGCAGCCGGTGGAGATCGCCGATCCTCGCCATGCCCGCCGGATGGGGATCGCGGTCATTCACCAAGAGCTCAGCCTGCTCCCGAACCTCACGGTGGCCGAGAATCTTTTCCTGGGGCGGGAGCCTCGAACCCGGTGGGGCGGGTTAAATCGTCGGGCGATGGAAGCTGAAGCGCGGCGGATCTTGAGGGGCCTGGATCTAGACTTAGATGTACGGGCCCCGGCTGGAAGTCTGCCTTTCGCCCAACGTCAAATGTTGGAGATCGCTCGCGCCCTCTCAGAGAACGCCCGTCTGCTGATCATGGATGAGCCAACCTCCGCCCTCAGCGAGCGGGAGATCCATCGTCTGTTTCAATTGCTGCGGGACCTGAAAGGCCGTGGGGTGGCGATCCTGTTCATTTCCCATCGCCTGGAGGAAGTCTTTCAGATCGCTGACCGAATCACGGTGTTGCGGGATGGGCGACAGATTGGAACCTTCCCCATTGCGGAGGTCACACCCTCGGCTGTTGTGCGCATGATGGTTGGCCGGGAGATGCGGGAGATGTTCGCCAAAACAGCCACCCCGGGCACGGAGGTCCTTCTGGAAGTGCGAGGGTTGACCCGGGAAGGTGTGTTCCACGAGGTGTCGTTCGAAGTCCGCAGGGGGGAGATTGTGGGCCTGGCCGGGCTGGTCGGGGCGGGGCGAACGGAGGTGGCCCGTGCGCTCTTCGGATTGGATCCCGTCGACCGTGGGGAGATCCGAATCGAAGGGCGGCGGGTCCGCATCCGTTCCCCCATCGAGGCGATCCAGCAGGGGATCGCGTTCATCCCGGAGGATCGCAAGGCCCAGGCCCTGTTCCTGAGCATGGCGCTGCGCTCGAACATCGCGATCTCCGCCCTTCCCCGGATCGCTCCGTTCGGCCTGCTCTCGAGGAAGCTCGTAGACGCGACCGTCATCCCCTACATCCGCCATCTGGATATCCGGCCGCCACGCCCTGGGATGCTGGTACGCCATCTGTCGGGGGGGAACCAGCAGAAAGCGGTGCTCGCTCGATGGCTGGTTCTCCAGCCAAAAATCTTGATTATGGATGAGCCTACGCGAGGCATCGATGTGGGGGCCAAGGCGGAGATCCACGCGCTCATGGACCGCTTGGCTCGGGAGGGCAAGGCGATCCTGATGATCTCTTCAGAACTTCCAGAGATTTTAGGGATCAGCGACCGTATCCTCGTGATGCGAGAGGGACGGATCGTTGGGGAGCTGAGCCGGGCCCAAGCCACGGCGGACCGCATTCTGGCGCTGGCGATGGGAGGGAGGCATGCCCCAGCGGCGTGAGCTCCTCGGGCGATGGAGCGGGATGCTGATCCTGATGGCCCTCTGGCTGGCCTTAGCCCTCATGACCCCCCGCTTCCTCACGCCCTCGAACGTGCTGAACGTGGCCCTTCAATCTTCCATCCTCGCTGTGGTGGCGCTGGGCATGACGCTGACCATCATCAGCGGGGGGATCGATCTCTCCGTTGGATCTGTGGTGGCCTTCACCGGGGCGTTGTCGGCCGGGTTGATCGTTCGGAACGGCTGGCCGGTGGGCGGGGCAATCGCCGCCGGCTTGGCGGCCGGGTTGGCCCTTGGGCTCCTGAACGGGCTCCTGGTGACCCGCGGCCGGCTGGCCCCCTTCATCGCCACGCTTTCCACGATGGCCATCGCCCGCGGGCTGACCCTGGTCTACACGCGCGGCTATCCGATCTCCGGCCTACCGGAAGCTTTCACCTTCCTGGGCACTGGCAACGCCTTGGGGATCCCAATGCCCGTCATCGTTATGGTAGGGGTCGCGCTAGGGGTAAGTGGGCTGCTGAACCGCACTCCATGGGGGCTCCATCTATACGCAGTCGGAGGCGGGGAGGATTTGGCCTGGCTCACGGGCGTCCGAGTACGGTTTGTCAAAGGGCTGGTGTATGGATTGAGTGGCCTCCTGGCTGGCCTGGGTGGGGTGTTGCTGACGGCCCGGCTCTGGTCGGCCCAGCCCAACGTAGGTGTCGGCCTGGAGCTCGAAGCGATCACCGCCTCTGTTCTCGGCGGCGCCAGCCTCAGCGGCGGTTACGGGAGCGTGAGCGGCACCCTCATCGGGGCCCTGGTGATGGGGACAGTGAGTAACGGCTTGAACCTGCTAGAGGTTCCTTCCTATCACCAACAGATTGTCAAAGGGCTCGTCTTCATCCTCGCGGTGGGGCTGGACCGATGGCTCAAAGCGGGCCGTCGGTCCGCCCCGGTGATCTTGCCGCGTCGGAGGGAAGCCGGATGAGCGTTCTGGTTTTGGGGAGCATCAATATGGATCTGGTGGCGGTGGCGCCGCGATTTCCCCGACCGGGTGAGACCTTGCGCGGTCAACGCTTCTTCACCGCCGCGGGGGGCAAGGGGGCCAACCAGGCGGTGGCCGCCGCCCGCTTGGGAGCCCCGACCCGGATGGTCGGCCGGGTGGGGAATGACGTGTTCGGCCCTGCCTTGCGACAGGCGCTCATGGAGGCGGGGGTGGAGGTGAGCGGCGTGGAGGTCGATCCGGAGACCAGCTCGGGGATCGCGGTGATCGTGGTGGAGGAGAGCGGTCAGAACGCCATCGTGGTGATCCCGGGGGCCAACGGCCGGGTGGGAGGGGCGGAGCTGGCCCGGCTGGAGCGATGGCTGCCCGAGGCCCGTGTTCTGTTGCTTCAGCTGGAGATCCCGCTGGAGGTGGTGGTCCAGGCAGCGGAGCGGGCGGCCCGGGCCGGTGTGTCAGTCATCCTGAACCCGGCGCCGGCGATGGCGTTGCCCGAGGAGATCTACCGGTGGTGCACTTGGCTGACGCCGAACGAGGTGGAGGCAGAGAGCCTGGTGGGGTTCCCGTTGCGGGAGGATCAGGCTATTGAGGAGGCGGCGCGGGTTCTGGTAGGGAAGGGGTGCGCTCACGTGGTGATCACGCTGGGAGAGCGTGGGTGTGTCTATGCGGATCGGGGTGGGGTGCGGTGGGTGCCTGCCTATTCGGTGCCCGTGGTGGACACTGTAGCAGCGGGAGATGCCTTCAACGGCGCGCTGGCGGTGGCGTTGTGGGAAGGGCGATCGGTGGAGGAGGCGCTGCGCTGGGCCAACGCGGCGGGGGCGATCAGCGTGACCCGTTACGGCGCTCAACCCTCGATGCCGAATCGGGACGAGCTGATGGCCTTCCTCGCCCAACATGTGGAAACCCACCGCGCGCCCGGTTCATGAGCGGGTCGGATCCCGAAGCAGCCCCCATGCCCGTTGCCGATGGGGACCGTAAGATGAACGGATGACTCGCAGCCCTTGGCCTGCCTATACTTCCTCTCCTCTTCAGAGGCCCTTTGCGAAAACGTAAAGTGTCGTTGCTGGCCCTGGCGCTTTTTGTCTCACGAATGGCCTATCCGTTGGATCCCCGCTAAACTCCTCTCTGGGAGAAGCCCGCATGGGAGGGTCTCGGATGGCGGTGGCTTGTGCGTTCGACCCGATCTTTCTGGAACATGATGACCCCCGGCACATCGAGCGGCGGGATCGCTTGGAACGAATCCTAGAGGTCCTCCGAACCTATGAGGTCCTGGAACATACCCTCTCACTCCCCGTTGAACCGATCTCGATGGAGCGATTGACCCGGGTGCACGAGCCGGGCTATGTCGAGCGCGTGCGCCGCCTGGCGGAGCGGGGCGGGGGCGGTTTGAACTTCCCCGGCGATGAGACCTATGTGAGCCCTCGCTCGTTCGAGGCGGCTCTGCGTGCCGCTGGAGCGGTCGAGGCTGCCGTCGCCGCGGTGTGGGAAGGCCGCGCCCGTCGGGCCTTCGCGCTGGTCCGCCCTCCCGGCCATCACGCGTTCCCGGACCATGGTGAGGGTTTCTGCCTCTTCAACAACATCGCCCTCGGGACCCGCTTCGCGCGGGAGGAGTTGGGGGCCCGTCGGGTGATGATCGTGGATTTCGACCTTCACCACGGCAACGGCACCCAGGCGATTTTCTATACGGATCCTTCCGTCCTTTATCTATCCACGCATCAGTGGGGCATCTATCCCGGAACCGGTCACTGGCGGGAAATCGGGGCCGGTCCTGGGGAGGGGACGACGATCAACCTGCCGCTGCCGATGGGAGTGGGGGATCGCGGATTCGAACGCCTCTTCGAGGAAGTGATCGCACCCATCGCCCGCCGCTTTGAGCCCGAGCTTCTGCTGGTCTCCGCCGGTTACGACCCGCACTGGGGGGATCCTCTGGGCGGGCTGACCATGACCGTTTCCGGGTTCGCGGCCCTGACCCGGCGGATCACGGAGCTGGCGGACGCTTTGTGCGATGGGCGTCTGGTGTTTGTGCTGGAAGGGGGCTATCACCGGGATGCGCTGGCGTACGGGGTGTTGGCGGCCTTCCGTCTCTGGCTGGGCCGCGAGGACGTGATCGACCCGCTGGGCCCACCCCCCCGTGCGGATGAGCCTTCGGTGGAAGGCCTGATCGCCAATGTCCGTCGCCTTCATCGACTGGGGTAGAGAGTTACGTGGTTCGAATCTGCGCTAAGGGCAGTCCCCAATTCGGACGTGCAGGAAGCGCCATGGGAGATTCCAGCGAACGGATTTTTATCAAGCTGGGCGGCTCCCTGATCACGGATAAGCGCCGGGAGCGGCGGGCGCGCATCCGGGTGATCCGTCGGCTGGCCCGGGAGATCCGGGAGGCTCTCCTGGAGCGACCCGGATTGCGTATTTTGGTGGGCCACGGAAGCGGCTCCTTCGGCCATGCGGCTGCCGCCCGAACCCGGATCCACGAGGGGATCTCCCGCCCGGAGGACTGGTGGGGGTTCGCTGAAGTGGCCCTGGCGGCCGTGGAGCTCCATATGCGGGTCCGCCGCGCCTTTCATGAAGCCGGCTTGCCTGCCCTCAGCATCCTACCCTCTGCAGTCGCGGAGGCTGCCGGCGGGATCCCCATCGCTTTCGAGACCCGCGCCTTTCAGCGCGCGTGGGAGGCCGGTCTGATCCCGTTGACCGGAGGGGATGTCGTTTTCGATCGAGAACGGGGGGCGACGATCCTCTCGACAGAGGCGGTTTTCGATGCGCTGCTGGATGCCCTCCGTCCGACTTGTATCCTGCTGGTCGGGGAAGTGGAGGGAGTGCTCGCCGATGGGCCGGGAGGCCATCAAGTGATCCCCCATTTGACCCCCGAGCGGTTTCGAGAGATCCAGGAGGCCGTGGGGGGCTCCCATGGGATCGATGTCACCGGAGGGATGCGGGCCAAGCTGGAGATGGCGTTGCGCTGGGTCGAAAGGGCTCCGGATCTGGAGGTTTGGATCTTCTCCGGACGGCGCCCTGGTGCCCTCCGGGAGGCCCTGCGGGATCCCTCACGGATCCGGGGCACCCGGATCACCCACAGGTGATCCATCGCATCCTGCGCTTTCCCCTTGATGCCTGCCGACTTGTACGCCATACTTGAAAAGGGAATTTTGGATAGGGTGGGGCCGCCGAAGG
>NZ_JBHOQJ010000210.1:0-25060 GCF_042408365.1 Thermoflexus sp.
CCTTCGGCGGCCCACAGCCCACAGAAATCCCCGGTGAAGCCCCTCAACCCCCACGGGGGTTTTTCGTTCCCCCTCCTCGCCGCTTTCCGCCCTTGGGGGGAAGGGAAGTCCGAAGTGGGGATTGGGAGCAGAGAAGGCGGCTATGCGCGGACTCCTAACCGAGCGGCAACGATCTCCGCGATCTCCTCAGGATGGCGAGCGACCGGGATGCCCACGCTTTCCAGTTTGGCGATCTTCTCGGCCGCGGAGCCGGTTCCACCCTCAATGATTGCGCCGGCATGGCCCATCCGCTTGCCCGGAGGAGCAGTGCGCCCTGCGATGAAAGCGGTCACCGGCTTGCTCATCTTGGTGGCGATGAAATCCGCCGCCCGCTCTTCCTCCGTGCCCCCAATCTCGCCGATCAGCACCACATGCTCGGTCTGGGGGTCCTCCTCAAACATCGCCAGAACTTCCACGAAATTAGTCCCCGGGATCGGATCGCCCCCAATCCCTACGCAGGTGCTCTGTCCAACCCCTCGTTGGCTCAGCGCGGCGATCACCTCATACGTCAGCGTCCCTGATCGGGAGACGATCCCCACCGGTCCTGGCCGGGTGATATGGCCCGGGATGATCCCCACTTTGCTTTCCCCCGGGGTGATCAGACCAGGGCCGTTCGGGCCAATGAGCCGAACCCCCTTTCGATCCAAATACGCGCGAACCCGGATCATATCTTGAACCGGGATGCCCTCCGTAATGCATACGATCAGAGGGATCCCTGCATCGGCCGCCTCCAGAATGGCGTCTGGGGCGAAGCGGGCTGGGACGAAGATCACCGAGCAGTTCGCCCCGGTGGCCTCCACCGCCTCTTTCACTGTATCGAAGACCGGCACCCCCAAGATCCACTGTCCGCCCTTACCCGGCGTGACCCCCGCCACCACCTGGGTGCCGTATTCCAGCATCTGCTGGGTATGAAACTGGCCCTCCCGACCGGTAATCCCTTGCACCACCACACGGGTGTTCCGGTTGATCAGGATGCTCATAGCATTCGCTCCTCTTGAGGGATGACGAATTGGGCACAGGCTTCATACTCCACCGCGCACGCCCTTGGTTCGCCCTCCCGGATCCTCCCCGGGAGGAAACAACTCCTTCGCCTTATGGGGTCAGGAGCGTGCCCAGATTTTCCGGCCCTCGCGCATCGCGATCCAGACAATCGAACCGGGCTGTTGAGCCAGATCTCGCACCTCCTTTTCTGTGTAGACAAAGATTTCCAAAGGCAGGCCGCTGCGAAGCGGCGTATATTGCAGCGCCCGTTCGGTGAAAGGCTCGTACACCTCCCGCACAACCACCAACAGATCCACATCGCTTCCAGGCCATTCCTCGCCTCGTGCGTAAGAACCGAACAGCCACACCTCTTGAACCTCCGGAGCGGGCTCGATGACCTCCCTCAGCCATCGCTCCAGGCCCGCCCAAACCCGCTCCTGATCAACCTTCCATATCCGAACGGACATAATTCAAAATCTCCTCCGCAAGTCGGATCGCCTCAAGAGCCTCGCGGCGGGTGTAAAGCTCAGCGGGTGCGCCTGCTGGGTGGGCGTTCGGATAGCGAGGGCCAATGTAATACTTGTCCAAAATACGGGCCGCCTCCAGAAGCTCTTCCGGGATCGCCTCGTCCAGCTGCTCCAGCGGGAGACGCACTGAATGACCCCAAGCGATCTGGTTCCGCTTTAGATATAGGGCCTTCAGCGCCTCCTCGGACGCCTGCTGCGCGGCGAACCAGGCCCACGCGTAATCCTCCAGCTGCACGCTCTCCCGGGCGTGCCGCAGGCCGGCCCTGGCCTGCTTCCACCAATCCCGCCAGCGGTTCATCCTGCCCTCACGTCAAGAGGTCATCTCAGTATGATTTCCACCCCCAGCCAACCGCACGGCCAACTGAGCCGCCTCCACCAAGGTGGTCGCCGTGTGCAGGGAGACGCCCTGGGCCCCCTGAAGGATGGCCCGCCCCTCCTCCTCGTTCGTGCCGACCAGCCGGACCACCACGGGCACTTGGGGGCGGACCATCTCGAAGGCGGCGAGCATCCCCCGGGCGACCTCATCACAGCGGGTGATCCCCCCGAAGATGTTGATCAGCACCGCTTTCACATTGGGATCCGAGAGGATCAAGCGCATGGCAGCTGCCACCCGCTCGGCGCTCGCGCCGCCCCCGATGTCCAGGAAGTTGGCCGGGCGGCCCCCGTAGAGCTGGATGATGTCCATAGTCGCCATGGCCAAGCCTGCCCCATTGACCATGCAGCCGATGTTCCCATCCAGCTGCACGTAGCTGATCCCATATTTCCGAGCTTCCCGCTCGGTCGGTGTCTCTTCATCCTCGTCCCGCATCGCAGCCAAGTCAGGATGCCGGAACAGGGCATTATCATCGATGATCACCTTGCCGTCCAGAGCCAGCAACGCGGGTCCAGGCACGATAGCCAGCGGATTGATTTCAGCGAGATTGGCATCGTTTTCCTCAAAGCAGCGGTAAAGGCCTAACGCGATCTGGGCGAAGGAAGTCCAGAGGGCGCGATCCAAGCCGATCCCCGCGGCCAGCGTTCGGGCCTGGTATTCCCGCAGGCCCAGCTCGGGCTCGATGACCACTCGCGCGATTTTCTCCGGGGTGGTCCGGGCGACCTCCTCGATATCCACGCCGCCGGCGGACGAAGCCATCGCCACCACCCGGCGCCGGGCGCGATCGATGACCAGGCCCAGGTAGAGCTCCGCCTGGATTTCGGCGGCTTCGTCCACCAGCACACGGCGTACCGGCAGGCCCTTGAGGGTCATGCTGAGGATCTGCTCGGCGACCTGTTCCGCCTCCTCCGGGGTGCGCGCCAGGCGGATCCCCCCGGCCTTGCCTCGCCCGCCGACCAGAACCTGCGCCTTCACCACGACCGGCTTCCCCAGCTCTTTGGCGATCGCCCGAGCCTCCTCCGGGCTGGCCGCCACCTTCCCCCGCGGGATCGGGATCCCATACCGGGCGAAAAGCTGCTTGGATTGGTATTCGTGGAGCTTCATCCGTTTTCCCTCCGACGTGAATGTCTTATCGGACCGTTGAAAAAACGGACAACCCGACTTCTCATCCAGGCCCGCTCCTTGTGCGGGATAAGCCCCACCCACCCCAAAATCCCCTGCATTGGGAGGGATGAACAAGCTTGTCCAAGATCCACTTGGGCAGACAAACAGAAGGATTTTGAGATGGATGGGGCCGCCCTCGGCGGCCACCTGTCCCTATGAAGTCTCAGCATGCAGGCGATTTAAGAACTCTCGGAAAGTTTCCAGATCCTGGGAAACCTCCTCAAAACATTTGGGGAGATCCTGAGCCAATTGCTTGAGTCGAGCACGATCGAACACGAAGGTGTAGACATGTCGAACAACATAGCGGAAGCGACGATATTCATCCAGACAGTCTTGCGTGCTCCGGCGGAGGACAGCCGGCCGAAGGGAGGGGATTTCCGCCCCCATCTGGCGCAGCAGCTCTTCATGCCAGCGAGGACCTTCCGGGACCGTTCGATCCACCACCTGGGCGATCTCATAAAAGATACGCTCCACCCCGGAATAGAATCCATGTAAATTGAGAGCAATCGCATCCCAATAAGCTTCCTCCTCGCTCTGAAGGGCGTGCTGTAGGAAGCGAACGGTGCGCTCCATCACACGGCGAAGATCCCCCAGCTCCCTATCGATGCGGCCAATCAACACCAGGATATCCGTCCTCACAAATCCACCCCCTCTTCTTCGATTCGACGGAGCAGACGCGGCGCATCACCGATCTCCTCCAGGGGGACGAGATCCACATGGAACTCGGGCGCCAGATCCGCGAGGGCCGCTTCCGCCTCACGAAGGCGATCGGGCGGGATGCCTTCCACGGCCAGATCGATATCGGAGCGCTCGTGGAACCAAGCGGTCGGCAGGGAGCCGAAGACCCGCACCCGACGCGCCCCAAAGCGGGATTTCAACAGGGCGGCGGCCTCTTGTGCGACCGCCCAAGCGCGCGCCTGACGCTGCGCTCGACGCGCCTCTTCCTCCGCCCAGCGCCGCCGCCAGGCTTCCCGGTAACGCTCCATCTCTTCAGGGGTCAGATCCGCCGCCGTCTTCGGCATCGATCGCTCTTCCGGGAGAAACTCCGCCCCGAATTATAGCACGTGATCCCCTTCACGATCGCGAGCAAAAGCTTCCTTGAAGGCGCTCTCCCAACCTTCACAGCCCAAGGGGCTGCGAGGAGGTGAAAAATCCTTTAAAAAGACGCGAGGAAGAAAGACTCCCTTCCTCATGGCATCGGGAACGCCATCACCCGATTTCCTCCCGAATCCACTACCCAAACCCGTCCATCTGGGCCGATCGCAATCCCCTGGGGCAGCAGGAAGGAGGCAGCATCCTCTCCATACTGGCCGAAACTCATCAAAGGATTCCCCTGTTCGTCGAACACCAGAACCCGGAAGCCCGTGGGGTCCGTGGCGAAGATCCGCCCCCGGGCGTCGACCGCCACATAGGGTTTCGTGCTGATAGATTGATCCAGCCATCCCGCAATGGGCCACGATCGAACGGGCCTCCCTTGGGGGGTGAGGATCTGGATCCGCCGGTTCCAGGTATCTGCAATCACCAGGTTGCCATCGGGCAAGGCGGCGATGCCCACCGGTTCATCCAGCTGACCTGGGAGGATCCCCGGACCGCCCCATGCCGCGATGAACCGGCCGTCCAGGGTAAAGACCTGAACCCGCTTGTTCCCGGTATCGGTGACGTAGAGCCGGTCGCCGACCACCGCCAGCTCCCTCGGACCGTAGAAGAGGCCGGGTTGATCCTGGGGATCCTCGGATATCGGGGCAAACCCTCCCCACGCCCGAAGGAAGCGTCCGTCCGGGGCAAGCTGTTGAATCCGATGGTTCCAGAGGTCGGCGACATAGATGGAGCCATCGGGGGCCACAGCGATGCCCCAAGGCTCATTGAACTGCCCGGGCCCATCCGGATCCACACATCCAGGTTGTCCCGCCTCATACAAGGCACAGAAAGAGCCCCAGGCCCGGAGGAAGCGCCCATCCGGGGCGAAGACCTGGATTCGATGATTACGGCCATCGGTGACGTAGATCGTCCCGTCGGGTCCAAAGGCCACATCGTGAGGTTCGTTGAAGCGGCCGGGCTCCGCGCCTGGGCCGCCGATGACAAGGGTTGCGGTGATCACTCGATGAACTTTCGCGTAGGGATCGGATTCCGCCGGGGCCACGGCCTGCTGTGGACGCAACGGCCAGGCCTTTGCGGCGATGTCCTTCCGGATGAAGAGCTTGAAGTCATGTGCGAGGGGCCACACATCGACCTGGTGCCGCTTGCCGGTGAGCTGGTCATATTTCGTATAATCGCGGTTCCAAAAGATGTCCCACAGCGCCGCCCGACGCTCCGGATCCAGCAGCCAGCGCTTCAATCGCTCCCAGGTAAGCTCCCGGTAGTCCTCCATCGGCCACCAGATCAGATGGTACTGATAGGCCTCATGGGTGTTCCGAAGGACGTTTTCCACTTTATACCAGTTGGCGCTGCCCACGATGAGGATCGGGGATTCTAAATCCTCACGCCGCGGGGTTTCCCCGAAATAACGCTGGCGCCAGTCCCGGAGATACCACGAGAACGGCCAGGAGCTGTCGTTGTCATAGGCCACCACCGTTTGATCCCGGCCGATGGCCTGGGCGACTTCCTCGATCTGTCGCATGGCGATCTTCACCCCCGGGCCCCCGTGAGCGTAAACGCCGTGCTCCAGGGCCATGTCGTAGTTGATGAAGCTGAACCGCCAGGCAACGCGGAGAGTGGCGAAGGCCAGCGCAGCCAAGAGGAACAGGGCGAAGGATTGCAGCAGGCCGGAGAGCCCCAAATGGGAGCCGAGGTATCCCCAAACGCCGAGGATAAGGGCCATCGCCAGCGCAGCGGCGATGACTTGGTTGGCCGCCGTCAGGGATGGCAGCGTAGCGCTCTGCAACACCGCACGGGCCTGAGGCCAGGCGTCCACCAGCCCCACGAGGGCGGCCGAGAAGGGCACCGCCAGCAAGGCCGCGATGGCGCCTCCGCCCCGCCACCACCGCCCCCAGTCCAGCGCCCCCAGCGTGTCCTGGAGGAAGACAGCGGACAACATGATCATCGGCACCGTGAGGTGGACCGTCAACCAGGGCATCTTCTCCCCCGCCAGCGTGTAAGCGGCCCACGAGAGAACGGTCCACCCCCCTAAAAACCCCCGGAACGCCCAGCTCAGGCGATCAGGGATCGTGGCGTCGGCGACCCACCGTCCCAGGTAATAGCCCAACGCGAGCAACGCAAGCAACATCGGCATGAACTCATACATGGGGGCAATGACGAAATAATAGAACAGCGGCTGACTCCCCCGCTGGACACACTGCTGGGCCAGCCAGTAGCCCAAGGAGCCGATATAACCGGTGGCGATGCCGGCGCCGTTGGTGAAGAACGTAGTGAACAGGGGAAGCGAAATCCCGAAGAAGATCCCTAAGAGGATCGGCCAGCGCCGGATATCCCACCCCATCCCCAGCCCGCTGCTCAGGGCGCCGAAGGCCAGGAAGAGCACCAGCACCCGTAGCATCTCATCCGTCACGCCGCTGAACGCCCCGCTTTCGAACAGCGCCATGCGGGCGAAGGGCCGCTGGAACAGCAACAGGGAGACGGGGTTCAGCCAGACCAGCCCCGCGGCTGACAGCATCCACAGGCTTAACCCCCCGATGACCACCATCAGGTCAAAGGCCGGCTGCTCCCGCAACCGGGCGCGCCCCCAACGCCCGGCCAGCACCCAACCCAAGATGCCCACGCCAGCCAGTGCGACTAGGCCGCCCCCCAAGGTCAGCCAAAGGCCATGACGGGGGATGGCCTCCGGTTTACAGACGAACGCCCCGGGAATGCCCTGGGAACCCGACTCCAGCCCGACCAGCGTCGCCCCACCCCCGAGCACGAGCAACCCGGTTCCTGCCCCCAGCCAGAGACGATCCTCCCAGGAGCAGCGAGGATCGAAAAGGACCGCCGCACACCAGGCGAGGAAAAGTAACAGCCCGAAGATCGCAAGGTAGATGAAGGCCGCCTCCATCGTGGTGTAAAAAAGCGCTACAGAGGCCGCCAGACCATACAGCCAACGATCCTCCCGGGTCTCCAAATAGGCGAAGATCATCCAAACGGCGAGGACCGCCCATAGGGCCATGAGGCCCTCGTCCCGGATATACCGGCTGTGATACATCACCATCGGGGAAACCAGGAAAAGGAAAGAAGCCATGAGGCTCCCCCACCGCCCCAGCCAGCGGCGCATGAAGAGCGGCATCATCACCAGGACGATCCCCGCCAGGGCAACGGGGAGACGGCCGGTGAAGTCGCTTGCCCCGAACAGCCAGTAGGCCAATGCGTCCAGGTGGAACTTCAGGGGGCCATGCATGAGAGGGGTATGCTGGAAGCCTTGACCCTGAAACAACTGCCAGGCGTAGTAGACGTGCAGGCTCTCATCGTGGCTCATCACCCGCTCCCCTAAGCGCCACAGGCGGGTGAAGGCGGCGGCCGTGAACAACACGGGATACGCCCAGCGCTCCAGCGGTGTGAGCTCCGACCATAAGGCCTGCCATCGGGATCCTGAGGAAACGCGGATCGTCGCCTCCATACATCTGCTCCGCAGAGGGTCCAGGAGCCAGATGCGGATTATAACACAAGAGTTGGGTCGTTCATGGACTCCTTTAGAAAACCAGGGCAAACGCCTTCATGGACCGCGGAAATCAAGGGTCTGCGTTTCCCAGACCTCCCAAGGAGGACCAAGGGACTGTCCAGGTTCACGGAACAGGAATCCGCATCCAAAGAACCATGCGTTGCTCTACCGGCCTGGCCGCGCCGGCCCCCTCGATGATAGCCGGGAACAGGCGCCCAACCCATTGCTCCGGCTTGAGTGGCACCTCAAGGCCCTCCGGGGCGATCCACACATCCTCCTCCATCCCTGCCGCCAGCGGGCTTCGATCGATTTTCACCTTAAACCCCCGAAGGATCCAACGCCAGAAGACCTCCGGCTCCCCGTTTACCGCCACCGAGAGCCCGCCGGGCCATTCCTTTCGGCGCACCGCTTCCTCTCGTAACACCGCCACGACCTCCCGCACAGCTGGGGAGGCCATCGCCGGCTGGGAGAAACCGGGAACCGGATCCATCCGCCGTATCAGGGCCACAGCTCCCGCGATCTGGGCCAACCCGATGGCGAGGATCAGGGACAACCCGAGCCCGAGCGTCGCTGGGTTTCGAGCCCATGCGTGGAGGATGCTTCCGATAGATGTTCCATGAGGGCGAGGGGATGGCGAATCTGAGCTCTCTGAGGGGGATGCCTCCGAGCCGGCCTCCAACGAGCTGCCGAGGGCCCAGAGGCCAAGGCCGAACAACCCCAGCACCCCGGCGAGGACCAGCCAGCGGGCCTCTCCCATTGCGGAGCTCGAGGCCATCCAGACCGCTGCCGTCCCTAGGCCGATCCATCCCAGCGCGGCCGCTCCCGTTACCTCCACCCATCGCCCCTGCCATTGTGAGCGGACAGCCTCCCAGACTCGCTGGAGCGCATATGCGCCCAGCACCACCCACGGGAGTAACAGGACAGGGTGCTCCGTGAACGGAGCGCTCCATCGCACCAAGCGCAGGCCGAGCCCGATCCCCGCCCCGATCATCATCGCCAGCAGGAAACGATCTCCGCGGCTCGCCGCCAGGATGCCCCCCGTCAACCCGAGCAGGAAAATCGGCGCCTCCGCGCGGAGGAAGGTGGGAACGGCGCTCCACCAGAGGGGAAGGCCCTCAGGCGCGAAGCCCGCCAGCCACGCCGAGAGGCCCTCCACCGTCTCCCTCGCCCCGCTCCCTCGCCATCCTCCCCACGCCCCCGCGAACAGCGCGGTGAGCCCGAAGAGCCCCAGCGCCCGCCAGCGGGGGAAGGCAGGCTCAGGGGGATCGAGCCACCACATCGGAAGCAACATCAGACATCCGGTCCAGAACGCCGGGCCGGCCGCTGCCCCGATTCCCAAGGCGGCCGCAACCCCAATCCAACGGGACGGATGGGGGGCGCGCCAGGCCGCCAGGGCCGCCGCCAACGCCGCAGCGGCCACGATCCCTCCGTCCAGGAAGCGGGAGGCTATGAGAGCGGTAGGGGAAACCGCCCACAGCCACGCTGCCCCGACCGTCGCCGCCAGGCCGATGGGGCGCAGGAGCATCCAGAGGGCGACCACGGTTAAGGCGCCCGCCAGCGCCGCGCCGGAGCGCATCCAGCCGTCATCCGTGCCGAAGAGCGCAAAAGCGGTGGCATTCCATCCAGCCAACAGCGGGCTGCCACCGGGCGGCAAAGGCTCCCCACGCCACGCCGCCCATGCCTGGGCCGCCTCCATCGGTGTGGGCGGGCGAAGGCCCAGCTCCCACCCCCGCAACAGGAGGGCCAGGCCGAAAAGCCCTCCGAGGATCCATCCCTCAAACCATTGGCGCCCGTTTCGCCCTTCCGTCACTCCCGCCTCCGATAGATCACCGTCTCCCCGCTCCGGAAAACCGGGTCCATCAATCGTTCAAACTTCTGCAAGGCCTGGGGGGGGAACTCCTCCCGCTCTGTGCGGCCGATGATCACATACTCAATCCCGTATTTCTCCAGAAGCGCCTGGGTCGCCTCCAGGTCCGCCGATCGCCAGAGGATCTCCAAGTCGGGCTCCCGGCGGGCGATCTCAGCGTAAGAGCCTCGCCACTGATGTTCGTGCCCGGCCCATCCCAGCACCGTCGGCAGGCCGGTGTGAGCGGCGAAGCGCCCGAACTCCGGCTGGAAGGAGATCCCGTGCCACCCGGGGGCTTCCAGGATCGCCGGTGTGCCCCGGACATGCCGGTTCAGCCATTCGATCGCCGCCAGATCATCCGGCGCCCACCGGGATAGATGAGCATAGCCGTCCAGCGTCGGTGGCCGGGCGAAGAAATCCGCCTTGATCGGGATCATCAGGGCGGGATACAGAGCTGCCAGCGCGATCATGCTGGCAAACAGGCCAGCAAGGAACGGGCGCGCGCGCCCGCTCCATTCCCAGAGCGCAACCGTCCCCCAGGCCAACGCGATGCTCCAAAGCACCCACGTTTGATAGTAAAACTTAAAAACCGTATTCATGCGGGTGCCGAAAAAATCCTTTAGGAAAACGAACTCCACCGCCCAAGCCAGCGCGGCCCCCCAAAGGATGAGCAAACCCACAAACGCCCTCACTCCGCTTCCCCGCCTCCACCACTGGGTCACCCATGCACCTAGCCCGGCCAGGACCATCGGCACCCACGGTCCGCTCCCCGGAAACGGATTCCCGTTCACGATCACCGTTCCGTCCAGCAGGCGCCCCCACGCCCACGGCCGAAGCTGATCCATAGAAACCGGCGCAGGGATCGAAATCGGCAGCGCTCGGGCCAACTCATAGATCCCCACCAGCAGCGCCACAGGCGCCAACCCCAGGACCAGCATCCCTCCGAATATCCTCCACCCCCATCGCCCCAGAGCCCACCCCTCCCCTCGCCACTGGCGAATCGCGTCTATCCAGAGGGCCAGGATCAAGCCGATCACTTGAAAGCCGAACATCACCATAAACTGCGGCAGGCGAGTGCCATTATAAAAGTTGGGAAGAAACCCGCCGGCCTGAGAGCGAAACCCCAGATAGAAGGGCAGATACAGTATCACACCGAGCGTCAGAGTGCCCCCCGCAAGGCCGATCACTTCCCAGCGAAAAGAGCGCCATGAACGCTCCGCTCCCCATGCGCCCAGGGCCCAGGCGGCCAGCAGGAGGCCCGTGTAAATTGGGAAATCCCAAGTGTTCAGGAAAGCTAACCCGCCGAAGACGATCGGCAGCAGCCAGAACGGTGGGCCATGGTTTTGGAGGAATTCCAGGAGCGCGCGCCACCCCTGGAGCGAGGAAAGGCCAGGGGATCGTTGAGCGGCCTGGAAAGCGGCCAGAGCCAGCCCGATCGCCATCAGGGTGAACGGCAACGCCAGTACATGGGGATGCAGATCGCCTAACAGAAAGCTGAACTGAGGGAACTCGTCGATGACCTCTTGGTGCTGGCCATCCGGCGTGTAATCACGCACCACCCGCGAGGCCCGCCACCACGCCCACACCCGATCCCGAGGAGGCCAGCACGCCGGCCAGGGACGAGAAGGGGGCGGCGTATTCAATTCTGGAATGTCCAGCCACCCCCAGAACCCCGGATCGCGGATCCAGCCGCACGCGTGGGCCAGGTCCAGGATCGCCTCCCCGTTCCCGGCCAGGACCACCCAGAAGGCGCTGAGCAGCGCCGCCACCCGAGCGGCACGGAGGCGTTCCGGCCGATAAAGGGTCCAGAGGTTCCAGCCGAGGCCAGCCGCGGCAAGGGATGTGAGGGCGAACCAGGAGGAAACTCCGAGGTTGAACGCGAAGCGGGTGGGCAGGCCGGAGAGCTCCGTGAGGAAGCCGAGCAACACATAACCGAAGTAATAATAGCTGATCGCGAACCCGGAGAGCCAAGGGTCGTGGGGGGGGAAACGCTCCGTCCGGACCACCGCGTTGAGAAAAGCCAGCTCCATCGGCTTCTCCGTGTAGGTGATCTCAGGATTGTAGGCCCGGAAGAGCGTCCAGCCGAGGAAGGCGAGGGCGAACAACAGCTCATAGAAGAGCACTAAGTTACAATGGGCCCGAAGCCAGCGCCAGGGGGACTCACCGGATCGGTGAGCCCACCAAAGCCCGAAGGCCAGGACCGCTCCCCAGGCGGCCAGGGCTCCTCCCTGAGAGACCGGGAGGAGCCCCAGGTTCCCGCCCCACCACCAGACGAATGCGATTAGTAGGAGTCCGAGGGGACGGGCCAGGGCCAGCCCACGATCGGGAAGGGAGCGGAACACCTGGAAGGCCAAAGGCCAGGTGGATCCACCGATCAGCAGCAGGAGCAACCACCACAGGGCGATTGCGACCATTCCCGTTCAAGCCCCTTGCTCCTTCCTCACCCCCTCCTCACGCTGCGAAGCGACGCGGGGAGGAAAAGAGATTATTTGGGAGGGGCTAGGAGATGCCATTCCAACGTCCCCTGCCCCTCCGCAATCCCGAAGGGAAAAGAAAGGAGGAACACGGATGAAACATCTTAACCCATTAACGCGGCCCGCAGCCCCTCCATCCGGGTCCGCACGCTGCCATCCACCACGCGATCGCCAACCCGAATCACCAGCCCACCCAGGATCGTGGGATCCACCCGGAAGACCACCTCGCCCATAGAATCCAGGCGGGAGGAGAGCTCCTTCCGGATGCTTTCCTTCTCCTCCTCCTGAAGTGGGATCGCGCTGATGACCTCCACCCGGTCCCCTTTCAGGCTGCGAAGCTCTTCCAGGACCTTTGAGGGAACCGTGGTGAAGAATTCGTTGATCAGGCGCCGATGACGGGATTCGTCCAGCGCGTCGCCCACGACCCGATGGGCGGCGGCCAGAGCGAGGGCCGCGATCTGGGCTCGCAACTCCCCAAGCACCCGCTCCCGCTCCCGTTCGGCTTCCTCGCGGGCGATCTCCAGGATCCGTTGTGCCTCCGCGCGGGCTTCGGAAAGGATTTGGGCTCGCTGCTGCTCCGCCTGGCGGACCGCCTCAGCGACGATCCGCTGACGCTCCGCCAAAGCTTCCTCTAAGATCCGCTGGCGCTCGGCGGCCATGCTCGCCCGCAACTGCTCCGCCGCCTTGGCATCCTCCAGCCCCTTCTCGATCAGGGCCCGCCGCTCCTCCAGCGCCTTCAGCACCCGCGGGAAAACGAAGCGGGAGAGAAGGAACCAGATCAGCAGGAAGTTGAGGATCTGGGCGATCAGATAGATCGGATTGATCCCAAGGGCCTCCAAAGCCAGCCTCCTGAACCGCGAGGGTAAGAGGGAATCACGCCACGAACTTCAGCAACAACGCCACGACCAGCGCGTAAATCGCGATCGCCTCCGCGAAGGCGATGGCCAGGATCATGTTCAGCTGGATCTGGGGAGTTGCCTCTGGGTTGCGCCCAATGGCCTGCAAAGCCCCACTGGCCAGAAGGCCAATTCCAATCCCTGGGCCCAACGCTCCTAAGCCGATTGCCAGACCAGCCCCCAGCACGCTCAGAGCCTGCGGCGAGAGGATCTCCTGCGCTAAAATCAACCCCAGCATCTTAAACCTCCTGATAAGTTTGAGTTTGATTTGGAGAGAGTCCACGCGTTACCACCGGCGAGCCCCCTCCTCTCTTCGCAGCTTGAAAAGCCGCAGAGAAAGGAGAGAGCATTCGAAAACACTGTTGGGATGAAGTTCCTGGAAGGCCCAGTCCACCCCTTATCGAAAACTTTCTCCAGAACCAGGGCGTTTAATGGTGACCCTCTGAGGGCTCCTGCCCATGCCCAGCGGTCGCTAGGGCGATAAACACCATTGTCAACATCATAAAAATGAAAGCTTGGATGAGCCCGACGAAAATCTCCAAACCGTAGAAGATCGCTGGGACCAGCAAAGGAAGCAAGAACATCATGATCCCTAGCAACACATGGCCAGCGAAGATGTTTCCAAATAGTCGGAATGAGAAAGAGAGGATCTTGGCGACCTCGCTGATCAGCTCCAGCAAGCTGACCAGAAATTCGATCACCCCCATAAAGCCATGGCGGAGGGCCTTGATGTTAAAGAATTTCCAGAAGTAGCCAGGCCCCAGGGCCCGAACGCCCCACACCTGCACCATAAACACAGCCACCAGGGCCAGCCCAACCGTGAAGTTCAGGTCTGTGCTGAGCGCGCGGAGATAAGGAACTAAAACGAATCCCTCCGCCTTCGCCTCGCCGTGCTCCCCGCCGCCCTCGGCCTCGTGGCCGGCGGCCTCCGCCGGGACCGCCGCCGGCTCCGCGGTCAGCAAGGTAAGCGGACCCCAATGGATCACCGCGTAGCCTCCCTCCGAGCCATGAGCGGGCTCCACCTTGCCGATGGACTCAAACCCGGGCACGAGGCCCATCCAATTCGCTGTCAGAACCATCAGGAAGATGGAGGCGAGGAGGGGGAACACCCGACGGGCCCGATGGCCCAGAACCACCTTGGCCAGATTTTCATAAAGCGCCTCGATCAGGAACTCCAAAAGGTTCGCCAATATCCCCAACCCGCGGACCGGGGGTGGAAGCGGGCCAGCCCGACGGGCCGCCAGGAACCCCAATCCCAGGACCACTAAATCCACCAGGAGCATTGCGACCATCGTGTTGGTCAGCGGGGCCCCGAAGAGCACGGGGCCGGTCAAGGGCTCAGGTTTCACTAAGATCACCGGAAGCACCGCCTTGATCGGCTTGCCCATTACTGGAAGCCCCTGCCCCAGCGTGCCAAAGAACAGTGAGGTCCCCAGCACAAAACCCAAGATTAAGGGCACGATCACCAGCGTCTGGAAATAGCGAATCACCCGGACATCTCGCAAGCCCCACAGGACAAGGGCAATTACCAGCGCATCAATAATGATGATCCCCACGAGGCTTGTTGCGGAGGCCAGGAACGTCGTCCCCACGCCCCGCAGGAGATCGCCCAGGCTGCCGAACAGCCAGAAGGCCGCCTGACTGCCGACCCCGCACGAAAGCAGGACGATCAATCCCAGCAACAAATAGGGGCCCATCCGTCGGATTAACTTGCCCATCGCCGTGTTCTAACCTCCCGTGAGGATGACCCTTTTTCAGAGTCGGGGCAGGCCGTGTGCCTGCCCTTATGCGTTGTGCCTACCCTTATAGGCCTCGTGCCTGCCACCGGTTTACCCGTGTAGGGGCACCCACAAGGGGTGCCCCTACACGGGTAAACCCCACCCCATTCCACGGCCGCACCCTACCGAAATTCCCCACCCAAATACTTTAGAGCGAACTGGGGGCTCTCGACGAATCCTTAGTCCTCCCGCGTAGATTTTGGCTTTTCCTTTTGAGCAGATGGCTCGATCCGGAATTGAGAGGCAGCGGTCATCGCCGCGCGGACCATCACCACTAGCCCCAACGCCGCTCCCGCGATCATACATGCAGCGGTCAGAACCGGTCGGGTTCCCAGTCGGAAATCCAGCCACAAGCCACAAAGCATTGCGCCCACAACAGCGACCACTGGGATAAAGCCGATCTGGGAGAGCGCTCCCGCCAGCGTCAGATTCCAGACCCGGATCCACCATCGCCCAGGCGTTTTCATCGCCATCCTTTATACGTGCCCCTTTTCACAAAAAGGCGGCCTTAATATGATATCTTCCCCTCTCGCTCTTGGCAAGGACGGGATCTAAAAATTCACCCGCGGGATGCGTTTTTTGAGAAGAGGCCCCTTCAGCAACTTTCCTAGCCAGGGATACCCCTACCTCATAGCCACACCCGACCAAATCAGAGGCCCGCCCGCCAGTGGAGGCGGAAGAACCCCACCCTCCTTAAAAGGCCTGAGCCGCCAGCTGAGCCAGCAGGTAAAGAGGATATACAAACACTGTGAGCAACAACACCCCAGCCACCGTAAACCAGAGGGTGAAACGGGCCGGGCGGGAGATCGGGACCGGTTGCGCCTCCTCTGGCGAGCGGTCCACGTACATCGCCCGGGCTACCATGATGTAATAATAGAACGCTACCATAGCATTCAGCACCCCAGCGATCGCCAGCCAGAGCAACCCGCTCTCAATGGCGGCCGCGAAGACAAACAGCTTGGCGAAGAAACCGACCAGCGGTGGGATCCCCCCTAGAGAGAGAAGGGCCGCCAGCATGGCCAGGGCCAGCCCCGGGGAACGCCGGGAGAGCCCGGCCAGATCCCGGATCTCCTCGCTCCCGGTCACATTCGTCATAATCACGGCGACAGCGAAGGCGGCGATATTCGTTAAGGTGTAAATCCCCAGATAGAAGATCGAGGCGGCGACCCCCAGCGGGCTGGCCGCGGCGATCCCGATCAGGATGTAACCGGCCTGAGCAATGCTGGAATAGGCCAGCAGCCGCTTGAGGTTGCGCTGCGGGATGGCCAGGAGATTCCCCACCGTCATGGTGACAAAGGCGAGGGCCGCCATGATGGCCACCCAATTTCCCTGAGCCGCCGGGAACGCTTCGATCATCGCCCGGATCAGGACCGCGAACCCGGCTGCTTTCGAGGCGACTGAGATGAAAGCCGTCACCGGCGTCGGCGCCCCCTCATAGACGTCGGGGGTCCAGAAGTGGAAGGGAACGGCGGAGACCTTAAAGCCGAAGCCGACCAGGACCAGCAGGAGGGCGGCCATTGCGGCAGGAGCCGGCAACCCGGCCATGGCCTGGGCGATTCGAGCGTAAGCGATCTCCCCGGTGAAGCCATACAGCAGGGCCAGGCCATAAAGCATGATGGTGGAGCTGAAAACACCGAACAGGAAATACTTCAAACCGGCCTCCGCCGAGCGCGGTGTGTCTCGCAGATATCCGGCCAGCAAATACAGAGCGATCCCTACCGTCTCCAACGCCAAATACAGTGTCACCAGGTTGGCCGCCGCCCCCATGAGACCCATCCCTAGGATGGAGGCCAGCAGAAGCACATAGTATTCGCCGCTTTGACGAAGCGGTCGGAAATCCATGGAGATGGCCACCGTGAGGATCCCGGAGAGCAGGAAGATCACGCGGAACAGCATCGCTGCCAAATCTGCCCGCACGGAGCTCCCAAAGGCTTCATAAGGAACTGCTGTCCCGCCGACGAACTGAGCCGCTTGGATCCCGGTCACCCCCAGAGCCGCCGCCATCCCGCCGATGGCCCAATAGCCCAGCTCCCGCTTGCGTCCCTCCGGAAGCCACGCATCGACCGCCATCATGAGAGCGGCCGCCCCCACCAACACGATCTCCGGCAGGACGGCCCAGAGATGCGCCCACCACGATAACTCCATCGGTCACTCCTCCTCTACGTGCGCTGGGATCTCTAACGGATGGAAGCGACCATCGCCCCCTGCAGCAGGGCGGCGATGGGTTCCACACCGGTTTGGATCAAATCCGTCATCACCCGTGGGAAGACCCCGATCAGAACAAACCATACCGCCAGCGTGACGATGGCCACCTTGTCCAAGACGGTCACATCATGCACATGGGGGTATCGGCTCCGATCCAGCTCCCCGAAGAAGGTGGCCTGGAGCGCCCGCAGGATGTAGGCGGCCGACAGGGCAATGCTGGGCACGGCCAGGATCGCTACCCAAGGATACCACCACGCCGTATCCCGAGCGGCCCAGATCCCCGCAAAGACCTGGAATTCCGCCACAAAGCCGGAGAACCCCGGCATCCCCATCGCCACCAGGCCGCCCAAGATGAAGCCCAGGGTCGCCATGGGCATCGCCCGGGCGAACCCGCCCAGGTGGGCCAGGTAGCGGGTATGGGCCTGATCGTAGACCATCCCCACCACGGCGAACAGGATCGCCGCCATCACCCCGTGGGAGAACATCTGGAGCACCGCCCCGGTCAGGCCCGTTGTGTTCATCGCCGCGAACCCGATGGTGACAAAGGCCATATGACCGATGCTGGAGAAGGCGATCACGTATTTGAGATCCTCCTGCACCAATGAGATCGCCGCGGAATAAAGGGCGGCCACCACCGCCAGGAAGACCACCACCGGCAGCCAATAGATCGCCCCCCCAGGCATCAACTCAATCCCCACCCGCAGCGCGCTGTAGGCGCCGACCTTCATCACCACCCCAGCCAGGAACATGGAGCCCGCCGTCGGCGCTGCGGAGTGGCCATCGGGCACCCAGTTATGGAACGGCCACAGGCCGGCGGTCACCGCGAAGCCCAGGAAGACCGGCAGGAACCAGAGGTAATCAAAACGCACCGTCTGGCCGAACACCTCAACGGTCCGCGCGAAGGCGCCGCGGGCCGCGAGCTCCCGCAACACATCCATATCGAAGGTGCGGATCGGAGAGACGAAGTAAAGGGCCAGAGCACCCACCAGGGCGATGATGGAGCCCACCAGGGTGTAGAGGACCAGCTTCATCGCCGCGTATTCTTTACGGGTGGAGCCCCAGATGGCGATCAGGAAATACTTGGGGAAGATGGCGATCTCGTAGAAGAAGAACAGCAGCACGAGGTTCCGGGCCACAAAGACTCCCATGATGCCGCTGGCCAGGAGCAACATGAAGGCAAACAGCTCATGGGGGCGATCCTCGATGTTCCATGACACCAGCACCCCGGTAAAGAGCACAAGGGCGGAGAGCAAGACCAGAGGAAGGCTCACCCCATCCACACCGACATAGTAGTGGATCCCCAGCTGGGGCAGCCACGAGATCCGCTCCACAAATTGATAGCCCCCAACGGAGCGGTCATAGGCCACAAAGGCCCAGAGAGCCAGCAGCAATGTGAAACCGGAGACGGCGGCCGCGAAGACCCGCGCCGCCTCCTTCTGATGGCGCGGGATCAGCAGAATGAGAAGCGCCCCCACCAGGGGTGTGAACACAATGAAGCTGAGAATCGGGATGGGCACCGATGGGATCGTCATCCCTCACGCTCCTGAGATGGGATCAGGACAGCCGAAGCAGATCATCCGAATAGCCGCGTCAGGGCAGCGTTCAGGGTGGGCACAATCCACGCCGGCCACAGACCTGTGAGCAACATCAAGGCCATCAAAGGGGCCACCGCCAGGATCTCCCGCGCGTTCACCTCCGGCAGACGTGCCCAACGGGGGTTCAGCGGCCCGTGGAGGACCTTCTGGATCGCTTTCATAATAAAGGCTCCGGTGATCAGCAGCCCCAGCATAGCGATCGCGGTGAGGGCGGTGAACACCGGCCAGGACCCCTGCACCACCATATACTCCGCCACAAACCCGGCCAGGCCGGGCAGGCCGACCGAAGCCATCGCGCAATAAATCAGGATCCCCCCATACACCGGCATCCGCGTCCACAATCCGCCGTACGCCTCCAGGTCTCGCGTGTGGGTCCGGTCATACACCACCCCGACCAGGGCGAACATGGCTGCGGAGGAGAGGCCGTGGGCGAAGAGCTGCAGGGCCGCCCCGTTCACGGCGATCAGCGCGTGATCTCGGATCACCGGGTTGCCCAGGGCATAGCCGGCCACAGCGATCCCTAGCACCACAAAGCCCATGTGGTTCACCGAGGAATAAGCCACCAGCCGTTTGAAGTCCCGCTGGCCTAAAGCGGCATACGCCCCGAAGACGATGGCGGCAGTCGCGAGCAGGGCCAGGGCAAAGGCGAAACGGGCGGATTCCGCCGGGAAGAGCGGGAACACAATGCGCAGGAAACCGTAAGCGCCCAGCTTCAACAGGATCCCAGCCAAGATCATCGACCCTGCCGTCGGGGCTTCCGTATGGGCATCCGGCAACCAGGTGTGGAAGGGCCACACCGGCACCTTAATGGCGAAGGCCACCACGAAGGCCCAGAAGACGATCGCCTTCACCACCTCCACAGGAACCCCCACCAGGGTCCCTTGGAGGGCGGGCCAGCGCTGGCTGATCTCCAGTAGATCAAAGGTTCCCCCTTGGGTTCCGCCCAGGGCCGCCCAGATCAGCTGGATGCCCAGCAGAAGCCCGAGGGAGCCGGCCATGGTGTAGAGGATAAACTTCAGCGCCGCGTAATGTCGTCGCTCGGGCGCCCCCCAATTGTTAATTAGGAAATACATCGGCACCAGCCCCAGCTCCCAGAACAGGAAGAACAGCAACAAGTCCAGGCTGACAAAGACGCCCAGGATCCCGGTCTCTAGAGCTAGAAAGAGCGCGAAATAGGTCCGCGGATCTTCAGTAATGTTAAAGGATATCAGAACCCCTAGGGGGGTTAATAGGGCGGTCAGAAAAATCAGCATGACGCTCAGGCCATCGACCCCTAGGTAATAGCTGGCGTTGACCTGAGGGAACCACACCGTCCGCTCCACGAACTGGAAGCCGGGCCGGTTGGGGTCGAGGTTCAGCCAAAGCCAGGCGGACAGGGCGAGCGGGATCAGGCTGAAGAAGACGGCCAGCCCCCGGTGCAAACGGATGCTGTCCCGCGGAGTCAGGGCAATGATCCCCGCGCCCAGCAACGGGATGAAGGTGATCAGCGTCAGGATCGGAATCGGTTGCCCGAAAAGCGTCATCGTTCGTTCCCCCCACATTGAAAGGAGTGGTTGTTCAGAACCCTCGGAACATCGGGGCCACGGTGTAAAGGACGATGAAGCCCAGGATGCCCAGGACCACTACCAGCAGATAGTTCTGAACCAGGCCGGTCTGCAGCGCTCGCAGTTCGCGCCCAGCAGCCTTCACGGCCTCCCCGATCCCATCGCCGATGCCGTTGACCACCACCCGGTCGAAAAGGCGCAATGCGCTTCCCATCGACCAGACCGCATCGGCGACCCCGTGGAGGAAGCCGTCGATGAGCACACGATCCATAAAGAAGGCCACGGCCCGCTCCGCCAGCCATAACGTCGGGCGAACGAACACAACCTGGTAGAGATCATCGATATACCAACGATTCTTCAGGAAGAGATAGATCGGCCCGAGGCGGATCAGGGGATCGGGCTCGCCGGCGGCCAGGGGTCGACGGGCATAAACGGCCCAGCCCAACAGGAGCCCCGTCAGGGCGATGAGGGAGGAGATCACAACCGGCATCGGATTAAATGGCAGCGCTTCAGGATGCTCCAAAAGGGTTCCGCCGACGAACTCGTGGAACCAGTTGCCCCCGGTGAGCGCGGCCAAGCCAGGGAACCCTTCCGGTACTCCCACGTAACCACCAAAGATGGCGAAGAAAGCCAGGAAGACGAGGGGGAAGATCATCGAGCTCGGGCTCTCCTCGGCATGGGCCGCCGCGGCCGTTCGAGGCTCCCCGAGGAACGTCAGAGCAATCTGCCGCATGGTGTAGAAGCCGGTGAGGATCGCTGCTGCCGCCAGCAGCAGGAAGACCAACAGCGGCAACAGCTCGCCCTTCTCAAAGGCGCCGTGGAAAGCCTCCCCCAGGATCTCATCCTTGCTCCAGAAACCGGCGGTGATCAGGGGGAAGCCCGCCAGGGCCAGCCCGCCCGCTACGAAGGTCCAGAAGGTCACCGGCATGCGCCGGGCCAGGCCGCCCATATTGAACATATCGTTCGGATCGAAGGGCTCCTCATGGCCATGCCCATGTCCTGCGTGATGATGTCCATGCTCCACCGCGTGAATGACCGAACCGGAGCCCAGGAAGAGGAGGGCTTTGAAGAAAGCGTGAGTCAGCAGATGGAAGGCTGCGGCCACATAAGCGCCGATGCCCACCGCAGCCAGCATGTAGCCCAGTTGGGAGATCGTGGAATACGCCAGCACCCGCTTGATGTCGTTCTGGGCCACCCCCATCGTGGCCGCCATGAACGCCGTGAACGCGCCGATGAGCGCCACCACCCAAAAGGCTGTCTCCCCGCCCAGGCCGTGCTGGCCCGCCTGGAGCAACGGGAACATGCGGATCGTCGTATAGACACCTGCCGAGACCATCGTCGCAGCGTGGATCATCGCGCTGACCGGCGTGGGCCCTTCCATCGCGTCCGGCAACCATACGTGCAGTGGGAACTGCGCGCTCTTCCCCACAGTGCCGGCGAAAAGCAACAAGGAGGCAAGGGCCGCTACGGAGAGCCCGGCCACATAAGAGGGTGTCTCCGCCAGCGCCTTCAAGGTCTCCGGGCTGCGAAGGATATCGTGGAAGTTCAGCGTCCCGGTCTGGGCGTAAAGGTAAGCGATGCCCAGCAGCATCAGCACGTCGCCCACCCGCGTGGTCATGAAGGCCTTCACAGCGGCGCGGTAAGCCGAAGGCTTCCGGTACCAGAAGCCGATCAGGGCATAGGAGCAGAAGCCCATCACCTCCCAGCCGATGAACAGCATCAGGAGGTTGTCGGCCACCACGAGGAGCAGCATCGCTGCTTCGAACAGGGAAAGCAGCGCGAAGAAGCGGCTGTAATGGGGGTCCCCCGCCATATACCCCACGCTGTAAATGAAGATCATGAGCGAAACCAGGGGGACCATAAACAGCATCACCGCTCCCAGCGGGTCCACCAGCACCCCGAACTCCAGAGGGCGAGGTCCAACCGGAAGCCAGGGGATGCGGATGGCGATTGGCTGCTCCCCCAGATGCTCCATCCGGATGGCATTCCAGAACACAATCTGGGAGAGGACGAAGGAGATCGCCACCGAGAGGATGGCGAGGGTATGGCTGAGGCGCTTCCAACGGTTTGTGAACAACGCGATCAGGCCGAACGCGATGAAGGGCGGCCAAGGGATCAGAGCGACCAGCAAGGGCAGAAGCGTTCCCTGGGTCTCCATCCGTCTCCACCTCGGAGGGTTAGCCTTTCAGAAGGTCGATGTTCTCCACATCAACGGTCTCGCGGTTGCGATAAATGCTGATGATCAACGCCAGGCCGGCAGCGGCCTCCGCAGCGGCCACCACCAACACAAACAGAGCGAAGACCTGACCGGTGGTGGCGGTGGGGTGCAGATACCGCCAGAACGCCACCAGGCTCAGGTTCACCGCGTTTAACATCAGCTCGATGGCCATCAGGATCGCGATCGCGTTCCGTCGGGCCAGTACCCCATAAACGCCTATGCAAAACAACGCCGTCGCCACCAGCAAATACCAGGTCAACGGAACCATATGCGAACCTCCAGGCCGGATGCAGCGTGTTCGAGCGGGTTCGGGCTGCGCGCCGCGGCGATCCCGCTCCCATCCCAAGCCTTTTCTGCTTCCGCTCTACAGGAGAGCGGGAAGTTCAGCACCAAGGAGAGGAATCGGCCTTCCAGCCAGCGACCGCGCAGGCCCGGACCGTAGGCACCGCCCTATCCCGCAAGGATACTGGCTATCGTTTCTCCCGGGCGATGAAAATCGCCCCGACCAACGCGGCCAGGATCATCACGGAGGCCAACTCAAAGGGCAGCGCGAATTGGTTCGGGTCCACCAGGGAGCGGCCCAGGGCCTCGATGGCATCCGCTGGGACTCCGGAGGCTGTCTGAGGCCATGGGAAGCCCGCCACCACTGGAGCGAGGAGGACAAAAAAGAGCCCGGCGATCACAGCGGCTGCCAGGCTCTGGTTGTTCAGCGGGGGTCCCGGGTTCCGGGCCATCCCCCGGGTCAGCATCACGGCGAAGATAATCAAGATCGAGATCGCCCCAATATAAATGAGAACCTGAACCCCGGCCAGGAACTCCGCTTCTAAGAGGATGAAGAGACCGGCCACCCCGACCAGGGAGAGGATCAGATAGAGGACCGCGTGGAAAAGATGCCGGCTGAGGACAGTCAGCAAGCCTGCCCCCAGGGTCAGGATCGCGAACAGGATGAAAACCGCCTCGATGATGCTCATCGCCTGCACGCTCCTTCGAGTCTATTTAATGAGCCGCCACCGCTTCCGCGGCTTCCCATTCCTCCGCCTCCTCGGAGGCGGCAACCATCGCCGCCATCCGCGCCCGATGTCCCAGGTAGGCCGGTAAGGCCAGGGCGCCGATCAGCATCGCCGCGTTAAAAGCTCCCATCCCGGCCGCCCACAGGCCGCCGCTCACCCCCGCCGCCCGCAGGCCTTTATCCACCAAGGCGACCCCGATGAGGTTCAGGATCATCAACGGGGTCAGGAACTTCCAATTCAGATTCAGCATCTGATCGATCCGGATCCGGGGGAGCGTTGCCCGCAACCAGAAGAACAAGAAGATCCCAACGCTGATCTTGATGAGGGTCCATAGATACGGCGGCAGCCAGGGACCGCGCCATCCGCCCAGGAAGAGAACGGCGAAGAGCGCAGAGACCACCAAGGCGTGAACGAACTCCCCGAGGAAGACGAGGGCGAATTTCATCCCGCTGTATTCGATGTGAAAGCCAGCGACGATCTCCGACTCCGCCTCCAGCAGATCAAAGGGCGTCCGCCCGACCTCGGCCACTCCAGACATCAAGAAGACCAACGCAGCCAAGGGGAGCACCAACAGATAGGGGACATCTTGGGCGAGCACGATGCCCACGGTGGACATCGTGCCTGCGACCATCACCACCACCACAACGCTCAGCACGGAAGGGATCTCATAGCTGATCAGCTGGGCTACCGCCCGAAAGGCCCCCAACAGGGCATACTTGTTGTTGCTGCCCCACCCCGCCATCAGCACGCCCACGAGCGCTCCTGCCCCCACCGCCAGGGCATAGAGAACGCCGATGTTCAGATCCGCCCCGATGGCCCCTGGGCCGAATGGGATGACCACAAGCGGCGCCAGAGCGCACGTGGCGATGATCAGCGGCGCCAAATTGTACACCCAGCGGTCGGCCCCTGCGGGCATCGTATCTTCCTTTGTGAGCAGCTTGATGCCATCCGCTACCGGCTGCAGGACCCCATAGGGGCCTGCCACGTTTGGGCCGAGGCGGTCTTGAAAGCGAGCGACGATCTTCCGTTCCACATAAGTCAGAATGGCAAACCCGATGAGGCCGAAGTTGGCCAGGAGGAAAGCTTTAATGAGCCCGATGATCAGGGCAATCGCCCACTCGGGAAGCCCCAGACCCTGCAACAGGCTGTGCAGCCAGGCTCCGAGGTATGGGAGTAGGTTATAAATAAAATCGTAGATCTGGGCCATATGCGACCTCACGAGACAAGATTCGTATTAATCTACACCCACTCCAGCGCGCCCTTTCGCCAGGCGTAAAGCAATCCTCCTAAAAGTAGAAGAAGGAACAACGCCATCTCAATCACCGCGTACAGGCCCAGTCGGTTATAAGCTACCGCCCAGGGGAAGAGGAAAACTGCCTCCACATCAAAGAGGACGAAGATCAGGGCGAAGATATAGTATTGGGCACGGAATTGGACCCACGCGTCACCAACGGTTTGGACGCCGCATTCGTAGGTCTCAAGCTTAAGAGGATTGGGCTTCTTCGGCCGAAGCAGCCACCAGAGGAGCAGTGTGGCCCCCAGTAAGGCCGCAGACATCAGAAGATACAGGCCAACCACAGCATACCCATAAAGCACGGCCTGCCTCCTTGTTGCATAGATCACAAACACGTGGCGATTATAGCATGCGTCTAAAGCGAGAGCAAGGCGGTCATGGATTGAGGCAGGGCTTTTCAGCGCTCACACCGTTCGGGTCAAGCGGATGGCCCCACCTCCATGATCTCCCCTCCCCACGGCCCCGGGGGCCGGGGGGGGGGGGGTCAAAAGGGTTTTGTGGGCGGATCCGGGCGCCCCAGGCGCCCGG
>NZ_JBHOQJ010000213.1:0-45671 GCF_042408365.1 Thermoflexus sp.
CCTTCGGCGCCCGGCTCGCCCCTAAACCCCCGGGGGACCAAAACCCAAAATGTGGAAGAAGGGCTAGAAGGGGATCTCCTCTTCCTCAATGGATCCAGGCTCCTCCAGCACCGGCTCCTCCGCCTCCACCGCGGGTGGGGCCTCCGCGGGCCGTGGCCCGATAAACACAATTCGATCCGCCCGCACTTCATACACCGCCCCCGCCGTCCCATCGGAGCGGCGGAAGATGCGCGGGTTCCCCGTCTGGGGGTCCGGCCGCAACCGACCCTCCACCAGCACCGGCCGCCCCTTTTGGAGGTATTGGTTGGCGATCTCCGCCTGCCGGCCGAACACGGAGACCCGGAACCAAATCGTCTCCTCTCGCTGCTCCCCACCGGCATCCCGATACCGGATGTTGCTGGCCATCCGGAACGAAGTCACTGGTGTCCCCTCCGGGGTATATCGCATCTCCGGATCCGTCCCCAAATGCCCGGCGATAATCAATTTGTGATACATTTCCCTCTCCTCCCCTTATCGGATTTTTGGCCCAGGGATTCGGGACTAGGCAAACAGACAGCCCGACTTCTGGTCCGGGCTCTTCCCCCGTGTTAAACAAGCCCTTCGTCCCTTCCCATGGCCCTTCGGACCACTGGGAAGGAGAAAGGTGAAGGATCCTGGGGGGATAGGGCCGCCTTTGGCGGCCCCATCCCGAAATCCCCCACATGAAGGGAATGGAACGGATATCACAAGAACATCGGCATCACCACATGCACGAACGATGGATCGCCCACAGGAAGGACCTTCACCGGCGACTGCGCGGTGGTCATCTCGAAAGCCACCCGATCCCCCTCGATCGCCTCCAGGACATCCATCAGGAACCGCACATTGAACGCGATCTCCAGGCGGTTCCCTTCCACCAGGGCGTCAATGGCCACCCGTGTCTCCCCCTTCTCCGGCGATCGGGATTGCAGGAGAACCTGGCCGAGCTGATTTCCCTCCCCCGGCGTGAGGACCAGACGAACGGCGTTCGAGGCCTCGCGGGCGAACACACTGAGGGCCTTACACGCCTTCAACAATGCCTCCCGAGAGAGCTCCACACGGGTTTCCCAGCGCTTCGGGATGATCGCCTGGAAATCCGGGAACTGGCCTTCAATCAGTTGGGAAAGGACGGCTGCCCGGCTGAGGCGGAAGCCCACCTGGTTCCGCCCCCGCAACACCATCATCGATACAGGCTCCATCTCGCCTTTCAACAAACGGCCCACCTCCTCCAAGGTGCTCGCCGGGAGGATCACGGAGAAGGCTCCTTCGGGGGCACGCAGCACCGGCAGCGTCTTCACCGAGAGACGGTATCCATCCGCCGCGGCCAGCGTCAGGCTTGGCGAAGGAGCTTCTCCGGTTGGCCTCTCTTCGCGACGGATCAGCACGCCCGTTAAGATGGGACGCGTCTCATCTTTGGCAGCAGCAAAAGTCACCTGATCGATCGCCAGGCGGAAATCCTCAGGGTCTAAGGCGAAGCCATCCCCTTCAATATCCGGCAGAATCGGGTACTCCTCCGGATCGAGTCCTTTCATCGCTGTCTCATAGGATCCGCAAACGATCTGGAGGGTCCATGTCTCCCGATTCACATGGAGATGGATCGGCTCATCCGGAAGAGCCCCGATGAACTCCGCCAAAGGCTTCGCCGGGACGGTGATACCTCCAGGCTCAGAAACAAGCGCTTCTTCCCATGTTATGATAGCCAAATTCAGATCCGTCCCTGCCACCTTTAAGCGCCCGGGCTCCGCCTGGAGCAACACATGGGTCAACGTGGGAAGGGTCGCCCGTGAAGGAACCGCCCGACCGGCCACGGAAAGGGCCCGCTCAAAGGCCGATTGCGCGATGGTCACATTCATCGAAAAAGACCTCCTGTCCAGGATACGGGTCATACGCGGATGGTGAGGCGCTATCGTTACTCTTGATTATAGTTGGGAATCATACCGCTCGCTTCTTGTGATGGAATAGCCCCACCCCCCTTCATCCCTCTCCCCACGGCCAGAGGGCCGTGGGGAGAGGGATGAAAAAGCGTTTTCGGAGGAGGGGCCATCAGCCTCTCCATCGCATATCCCAAAAACTAAAGCGGAGGAAGCACTACTGCTTCATCCAGATTTGTTTTTGGGGTATGCCGCCGAGAAGACGGGTGGGCTCCTCCCTCCCCACAGCCCTTTGGGCTGCGGGGAGGGAGGAGAAAATTCTTTTGGGGCTGGGGAGCGCATTGGGTCATACCCAAAAATCAAATCTGGAAGGAGCACTACGATGGAACGCCTATATCCGTATTTGCGTCGCCCGAGCACGGCCGAACAGCTACCAGGGGCCTGAGGGATGGGGCCCTTCATCTCCTCCCATCACCTCTCAATGGCGCAGCGAAGTGTAGGAGCATGGCGAAAGCCCATCATGACAAATAACGCTTCGCCGTCTCCCATATTTTATCGAACATCTCCGGCGTCAGGCGCCCGGTTTGAGTGTTCTGGCGGCTGGGATGGTAGGATGTGATCAGGATGGGCCATCCGGATCCCAGCGGATAGATCGCCCCATGGCGGAACACCGGATACGGGCCATCGTAGCCCAGGGCCCGAAGGGCGGCCATCAATCCTTCCGTGGCGATCTGGCCCAGGGTGACAACCACCTGGAGTCGAGGCAGTGCCTGGATTTCACGAATCAGATAAGGCAGACAGTTACCCCGCTCCTCCCGGGATGGTCGGTTCTCGGGCGGGGCGCATCGGACTACAGCGGTGAGATAGACATCTCGCAGGACCAGCCCATCCTCCCGATGGGTAGAGGTCGGCTGGTTGGCGAAACCCGCCCGGTATAGGGCAGCGATCAGGAAATCCCCTGAGCCATCCCCTGTGAACATCCGTCCGGTCCGGTTCGCGCCATGGGCGGCAGGCGCTAACCCGACTACCAGTAGGCGCGCCTGCGGGTCCCCAAACCCGGGGACCGGACGCCCCCAGTATTCCCAGTCCTGAAACTGCCGCCGCCGGGTGGCGGCAACAGCCTCCCGATAGGCCACCAGGCGGGGACACCGACGACACTGGATGATCTCCCGGGCGATGTCCTCTAGGGATTCCGACATAAGGATGCAGCCTCCGAGCTAAGGGATCATTCCAACGCGGGGGCTTAGGGGGTGGGGCCCTTCCGCGCCTCCTGTATTTTAGCGAGAAGTGGGTCGCACAACCGCCTACCCCTTGTGAAGAAGCAGGCCTCGCACCCCACAGAAATTCCGTAAGCAAAACGATCATCCCTACAGAGTGGGAGGACTGCCCCGCCCTCAGTCTCATAAAAAATAGATAGCCGCCCGGATCCGGCGATCCGCTCTCACCTTTATCCGGATTGGGTTAAACTGGAGAAAGCGGAGCTCCAATGTGAAAGGAGGATTATATGGAGCCGTTCGTCTCTTTGCTTCTACTCCTGGTTTGTGGCGGATTGATTCTCCTGGCCCTGCTGGGCTCCATGATCCGGATCGTCCCGGAATACCAGCGGCTGGTGGTGTTCCGCCTGGGGAAGGTGATCGGGGCGAAAGGGCCCGGCCTGGTGCTCCTGATCCCCATTGTAGACCGGGCGATCACAGTCGACCTGCGGGAGCAATTCCGTGAGATCCCCCAGCAGACCTCCATCACTAAAGACAACGCACCCATCGGCATCGATTTCCTGATCTACTGGCGGGTGGTCGATCCCATCCAAAGCGTGGTGCAAGTACGGGATTTCGTCTCGGCCGCCGTGGGGATCGCCACCACCACCCTGCGAGCGGTCATCGGTGATATCTCGCTGGATGATGTGCTGGCGAAGCGGGAATATATCAACCAGGCCCTGCGGGTGAAGCTGGATGAAGTCACGGAGCGCTGGGGGGTGAAGGTCACCGCGGTGGAGATCCGCGAGATCCAGCCGCCGCGGGATGTGCTGGAGGCGATGACCCGCCAGATGTCGGCGGAGCGCAACCGACGCGCCTTGGTGACCGAGGCCGACGGCAAGCGGGAGGCGGCAGTGAAGGTGGCCGAGGGCGAGAAGCAGGCCGCCATCCTGAAAGCGGAAGGGGAAAAGGAGGCGGCGATCCTTCGGGCGGAGGGGGAGCGTCAGGCCCAGCTCCTGCGCGCTGAAGGGTTCGCGATGGCGCTGGAGCGCATCTTCAGCGTGGCCCGCACCCTAGATGCCAACACGATGACTCTGCAATATCTGGAAGCGATCAAGGCCCTGGGGGCCAGCCCAGCGACCAAGTTCGTCTTCCCGTTGGAGTTCACGCGGCTGATCGCCCCCCTCTCGAACCTCGTTGGGCATGCAGGCTCTCAAAGCTCCCAAGAGAGCAGCGGGTCCCCCCGTTGAGCAAGGACGCTCCGTAGGAAGGCGCAGCCTAGGAGGAGGAACCGCTCGTGGCCGCACGCATCCTGGACGGGCGGGCGATGGCCGCCCGATGGCGGGACTGGGTCAAAGCGCAAGTGGAGGCGTTCCGGGCCCGGACCGGGCAGGTTCCGGGCCTGGCCACGGTGCTGATCGGCGATCACCCCGCCTCGCAAACTTATGTGCGGGCCAAGCAGAGCGCCTGCGCCGCGGCGGGCATCCGCACGTTCAGCCACTGTCTGCCCGCTGACGTGGATCGGGGAACTGTGCTGGAGCTGGTGGAAGCCCTCGCGCGTAACCCCGAGGTCCACGGGATCCTCGTGCAATTGCCGTTGCCGCCTCACTTGGATGAAGAAGAAATCTTGAGCGCAATTCCCCTAGAAAAGGATGTGGACGGCTTCCATCCGCTCAACATCGGCCGCCTGGGGCTTAAGGGGAAGGACCCTTACTTCATCCCCTGCACGCCGTTGGGGATCCTGGCCATGCTCCAGGAAGTGGGGATCCCCATCACAGGCCGTCGGGCAGTCATTCTGGGGCGCAGTCGGATTGTAGGGCTTCCCATGGCGCTCCTGCTCCTCCGGTTCGATGCCACGGTGACGATCTGTCATTCCCGGACCCCAGATCTCGGCTCGGTGACCCGCCAGGCGGATCTCCTGATCGCAGCGGCCGGGCGTCCCGGCCTGGTGCGGGGGGAGATGATCCAGCCCGGCGCGGTTGTGATCGATGTAGGAATCAACCGAGTGGTGGATCCGCAAGCTCCCCAGGGCTACCGGCTGGTCGGTGATGTTGTCTTCGAGGAAGCGGCCGCCGTCGCCAGCGCCATCACCCCGGTCCCCGGAGGGGTCGGCCCGATGACTGTGGCGATGCTGCTGGTGAACACCTTGAAAGCCGCCCAGCGCCAGGTGGAGGGATTCGCCTCCCCCTGGCTGGAACCTTTTCTTTCGAAGACATCCGGCGAGGCTGATCGCCTTCAGCCAAACGCTCCCAAAGCGTGAAAAGTAGACCGACAATCCGGATTATGCTAAAATAAGCGACGAAGCGACGTGGGGAGTCCGCGGGAAAGCGGGCTGAGAGGGCGCCTTGCTGGCCATATGCCAGCCCCGGCGCCGACCCATTGAACCTGATCCGGATCATACCGGCGGAGGGACTGTCGCTGTGGTCATGCCTCCTCGCCCGCCCATCCGTCGGCGGGCTTTTTTGTTCCCCCACGCCGCTTCATTATCATCCTCTACCAGGAGGCTCACCATGGCGTTGCGTAAGGCATGGATTCATGTGGTTCCCCGGATCCAGGCACCCCCCGAGTGGGGCATTGAACCGGTGCCCATGGAGGCCCGACGGCTGGGGTTCCTGGATTACGCGGTCCTTTGGGGGGATCTCGGCGTGGGGCTGCTGGTGATGGCCGCCGGCGCGCTGCTGGTGCCCGGCCTGGGCCTTCCGCAGGCGCTCCTGGCCATCGTCATCGGGACGCTGTTAGGGAACCTGCTCCTGGCCGCCACCGGTTACATCGGCAGCCGAACCGGCGCCCCTACGATGGTCCTGCTCCGGCCTGCCCTTGGCCGCCTCGGTTCATTCCTCCCCACCACCCTCAACGTGCTGCAGCTGATCGGCTGGGGAGCTTTCGAAATCATCGTTATGGCCCAGGCTGCCAACCTCATCAGCGCCCGTTTCTTCGGCTTCTCCAGCTATCCCTTCTGGGCCATCCTCTTCGCCTTATGGTGCACCGTGATGGCCATCGGAGGTCCATTGGTCGTGGTGCGCCAATGGCTGGAGAAGTTCGCGGTGTGGCTGGTGCTGTTGACCACCATCTGGCTGACGATTTACCTGGCAACCACCTACGACCTGGGGGCGATCTGGCAACGGCCAGGGACCGGGGAGATGCCCTTCTGGCTGGCCGTTGACCTGGTAGCGGCGATGCCGATCTCGTGGATGCCCCTGGTGGCCGATTACAACCGATTCGCCCGACGGGCCGGGTCCGCGTTCTGGGGAACCTATGTGGGCTATTTCATCGCCAACGTGTGGTTCTATGGGCTGGGCGCCCTGCTCCTCCTGACCGCCCAGACGGGTCAGCTGGTGGAGGCCATCGGGGCGCTGGCCATCGGGTGGATCGTGCTGCCCATCATCCTCGTGGATGAGACCGACAACGCCTTCGCGGATATTTACTCGGCCGCCGTCTCCCTTCAAAACATCTGGCCGCGGGTTCGGCAGGCGCTCTTCGCAGCGATCATCGGCGCTCTCTGCCTCGTCCTCGCCCTCACCGTCCCTATCGCCCAGTATGAGAACTTCCTGCTGCTCATCGGGACCGCCTTCGTCCCGCTCTTCGGCGTGCTGGCAGCGGATTATTTCGTGATCCGTCGCGCCTACATCGAAGCCGACCTATATCGCCCGGCTCCGGTGCGATGGGAGGGCCTGATCGCCTGGGTGGCCGGGGTGGCAACCTACCAGGCCCTTACCCGCCTCGCCCCCGCCGTGGGAGCCACCTTCCCAACCTTCGGGGTCTCCTTCCTGCTCTACTTAGCCATCGCCTTCGCTCGAGGCTGGGTCGCCCGGGCCCGAACGATCAGCCCGTAAGTAGGGGCTACCTCTTGCGGGCGCCCACATAGTTGATCAGCCGCAGAGAAGGGATCGGGGATGGGGGCTGCCTTCAGCGGCCCCCACCCGAAAATCCCCAAGCGGGGAGGATGCCATGGCGCGCGCTCAGGCGTTGTGGGAGGCATGTCAGGATCTGGTTCAGATCTGTGAGGCCCATCCGTTCGTGCGAGGGATCGCCTCCGGAATACTTCCGCGAGAGCGATTCGCTTTCTACATCGGGCAGGACGCCTTTTTCCTGGAGGCCTTCGCACGGGCGTATGCCCTCGCGCTCGCCAAAGCCCCGGATCGGGATACGATGGCGGCCTTCCGCAAGCTGCTGGGTAGGGTCTTTGAGGAACTTGCCATGCACCAGGGATATGCGGCTCGCTGGGGAGTTGATCTGACCCCGGCCCCTGCCCCCGCGACCCGGACTTACACCGATTTCCTCCTCCGGGTGGCGGCCCTGGAGCCGGTCGGCCACATCGTGGCCGCGATGACGCCGTGTATGCGGCTGTATGCCCACTTGGGTCAAACGCTCCGTCCCCATACGCATCCCGAAAGTCTTTATCGAGAGTGGGTGGAAACTTACGCGAGCGATGATTTTGAGGCGCTGGCACGCCAGCTGGAGGAACTGCTAGACCGGCTCCCCGGAGAAGAAGAGGCGCAGCACATCCTTTACCGCACGGCGATGGAACTGGAGGTTCGGTTTTTCGACGCCGCCTGGGATAACGAGAACGCCTAGCGGCCATGAGACAGGAGATCTATCAGGCCTCCTTTGTTCGCCTCCCCATACCCGGCTCGCATGCCTACCCCGCCCGTTGGACTTCCGCTAAAATCTCAGCCAACAGGAGCCTCGCAAACCCCGTTTGAGATTGTATGATCCTTGGGGATCCTCGGGAGTTGAGGGCTTAAAAAACGGGCGTTCAAGTCCCATGCTGCTTCTTCAGGAACATGGGATGGAGAGAGCGAATGGCCCCTCCCCCTCTCTCCCCCCTCCCTGCGGCCCCTCGGGTCGGGGGGAGGGGGAAGAAAAATCTTTCTCAAATTCAAAAAATGGATAAAGCACTACAAACGGCCTCTCACTCCCGAACGATTTTTCAAGGGAGGCCCTACGACCGCTTACAAAGTCTGAGCCTCGGAGGTGAACAATGCACATCGGACGAATCATGACCGAGGACGGCCCTCAGCTTGTGATCGTTGAAGGCGATGTGCTTTATGCCCTTCTGGGAGATCCGTTCCATGGAAGGTTTCAGCGAGGCGATCCCTTGGGATATGCCGAGGCTGCTTCTTGGCTCGCTCCATGTATACCTTCCAAGATCATAGCGGTGGGCCGGAATTACGTGGAGCATGCCCGCGAACATGACGTGGAGGTTCCCCCAGAGCCACTGATCTTTCTGAAACCTCCCAGCGCGGTGATTGGGCCGGGGAGCGCCATCCGCCTTCCACCGCAATCCCAACGAGTGGAGCACGAAGCGGAACTCGCGGTCGTCATCGGACGCCGGGGGAAGGATATTCCAGAGCATAAAGCTTGGGACTACGTGTTCGGCGTAACATGCGGGAACGATGTGACCGCACGGGACCTCCAGCGACGGGATGGGCAGTGGACTCGAAGCAAGGGCTTCGACACGTTCTGCCCCTTGGGGCCCTGGATCGTCACCCATCTTTCCCCGGAAGAGATCAGCAACGCTGAGATCCTCTGCCGGGTGAACGGGGAAGTCCGCCAGCGAGGGAACACGCGAGAGATGGTTTTCCCGGTTCCCAAGCTTATCGCCTACATCTCGTCAGTGATGACCCTCGAGCCTGGCGATGTGATCCTGACGGGAACCCCGGCCGGAGTTGGACCCCTTCGCTCGGGCGATTGGGTGGAAGTGGAGATCCAGGGCATCGGGGTGTTGCGCAATCCGGTCCAATGAGTTGGAGATAGGTTTGACATCGCCAGGAAGCGGTATTACGCTTTTTTAGGGGCAGGGCTGTGTAGGGCCATGTGAGAAGGCGAGCAGGGTCCTTCTCTTCCTGCTCCCTTCCTAGCTCAAACCTCTGATCGCAGAGCCGTGCTTCTTCCATTTGTCTTAAGGATATGGGATCGTGAGGGCCAATGGCCCCAGCCCCCAAACCCCCAGGGAAACGGCTTCAAAGTGTGTTCAATCGTATCCAACAATCAAAGTTTGTAAAGAAGCGGTGGAGCTCAGCCAATTTGGGCACCTGTTCTATCTCAAGGTATGGAGCGGCCTGTGAATCGACAGGGATCAAACTCCATACGAGCGCTGATCATCGGGGATTCCACTGCTCTGGCACAGATGCTCGCTGCAACGGAGAGCGGCTCATTACGCTTCGAGGCTCGTGGTGTTCCCTCCATCCCAGAGGCGGAGCGGTTGCTTGGTCCTTTCCAGCCGGATGTGGTTTTTGTGGATTGGAGATTATCTGGGCTGCACGACTTTCTGGACCGCATCCGACCCCAGCCCATCGGACGGGTGATCATTGGCCCGCCACTCTCAGCCTCGGAAATCGTACGCCTGATACGCCTGGGAGTTCACGATTTCTTGCTTGCCCCTCACCATCCGGAGGAAATCCTGGACTGTCTTCGGCGGATCACCGCGCTGATCCAGGAGCGCCGCCGGATTTCGGGGATGGCAGAGCGATTGCAGCGCCAGCTGCAGCAACTCAGCGTCCTCTACGAGGTCGGGCAGACACTGACCGCCTCCCTGCGTTTGGAGGAGATCCTCCCCTCGATTGTGGAAGCGGCAATCCATCTGACCCGAGCGGAAGAAGGCGGCGTATGGTTGTTGGATGAGGCCGGCCAGATTCTGCGTCTTCAGATCTATCGGAGTCGGGACACAGAAACCTCTTGCACGGCGTCCCCTATCCCTGCAACCGTGCCCGTCCTCGACAGCCTTCTGGGGCGGGCGGTTCGCACGGGCCGCCCGATCCTGCTGGGGCCGGGGGTTCACAAACTGGACACGGGGATCCTAGTGCGATCGCTCCTCTATGTGCCCCTTCGGGTCCATGGCCACATCCTGGGGGTTTTGGGAGTGATCAATCGTCTTCAGGAGTCCGCCTTCTCGGAAGCGGATGTCCATTTCCTCACGATGCTGGGGGATTACGCCGCAGTGGCCATTGAGAAAGCGCGGCTCTTTGAAGCCATTCAGACCGAAAAGGGGAAACTGGAAGCCATCCTCCAGGGGATCGAGGAGCCTGTCCTCGTAGTGGATTTCCAGGAAACGCTGATTCTAATGAACCGCTCGGCCCATCAGCACCTGGGCCTTCCACCCCAGGCGCTGGGCCAGCCGTTCCGCGCCGTGATAACCCACCCGGAGATCCTTTCCCTTCTCGATAAGAAGCCGCCGATCGGCCAGACCGTCCGCCAGGAGGTCACCCTCCCCACCCGCTTGACCTTCCAGGCGAGCCTGACCGCTGTGGAGGGAGTGGGTTATGTCATGGTGATGCAGGATATCACGTATCTGAAAGAGCTGGACCGAGTTAAATCCGAGTTTGTCTCCATTGTCTCCCACGATGTCCGCACCCCTTTGACCACCATCCGAGGCTATGTCAGTCTGTTGCCCCGCGTGGGCCCGTTGAACCCTCGTCAACAGGAGTTCGTGCAGAAAGTGGAGCGGGCCATGCAGACCATCGTGGAGCTATTGAACAACCTCCTGGACCTCTCGCGGCTGGAATCCGGATATGCCCTGTCCATGGAGACCTGCTCTCTAACGGAGATCTTGAACGAGGCGGTCCAGATCATTCGTCCTCAAGCGGAAGAAAAGCAGCACACTCTGATCGTAGAGATGCCTGGAGATCTACCCGCCGTTCAGGGGGATCCTCGTCGCCTGGAGCAGGTGTTCCTGAACCTCCTGAGCAATGCGGTGAAATACACACCCCCCGGCGGGCGTATCACCGTGGCCGCGCGGGAACAGGAGGGCTATATCGCGGTGCGGATTAGCGACACCGGGGTGGGCATACCGCCAGCCGATCTTCCACATATTTTCAGCAAGTTCTACCGCGTCCAGCGTGAAGGTGAGATGACGGAGGGAACGGGCCTAGGCCTGGCCATTGTGAAATCCATTGTGGAACGCCATGGCGGCCGGGTG
This sequence comes from Thermoflexus sp., assembly GCF_042408365.1. Taxonomy (GTDB): domain Bacteria; phylum Chloroflexota; class Anaerolineae; order Thermoflexales; family Thermoflexaceae; genus Thermoflexus. Next base: position 11,001 of record NZ_JBHOQJ010000213.1, read on the forward strand.
TGGGCGGAAAGCGAACTTGGGAAGGGCAGCACGTTCACCGTCCTGCTCCCTTGTCATTCCCCCTACGCCGCACGCTCTCCCCTGGCCCATATTCGGGGTAACCTAACGCAGGATCCCAAGCCCTCGCAATAGCAGCAACACGACCAGCCAGGCCGTATACCCTCCGATGATGCTCCATCCGAAGGGAACACGGAGGGAGAGCAGCGCCCAGGCGGCAAGGACGAACCCGAACGATGGGATAAGAGCCAAGAAGGTGGCCCGTGTGAAATGGGCAGTTTGTTCGAGATCGCGGGTTTCAGCGTAAACAATCCACATGGCCAGCGGGATGCTTAAGGGCATAGCGGCCAGGATCCCTGCCAGCACGCGGGAACGCTCCTGGATCAGCGCCACGGCGGCGATGATCACCCAAGCGATTCCAACGTTTAACCAGCGGTGCATCTATAACCTCCGATAACGAATTGGCGTCCCAGGCTCGTTCTCCAGTTGATCCAGGTTGGCCACCTGTAGGTAGCCCCGGTCGTAGAGATACTCCACATGGGCCCCGGCTTCGAGGAGAGCCAACAACACCCCATAGCCGTATTGCCGGCCGAACAGGGCTTTTGAGACCTCCGCGATGGTGCGGGGTTCCTTGCAGATTTCCAAGACCCGCTCCAGACGCTGATGGTGAAAGGCCTCAATCGCCGCAATCCGCTCATAAGGGTTCAGAATGGGATCCTCATGCCCTCCGAACGCCAAGGCGATATCCGGGATCGCCGCAACCCGACGCAGGGATTCCAAATAATGCCCTAGGCCGGTGTAGCGAGTGATCCGCTCTGGGGCCTGATGGGGGGTCGTATGGGCCAGGATGTGATCCGAGGTCAGCAGCACTTCATCGATCTGCAGGCACACCTGACCAGGGCAATGTCCAGGGGTATGATGCACTCGGAGGATCCCGAATAGCATTTCTCCATCTGTCAATAAGCCTTCCACCGGAGTGGATTGGAACAGCGCTTTCATGCTGAGATAAAGATTAAGAAGGGCGGACTGTCGCTCAGGCGAGACGCCTGCCTGGTTCAGGAAATAACGGATCTCTTGGGCCACCGTGATCAGCCGCTCGGAATAATTCACCAGGACGCGGCGATCCAGTTCGTGCACGAACACGGGTGCTGGGCTTTGCTGACGGATAGAGGCTAATCCTCCGAAATGATCGATATGCCCATGGGTGATGAGGATCGCGGTTAGCTGATGGAGATCCACCTGGCACCCATAACGAGCCCGCAGGATCTCAAAGCCTCGGCGAAGATCCTCTAAGCTCTCCGGCAACCCGGAGCCGGCGTCCACCAGGATGCGATGATCATCGGCGAGGATGAGATACACGTAGCCGTCCAGTTCGGGGAAGAGACGTATCGGGAGACGGTAGATCTCCACCCCGCTCTTGGTACGATAACGCAATACCCCGTCACGCTCCTCCCATGGTCCCTGCATCAGGGCCTCCGTTCTTGGAGTTCGTTGCGGATCGAACTTCCCGAGCCCGAAGGCGGGCGCTCGATCGTGTACCCCATCCGTATGTCTGTTTCGTGGGCCCACTTGACCCCCGACCCAGCCCAGAGCCCCTGAGGGACTGCCCTGCACCGCTTCTGGAATCTTCCTCCCCCTCTCCGGCCCGAGGGAAGAGAAAGATAAGGAACCCACAGGGTTCAGGGAAGCAGATCCCGGATCACCCGCAAGATCCCCTGATCCCATGCCACCCGGTGGGTGATCCCAACTTTGCCGGCGAGCTCCATTTTATGGGCCAGATACCACTCGTAAGTTCGGATGAGGGATTCCGCATTGCTGTAACGGGGACGCCATCCCAGCTTGGCCCTCGCCCGATCGATCGCTACGAAGGAATCTTTGTCTGCGGTCCCATAAACCCACCGATAGAGAGGCGACAGGCGAAGCGCTTCGAAGAGGGCTAGGGCTGCCTTGACCGGGCGGGCCGGCAGGGGCCAGACCCGCGCGCCGGTGCCGGCATGATCGCAAAGCGCCTGCACATCCTCCCGAACAGTGCCGAACCGCTCGGCGCCGATGTTGAAGGTGTCATTCGCCCGATCGGCGTCCACCGTGAGGGCCAGCAAGACAGCGTCGGTCAAGTCGTCCACATCCAGCAACTGATAGCGATTTCTGCCGCTGCCGATAATGGGGATCGGCTTGCCTCGCTCCACCCAATCAAACAGGATCTGGAAAACCCCCAGCCGGCCGGGCCCAATGAAGGTCTTAGGCCGGATCACCGTCACGATCAGCCCCCGCTCTCGGAAGGATTGGCAGATCCGCTCGGCCAGGATCTTGCTCTGGCCATAAGGCCCAACGCCGCGGAGGGGGTCGTCCTCCAGGATCGGATGCTTTTTAGGGATGCCGTAAACGGCCGTGGAGGAGATAAAGACCACCCGCCGGACGCCATGAGCCAGAGCGCTCTCCAGCACTGTTCGAGTGCCCTCCACGTTCACAGAGAAGATCTCCTGGCGAGGCCATAAGGGCAAGGCGGCCGCCGCGTGGATCACAGCGTCAACGCCCCGCATCATCCGGTCCACCATCGCTCGATCGCGCACATCCCCTTTGTTGAACGAAACAGGGCCAATGTAATCCTCCACGATGTAGTCCGCGATGTCCAGCAAGACCACCTCATGGCCATGTTGGAGAAGCTTATTAGCCATATGGAAGCCAAAGAACCCTGCGCCGCCTGTGAGCAAGACCCGCATAGGACCTCCTTCAAACAAAGGGGTCGTCGTTGGCGTATATTTGATCGACTGAGAGGCTTCCTGGCAGAAGCCCGATTCTGCCTGCCCGATCCCCTTCGCAAGAGAGGACCGGTCCAAGGTCCCCGCTTAACGATAACACTAGGTTCGGCAACCTGGCAATGGCGTTCTCCCGATCATCTCAGGATGTTGGGACGATTTTTCCCGCGGGGATTTTCAGTTGGGTGTGGCCGTGGAACAAGGTAAGGACACCCCCTGTGGGTGCCCCATGAGGCTTGGGTTGTCCTTATCCCCCTCTCTCCCGGTTGGGGGAAAGGAGATAAGGGAGCTTATGGGTGGTCTCTGGAACACGCAGGCAGCTACGCTTCGAAATGGCACCGGGGCTATCCGTGTTAAAATGTAGAGCGCATCTCCGTGAGGAGGGCGTTATGGCTGAAACCGGGCAGCGCAAATCACCCAAAGAGGAGCAGGTCCGGCTTCACGCCATTGTCCATGGGATTGTGCAGGGGGTGAACTTCCGATATTACACCCGATTGCGGGCAGAAGCCTTGGGCTTGAGCGGGTGGGTAGCGAACCGCTCCGATGGCACCGTGGAAGTGGTGGCGGAAGGACCACGATCAGCCGTGGAGACGCTGCTTGATTTTCTACAAAAAGGTCCGCCGGCAGCCCGCGTGGACTATGTGGAAACTTACTGGGAGAGGCCTACCGGTGAATTCCGGGGATTTCGTATCCGCTACGAGGTGGACTGAAGCACAACTGCAGCGCCTGGCCTGGGCTACCTTACTGCTTTCTTTTACCATCTGCGTGGGGCTCGCCATCCTGGTCCCATGGCAGATCCTAACGTACCTCCGCACTTCTTATGTCGGTGTCCAGACCCGTGTGGTGGCTCTGTCAGGGATCCTCCGCCTGGAGCATGTGGATCGGGAGCCGCTGGCGATCACACCTGGAAACCCCTATTCCAGACTGACGGAAAGCGATCTCCTGATCACCGACGCGCAATCCCAGGGGCTGGTGATTTTCTCTGAGCCGCTGTCTTCTGCGCCTCAGGATCTTGCCGCTGTCCAGATCTATCCCAACACCCAGGTGGAAGTGCGGCGAGCCCGTTATCCCCGTTTTGGAATCAGCCCGGAGCCGGCCCGTCTCACGCTGTATGTTCGCAGCGGCCGGGCCCGGGTGATCCGTCTGGAAGGCCGCCGGCCTCTGGAACTGGCGATCCAGACCCCCCACGGTCAGGCCGAGGTCATCTCGGGGACCCTGGCCATAGAAGTGCAGAACGACCGGACCGACTTCACCGTGCGCTCCGGCGAAGCGCGAGTAGGGACCTCAGATCAAATCCGGACGCTGAAGAGCGATCAACGGGCGCGCATTGAGCTGAATGGTCGGGTGGAGAGCCCTCTGGAAGCAGGTCGGAATTTGTTGCCGAACCTTTTCCAGACGCCGTTGCCGGAACGGAACGTGGATGAGCCCATACCGCCCAATCAGTGGGCCATCTTCACATTCGTGAAACAACCCGGGGAGAGCCCGGGGACAGTCGCTCAAACCTCGGAAGCCGGTCGTCGAGCCCTGGCGATCTCTCGCTCCGGGTTTGATCATGCACAAACAGGGGTCTTTCTCATCCTCAATCAGGATGTGCGGGATTTTCGCTCGCTTCAGCTGCACATCACCCTTAAGATCCTCTTTCAGGACGTTGCCGTATGCGGCGTGGTTGGAACGGAGTGCCCCTTGATGATCCGCCTGGAATACAAGGACATCAACGGCGTTGATCGCCAGTGGCTTCAGGGCTTTTACGCCCTCGGGGAGGTCACCCCCCAAACTCCCGAGAGCTGCCTCCCACAGATCTGCCCCCCTCCATATAACGTCCACCTTCGGGTCCCCCTGGGTGAGTGGTACACCTTTGATTCGGGAAACCTGATGGAAACGCTTCAAGCCGTCGGGGCCCCTCCGGCCACCCTGACCCGCTTGCGCATTTATGCCTCCGGTCACAGTTACTCGGTGATGATCTCGGAGCTGGAGCTAATCGGTGAGGAGTAATCACCAGGGTTCTCATCGGAAGTTAGATCATCCCTCCGTTAAGGAGCGCACGGGAAAAGCCCGAGGTGAAACCTATACGATAGCACGAAGCTTAAACGCCCTCGACCTTGATAATGCCCCGACGCCTTAGATCCTCCAAATCGGCTGGCTGAAGTCCCAGGCCTTGGAGAACTTCTATGGTGTGTTCCCCCAGGCGGGGGGGTGGGCCGACAGCGGCGAGCCGTTGCTCATCGATCGTAAACGGCAAGCTGAAGGCTTCGGTCTGGAAAGCGGGGGCCAAGTGGGCCAGCGCTCGGATCGCCTCCTCCGGTTCCAGCACTGGTTCCAGACATGCATCCAGCTTTTCACGCAGCTTTTCCCACTCCTGCCGGGTTCGACTCTGAAATAACGCGGTTACCTCGGGGATCAGATCAGGATCAAAAGCCCGGGGAATCCACTCCGGGCGGCCGACCGCCTCACAGAAGGCCCGCCAGAAGGCGGGCTCTAACGCGGCCAACGCCATTGCGCCGCCATCCGCTGTGACATAGACCCGGTAACACGGGAGGGCCCCGTTCAATGGCATCCCCTCCCGCGCGACCGGAAGCCCAGCCTGATGGGCCAGCCAGAAGGGCTGCATCCAGGTGACCACGACTTCGAAGATTGAGGCATCCAGGATGAGCCCGCAGCCGGTCCGCTCGCGATAGAAGAGGCCGGCCAGCACAGCGATCAGCAGCGCCATCGCCCCGCCGAAATCGGCTACCGGCACAGCCGGGGGCACCGGAGGGCCTCCCCGAGGTCCGTTCAACCCCAAAAATCCAGCTAGCGCCAGATAGTTGAGATCATGTCCAGCCCGCTCCCGCCAGCGGCTCCCCGCCCCATAACCGGTTAGAGAGGCGTAGATCAAGCGGGGTTGACGCGCTAAGAGGATGTCGGGAGCCAAGCCCAGCCGGGCCATCACACCCGGCCGGAAGCCCTCCACCACCACATCGGCAGATTGAACCAACCGGAGGAAGAGCTCACGGCCCTCCGGATGTTTTAGATCCAGAGCCACGCTCTTCTTGCCCCGATTCACCGCTGCAAACCACGCGCCGATGCCCTCTACAAAGGGAGGCATCTCCCGAAGCCAATCCCCTCCCCTGGGGGGTTCCACACGGATCACCTCGGCGCCCATGGCGACCAGCCACTGGGTGGCGAAAGGCCCTGGCAACAATCGAGCTAAATCCAGCACCCGGATCCCGGATAGGAGCATGGCTTTAGACCCTCCGCGCTCTACCGAAACAGGTCATGGGATCGTTCCCGGACCAACTCGCGGGCCGAGCTCTCCTGCGGGGTAAAGGAAAGGCCCCGGATCAGCACGGCGGGGACGCCTTCGTCCGCCTGGCCCAACAGCAAGGTGGCCGCCGAAGCCAGCAGGTCCCCTAAGGCGACCTCTGTGTGCTGTAGGGTATAGCCGAACAGGTCCCTACGCCCCCTCCAGTCCTCCAGCGCCGGCAGGCCGCTGACCCCAATCGCCACCCCGATCACCCCTTTCCGATGTGCCCGGCCGTGGCTATCCGCGATCACCACACCGATATCCACTCCGAACCGCTGCCGTATCCCCTCCCGGATCCGTCGGGCGGAACGATCGGGATCCTCCGGCAGACGAAGTACGATCTCCTCGCCCTCCGGAGCCACATTGGAGCGGTCCACGCCGGCGTTGGCGCAGATGAACCCCAGGCGATGTTCAACGATGATCAACCCCGGCCGCGCCCGAAGCACCTCGGCGGTGTCCCACAAGATGACCTCCAACAGGCGGGGATCCTTGCCGGTGATTTGGGCCAGCTCCAGCGCGCGCGGAGAAGGGTTCACCTCGGAGAGACGCACGAAGCGACCCTCCGCCTTTGAAACAATCTTCTGAGCCACCACCAGCACATCTCCCTCTTGTGGCCCGCCCCAAGGGTCCAACGCTTCCGCCAACAGCGCGACCAGATCATCGCCAGGCTGAACGATCGGCAGGCCTTCGAGAGGAAACAGTGTGACCGGTTTCATAGTCTTTGACTCACATTCTGATGTAGACCCTGCTGCACCAGCATTCAAGAAGTTTCCCTTGGAGATCTTCGGGGGCGGGGGGTCGTTTGTAGTCGGGCGCCTCAGCGCCCGTTTTGGGTAGTCCCCCCAGCCCTGACAGATTTCCCTCTCCCATCCCTGCAGCCCAAAGAGCTGGAGGGAGAGGAAGGGGAGAGAAAGGGAAACCATCGGCCTCCCCATAACATATCCCCAAAACGAGGATGAATCCAGCATTGCGGAGGCGTCTTAGCTCCTGTTTGTTTGGACAGGCTCCTGTTTCTTCCCCGGGATGCCCGTGATCCGGATCCCCACACCTCGGGCTTTGTAGCGCATGTTCAACCCGATCAACACCGCTGTCAGCCCTTCCACAATCGGAGCGTTTGCCAGGGGGCCAGCGTCGTAAGCAGTGAACCCGATGGCTTCGGCCAGGGCGATAACTTGCGCCTTTGCCTCGTGATGATCCCCCACCACCAGCACATCGCATTCCGGGGTTTCGCCCAGGTTATGTAGGTGCAAATAAGAGATATTATGAAAAGCTCCCACCACGGGGGCTTCAGGGCCCAGAATCCGCTGGGCCTCAGCGGTCGCAGAGCCATCCGGCGGTGGAGCGTAGCGACGGGGATTGTTCGGGTCCAGGGGGACAACGATATCGACGATCAGTTTGCGGGCAAGCGTATCTCGAAGGGCCTGAAGGATGGCTGCATGGCCCTCATAGGGGACCGCGATCACCACCACCGTACCCCATGCCGCGGCCTCGGCGTTCGAAAGGCCAACAAGCTCCGCGGAAGAAGCCAACGGACGCAGGCGTTCTACTGTGTGGCGGGCTCGTTCAGGATCGCGGGAGCCGATGGCGATCGGATAGCCGGCCCGGGCCCAGCGAAGCGCCAGCCCGGAGCCCTCTTTCCCGGTCCCTCCCAAGATGGCAATGCGCGGATGGGAAGCCATAGGCGTTCCTCCACCAAATAGCGTATTGAAGCCTCCCGTATATAATATTTGCTTGACCCTCCATGCGCACATCTCCCTCTGGGGACTTTTAAAGATAGCGCTTCATCTATGACGCATGCAGGATCTTTGGGAGTGGAGGAGGGGCGATGCGTCCCTCCTCTTTATTAACCAGACTTTGGACAAACTCGTTCATTTCCTCCGTGTGGAGGATTTTGGAGTGGGTGGGGCCGCCTGTCCTCCTTGATCGCATATAGCGCCCCTTGATCCCCAATCCCGGTTTTCAAACACACTCTAAACCGGAGGCGCTGGGATGGCTCGAGACAAAGATATGGAAGATCTGGAGGCGTTCTTCCGACGTCTGGAATCTGATCCGGAGTCGATCGATCCGGAGGCGCTGATCGGGGCGTTCCGGACGATCCGACGTTGGATGTTGATTTCCTCGGTTCGCCTCGAGGTGCTGGCGGAACGAATGGCCGAGCTGGAGGCAGCTCGCCGCGAACTGGAGAAGCGAATGGCCCAGTTAGAAGCGGCCATGGAAGCTCTCCAGCGACGTTATGAAGAAAGCGAGGCCCTACTTCGGCAGATCTTGACCCACAACCTCTGGTGGGACTTCGCACGGGGCGTTATGCCTTTGTTCTCTTCGAATTAACGCCACAGGCTTCATACACGATTGCGTGCGTCCCAGCCCTCCCCCTTGATTCTTCCTCTTTACGGCCCTTCGGACCGCGTTGGGGGCTTTGGGGGCGGAGCGGGGCGCCTTGGGCGCCCCGCTCCGCCCCCAAGAACCGCTCGCATCCCCTTGCCCACGGCTCACAGGGCCAAGGAGGGGATGCAGAGGGTGGGGTCCTTCCGCATCCTCTTGTGGGCTCCGAACGGCGTAATTCCTAAAACAATTCGTGAAATTCTTCTGTGGGAACGATCCGCGCTCGCTGAGAGCCGATGGATTACCCAACTTAATCGGCTTCACGCTCAAGGTCCATGGCGAGAGCCGCCTGGGTTTCCAGCACAGCCATCCGGAAATCCGCGAAGCGGCCCTCCAGAATGGCCTTTCGCATGTCCTCCATAAACCGGAACAATGTATAAAGGTTATGGAGAGTGGTCAGATGCATCGCCAGGGGCTCTCCGACGTTAAATAAATGCCGCAGGTACGCTCGAGAGAACCGTTGACAGGTGAGGCATCCACACGCTTCATCAATAGGGCGTGGATCCTCGGCATAAACCGCATTGCGCAGGTTCAGACGCCCCGTCTTCGTGATGGCAGTCCCATGGCGGGCCACCCGAGTGGGCATCACGCAATCGAAGAGATCCACCCCACGGGCCACCGCTTCCACAAAATCCGTTAGGGTCCCTACCCCCATCAAATAACGAGGTTTCTCCTCTGGAAGCAGGGCATCCATCAGCTCCAGGGTACGATAGGTCAAGGACTTGGGCTCGCCGACCGAAAGCCCTCCGATCGCATACCCAGGGAAATCCAGGCCGACCAAAAAGCGAGCGCTCCGGGTTCGTAGATCTTCAAAGACCCCACCCTGCACGATGCCGAAGAGGGCCTGATCTGTTCGGGTGTGGGCGGCCCGGCACCGCTCGGCCCAACGATGGGTGCGCTCCAGAGCCTTCACGTTGTAATCGTAATCCATCGGTGGGGGACACTCATCCAAGCACATGATCAGATCCGCTCCCAGGTTCTCCTGGATACGGATGGCCTTCTCGGGGGTGAACCGATGGAGGGAACCATCCAGATGGGAGCGAAAAGTGACGCCATCGTCATCCACCTCCCGCAATCCCTGAAGGCTGAAGATCTGGAAGCCGCCGCTGTCCGTGAGGATGGGGCCCTTCCACCCCATGAACTCGTGCAGGCCGCCCAGACGGGCAATACGCTCATCGCCAGGCCGCAGATACAGATGATACGTGTTGGCCAGAATCAAATGAGCCCCCAGCGCCTCCAGATCCCAAGCCGGCACAGTTTTCACCGCCCCCTGGGTGCCCACCGGGGCGAAACACGGCGTAGGGATGCGCCCGTGGGGCGTATCCAGAAAGCCCGCCCGTGCCCGCCCATCCCGGGCGATCAGAGTGAATTGGAAGCCTTTGAGGTTCATCCTCAATGCCCTCCTAATAGGGATATGCGATGGGAGGAGAGGTGGAAGGATCTTGGGGTAAGTGGGAGCCGCTTTCGGCGACCCCACCACCCCTTGTAGAAGGAAATGGACGAGTTGGTCCAAGGTCCAGATCCCTAGCTCGGGAACGGGCGGCAGCGATCCTGAAGATCGCCACGGGATGATCTACGATTCCCCTCGCCTCGGCCCCAGATAGGCCATCGCCTCCTCATGATCGCCATCCATCACGAGGTGCAGATATCGTCCCCCCGTCGCCTGAGGGACATCGATGACTTTCACATAGGGCTCATAAGGGGTCTCCTCTGGCAGCAGTGCCGTCAAACAATTAGGCGCCCGAATGAAGAAATCGGCTTGGAAGATCGCCCGCTCATCTTCTGGAAGAATGGCTAGCGGGTAAATCTGGGCCTCGATCAGATCGCGAAAGAAATGCGTTCCATAAGAGAGCTCGGGCGTCCCCTGGGCCCCCCGCAGCCCGATCTCCACCAGGGCCCGGGCGTTATAAATGTCCGCGTAGCCCACCTTCACTCCCAGATAGGGATTCGCGCTCCCCCAGCGGCCGGGCCCGATCAGAATGAACCGTTCTCCCGTCAGCCGCCGGTTCAGCCGCCCGATCACCCGTGCGATCTCTAACCGAGTGCTCAGCGATGGGATTCGAGTATAGATCATCGGATCCACATAGATAATGTAACGGATATCATACACAGTTCCATAAGGCACCATATGGTAAGAAGTGAACAGGATGTCTTCCGCCGGGATATCTTTCGGAACGCGTGGGCTGGCTGCCTGCTCCCGATCGGTTTGAGGGCGGCATTGCAGTAGCCGGAGCATAGGACGAGGTGGTCGTCCTCCTTCCAGGAGGACAGCAAACTCCACGTCGATCGGTCGTCCGTAATAACGCTCCAGTTTGCGCAGCACAGCCCGCATCAGGGGAACAAAGTCCGTCTCCTGGAGTAGACGATCGAAAGTGATCACAAGTGAGCGCGGGTCCACATTGCGTCCAAGAACAGGCTGAAGGTAGTCCCCCTTGTGAACCGATGCCAGATAGGCCAAGCCCGGATAATCCCCCTCCAAGACCTCCGCGATCGGCAGAGTCCGAAAGCTGTTGTCCTCCATGTCAATCACATCAATGAAATGCTGGGCGTAGCGGGCGATCGATTGCGGATCCTTCTCGGGTCGTAGGCCGGGATGGCTGAGGGCGATCATTCGGGGGTAATCATGGGCCACCCGTTCCACCGCGCGGGTGCCCAGCCCGACCACCATGCGCACAAAGCCATCCTCCCGTCGGATACGCGGGCTCCATCGGAAGGGATTGCGAGAGTAGGCGACTCCGGCAACTGGTGGGAAAAAGTAGCGCCCATAGCGGGCTCCCTCCACCTTCTGGAGCAGGATCGCCATTCGCTCATCATAATCCACCAAGCCCACATGCCGCCGGTAGATCAGCGGGTCCGGGTGGAAGACGCTGGCATAAACCCGCTTGATGGCCGTCAGCAGCGCCTCCAGGTTCTCCTCCAAGGAGCCCTGGTTGGGGCAGAAATGGCTCTCGTATTTCCCCGCGAAGGAGGCCCCAAAGTTGTCCTCCAGGAGGCTCGAGGAGCGCACAATCAATGGGTGGGGGCCGATCTCCCGAAGAAGATCTCGCAGCCGCTGCACAAACCACGCTGGGAAGCGGCTCTCCAAGAAGGCATGCTGCACTTCAGGGAACTCCGCTCGGATTTCCTCCTCGCTCTTGTATTTCTGGTTCAGATAGGGAAGCAACCCGTTGCGCTCCATAAACTCGTAGAAGACATCGGCTCCGATGAACCAAGACTCCGGGATGCTCACCCGCTCAGCCAGAGGGAAAGGATCCTCAGGATCTGACTGCTGGAGGACCCGCCAGGCCAGCATCATCCCAGCTGCCTTGCCTCCGATCTTCCCTTGGCCGATCCGCCGATCGTAGATCGCTCGCAGATCCGCTGCGGTGAAATGCTCTCGGGCGATCCCCACAAAGGCCAGCTGATCGCTGATGATGCTCTTAATGAGGACGACGCGGATCTCTTTCAAGTGTGGAAGCACAGCCTTGCGCTGCTCGGGAGGAACCGCTTCATAGGCCTCCGCCTGAGCGAAGAGCGCCTCAAGCGGGGCGAGCTCAGGATTAAAGGAGAGGATCGGCCGATGCCCTGGCGCCCGCTCTTCCAACACCGAGCGGACGATCTCCACGAACAGGCTGTGGGGAAGGTTGTAAGCGAAATAGAACTCCGTGAGCTGGTCCCGGATTTGAGCCAGCCGTTCCTCCCACTCCTCCGCCGATTCCTGACCGAAGGGATCCGTCAAGCCCTCCAGGCGCTGGGAGATCAGGGCCTTCTCCCGGACCTCGGCCTCGAAGGCCTCAGGGGTGATGATGCCACGTGCGAATAGCTCCTGGCGCATCCGCTCGTGGATCCGGCGGGCCAGAATCGGATAACGGAGGATTTCCAAATGCAAGGCTAGCGCCGGCGGCAAATGCCATGGATACCCGTGCTCACCGTCCATCTCAGCTCCACCGTCCGTTGCATTCTGAATTTTGAGCATATCGCGGGCGTAAGGGACGGTCAACATCGTTAGGGGCAGCCGGCAGAGCTTTTCAATAGATTTGGGGGGGTTCGGGGGCCTTCCCCCCCGGCCCAGCCCCCGAAAAAATTTCTCCCTCCTCCCCGCGGCCTGAAGGGCAGCAGGGAGAAGGGAGAAAGGGGAGATGGACCATCCCCTTCCCCACCGTTATGCCATCTTCGTTAGTTCGTTAGAACTTTGAAAAGCCCTGGATGAAGGTAAGACCTTCGCCCGGCTGCATTGGATCTGGTTTAAAATGAAAAGGATATATGGAGGATTCCGATGGGCGAACCATGGGTTTTCTGTGACGAAGTGATCATCGAAGTGAAAGCTGGGGACGGCGGTGATGGATGTGTCTCGTTCCGACGCGAGAAATACGTCCCCATGGGTGGACCGGATGGGGGCGATGGAGGAAAGGGTGGGGATGTGATCCTGCGGGTGAACCCCCATCTGAACACCCTGGCTTATTATTACCGCCACCGCCACTTCCGAGCGGAGGACGGCCGCCATGGGCGGGGAGGGCGGAAAACGGGAGCCAGCGGGGAGGATCTCATCCTAGACGTGCCCCCCGGGACCGTGGTCCGAGATGCAGAGACCGGGGAGCTCTTGGCGGATTTAACGGAACCCGGACAGACGGTGGTCGTGGCCCGGGGCGGACGGGGTGGACGGGGGAACGCCGCTTTCGTTAGCCCGACGAATCAGGCCCCTCGAATCGCGGAACGCGGGGAGCCAGGGGAGCTCCGTCGCCTTCACCTGGAGCTGCGTCTCCTGGCCGACGTCGGGCTGATCGGCAAGCCCAACGCCGGGAAATCCACGTTGTTGGCCGCCGTGACAGCGGCCCGCCCGAAGATCGCGGACTATCCCTTCACGACGCTGCATCCCCATCTGGGGGTGGTCGTTCTGGATGACACGGCTTCCTTCGTGTTGGCCGATCTGCCCGGCCTGATCGAGGGAGCCCATCAGGGAGCGGGCCTCGGGCTGACTTTTCTACGCCACGTCGAGCGCACCCGTGTCCTCATCCATCTGCTGGATGGGCTCTCCCCAGACCCCATGGCGGATTACAAGGCGATCCGTGCCGAGCTGGGTCATTACAACCCCGACCTGCTGAGGCGACCGGAGATCATCGCCTTCAACAAGATGGATCTGCCCGAAGTTCAAGCTCGATGGCCAGCGGTGGAAGCGGCCTTCGCCGCCCAGGGTCTTTCGATACACCCGATCTCCGCAGCGGCGAAACAGGGCACCCGAGCCTTGATGTGGGAGGCCTGGAAGCGATTGCAGGAAGCCCCACCCCTCCCCTCCTTGCAACCCGCCACGCCGTCCCTCTTCCGGCGCGAGACTCCGATCCGAGTGATCCGTGAACGGAATGGATGGCGGGTCCTGGGGACGGCAGCGGAAAAAGCCGTGCGGATGGCCCGCCTCGACTCCGAGGAAGGCTTGCTCAAACTGCACCGGGAGTTGGAGCGCTTGGGGGTCATCGAGGCCTTGGAGCAGGCAGGGGTCCAGCCCGGGGATACCGTCTATATCGGCGATGTGGAGCTCGAATGGGTGGATTGGGCCGATGTCGGGAAGCGCTCATAACGGTGGACTCAACCAGCGCTCAAGGCCTTACCGAGAACAAAGGATTCGGAGCGCTTTGAATGAATCGCCTGGGTCTGCTGGGAGGAACTTTTGATCCCCCTCATTACGGACATCTGGTGCTGGCGGAGCAGGCCCGGATCCAGCTGGGCCTGAACCGGGTGCTGTTCATCCCTGCGGCGCAGCCTCCCCATAAGCTGGCAGCGGAGGTCACGCCGATTGAGCATCGCATGAATATGTTGGCCCTTGCCATTGCGGGTAACCCCTTCTTTGAGATCTCCCGGGCCGATATCGATCGCCCGGGCCCTCATTATACGGTGGATCTGCTGGTTTACCTGCGGGCCATCTATTCAGAGGCAGAGTTCTTTTTCCTAATGGGATCCGATTCTCTGGTGGATCTCCCCCGATGGCGGGACCCTCATCGCCTGATCCAGATGACCTGGCTGGCCGTGATGCCTCGGCCCGGGTACGTGGTTCATATGCCGCTTTTGGAACAAGCCTTGCCGGGGATCAGCAAACGACTGATCTGGCTGGACGCGCCCTTTCTGGACATCGCTTCCCATGATCTGCGCCGGCGCATCCGGAGCGGCGGCTCAATCCGCTACTTGGTCCCTCCAGAGGTGGAGGCCTACATTTATGCCCACGGCCTGTATCGAAACGCGGCGGCCTCATCGCCCGCGTGAGTCCAGACCGAAGCGACGAGAGATGGAATAGCGACCGCTCCATTCGCAGACCGAAGCGGAAACGAGCATCGCTCACTACTGTTGGATATGGTGAAGGCCAACGGCCCAAAGGGCCGTGGGAAGGGGGGATCCAAAGCATTTCGGGGGCGAGCTGGGGGCCTTTGGCGCCCAGCTCGCCCCCAGACCTCCATGCCAAAGATCAAATTTGGATGAAACACTACAGCCAGGCTGGGGACCGCCTTCGGCGGCACTCAACCCCCAAGCGGTCCGAGGCGTGGGGGAGAAACGTGGCCCGCATGGTTCAGCTCGTTGCCATCCAGATGCGCTGGTCCGCCCAGGATGGCCGCTCTCCGAGCGTTTTCGCCGCCCGGATCGAGGGGCTGCTGGCTCAGGCCACCTCCGGTCTGGATCCGGGGGAGCCAGCGCTGGTTGCGTTCCCCGAGGATGTGGGACTGCTAAGCGCGTTGGCCGTCCTTCCCCCGGCGCTCTCGGAACAGTCTTCTATGGCCGCGGCGATGGCCCTCGCCATCCGTCAGCGCTTTCTCCCTGTTCTTTACCATCGACTCCGTTACCGGGTCCGCTGGGCCCGCGCCCTGCTGTTGGCCATCCAACCGCGGTTGGCCCAGCTGTATCTAAGGACCTTCTCAACCCTTGCTCGGAAATATCAAGTTTATGTGGCCGCGGGCTCCGCTCCGCTGGCGGAGATCCCTCAATCTTCCCCCTTCCATCTCGAACACCTGCGCCCACGGGGCCCCGCCGTTTACAACACGGCCGCGCTCTTTGGACCAGATGGCGCTCTACTCGGCCTTCAACGGAAGGTCGCCCTGATCGACCTGGAGGGCCCCCAGGGCTTGGATTTAACTTCCGGCCCTCTGGAGCAGATCCAGGTGTTCGCTACGGAGGTCGGCCGGATCGGGATGGCGATCTGTCTGGACGCCTTCGCCCCGGAATCCCCGGTGCGGGATCGGCTGGCTCGCCTGGGGGCCGAGATCCTGGTCCAGCCTTCGGCGAACCCAGGGCCCTGGACTCCCGAGCAGCAAGCGGACTGGCTGCGGGGCGCATGGGCGGCAACTGTTCAGGAGGGACGGTTCGTCTATGCGATCAATCCGATGATGACGGGAACCCTCTTCGATTTGGCCTTTTATGGCCAATCCGCGCTCTTCGCGCGGGATCCAAAGTTAGGCCCCGGGGATTGCGGTTACCGGGACATCGGTCCGAGGCCGGGTTTCCTGAAGGTCGCAAAAGAAGCGGATTCCGAGGAGATCCTAGTAGCCCGTGTGCCGCACCCTGGGGGGTGAAACGCCCCAGTAACGGGGGAAGTATCCGATGATGCGCCTGGAGACTGCTGAAGGCCTGATCACGTTGAACCTGCAGCGGGGTGCGCTCGCCCTCCATCTTTATGGGCAAGATGTTCTCGCCTATGATCGGGCCGGCCGGCTCTGGAGTGCCACCATCGGTGGGGTGACTTACCGTCGAGGGTTGGATAACCGGATTCAAGCCGTAGAGGCAACTCCGGAAGGGGCCCGACGTCGGTGGCTGACGCGGGAGGAAGTTCGGGATTTGGAGGACAGGCTCGCCCGTCAGCTTCGATCCCTTCTGCCCATCCTCTCCAGCGGCCCTGTCCGATGGATCACCCCTCCTTCCGATGAGCGATCGTGGTTGGACGCCCTCAGGGTGCTTCAACGGGCTTCCCAAATGGACTTCGAGGCCCTGGAGGCGGATGCGCGCCGGTTTGCGGAGGTCTACGCGCCCATCGGGATCCTCCCACCTGACCAATACCTCTCACTGGTCGTTCAGGCCACCATCGGGTGCCCATTCAACACGTGCATTTTCTGCGGCTTCTACCGAACCCTTCCCTTCCGGGTGCGATCGCCGGAGGAATTTGAGGCCCACCTAGAGGCGATCCGCACGTTCTTCGGTGAGGGATTATCGCTGCGGCGAACGATCTTCCTGGGCAGCGCCAACGCCCTGGCGATCCCCATGCCGCGTTTGTTGGCCCTACTGGAGCGATTGAGGCGGGCTTTCCCATTGCGAGCAGATGGCGAGGAGAGGCACGGATTCGCAGGGATCTACGCTTTTTTGGATGGTTTCACCGGACTGAAGAAAACCGTGGGCGATTACGAAGCGCTGCGTGCCCTGGGCTTGCGCCGGGTTTACATCGGCCTGGAGAGCGGCCACGATCCGCTCTTGACCTTCCTGCGCAAGCCGGCAACCGCCGAGCAGATGATCGAAACGGTGCGGCGTTTGAAGGGTGCCGGCCTCCAGGTAGGGGTGATCATCATGATCGGCGTCGGTGGAGATCGCTTCGCGGCAGGCCACGTCGAAGACACCGTGGCCGTTCTGAAGGCGATGCCCTTGGGACGAGGAGATCTCGTTTATCTTTCGGATTTCGTGGAAGTCCCCGGCACTCCCTACCGGGCCATGGCCGAGGCCATGGGGATCCGCCCGCTTTCCCCGGCGGAGCGCCGGGCCCAAGCGGAAGCCATTCGCGCTGGCCTGCATCGCGCGGATGGGGAAGGCCCTCGGGTGGCCCCTTACGCCCTGGAGGCGTTTTTATATTAGGGGCTAGGGGCCGAAGGCTCCCAACCCTTAAAAGATTTTTTCTCTCACCTCCCTATCGAACATGCTTTCCAGCCGTTTTCCTTGGGGATCTTCGAGGGGTGGGGAAAACTACCAAAACGGGCGCTGATGGAGTTTTAAAAATTAACTCACATAGGGTTTGGGGCCTCCCGCTTCCTTCACAGCGTATCCTCAGCGTGGAGTGTCCGGATTAATTTGTTCAATTTCATAAGTGCCCTACTATAAACGGCCCCCAGCCCTGGAAGGGTTTCTCCTTCTGCAGTAAAACCACACCGGGAGGGGAGGAAATGGGGTTCTTCGTGGGGTGCCGGCCGCCTTCGGTGGCCCGCACCCCACGAAGAGAAAATGACCGTTACCGAGCGGATCAATCCCGCTCCTCAGGGAGGCGGGCCTCCCCGCGCAGGCCCCGGGTGACCAGGCCATGGACCTTCAACGGAAGCCCGAACAGCCGGATGAAACCGGCAGCGTCTTTATGGTCATAAGCTCCGACTGTATCGAAAGAGACGATGTCCTCTCGATAGAGGCTGTAGGGCGAGCGCCGACCCACGACGAAGACGTTCCCTTTGTAAAGCTTGAGCCGGACTTCCCCAGCGACGTTGCGCATCACCGTTTTCACGAAGGCATCCATAGCCTCCCGCAGCGGGCTGAACCACCAGCCGTAGTAAACCAGCTCGGCGTAACGCAGCGCCAGGCCCTGTTTGAAATGCATGGTCTCCCGATCCAGGCACAGGGTCTCCAGCGCCCGCAGGGCTTCCACCAGGATGGTGCCCCCTGGCGTCTCGTAAACGCCCCGGGATTTCATCCCCACCAGCCGGTTCTCTACCAAATCCACCCGCCCGATCCCGTGCTTCGCGCCGATGGCGTTAAGGGTTTCCATCAGGGGCACCAACCCCATCGGCTGGCCGTTCAAGGCCACCGGGACCCCCTGCTCAAACGTCAAGGTGATGGTCTCTGGGCGATCGGGCGCCTTCACTGGGTCCACCGTCCAAAGGAACACATCCTCCTCCGGCTCCCAATCGGGATCCTCCAGAGGGCCGCCCTCATGGGAGACGTGCCAAAGGTTTCGATCGCGGCTGTAGCGGCTGGTGCTCCATTCGATTGGGACGCCGTGGGCCCGCGCGTACTCGTAAGCTTCCCGTCGGGAGGTGATGGACCACTCCCGCCAGGGGGCGATCACCCGAAGATGCGGCGCCAGGGCCTGATAAGCCAGCTCGAAACGGACCTGGTCGTTCCCCTTCCCGGTCGCCCCATGGGCCACCGCGTCCGCCCCTTCGGCCAGGGCGACCTCGACCTGATGTTTGGCGATGAGGGGACGCGCCATCGCTGTCCCCAACAGGTATTTGCCCTCATAGACTGCACCGGCCTGCACCGTGGGCAGCACATAATCGCGCAGGAATTCCTCTCGTAAGTCGCGGATGATCACCTTGGAGGCCCCGCCGGCATAGGCCCGCTCCTCGATGCCCTTCATCTCCTCTGCCCCCTGGCCGATATCGGCGCAGAAGGCGATCACCTCACACCCGTAGGTTTCCCGCAGCCATGGGATGATGGTGGAGGTATCTAGACCGCCGGAATACGCCAGCACCACCTTGCGAACCATCGGCACCTCCCAAAGGATAGAGTGGACGAAACGATCGCCCAGCCAGGTGACAAAGCCTCAGCGCATGGCGATCGGCTATTCCATCCTCAGCACCACCGCCACCTCATCGCATCGCTCGCGAAGCGGACAATGAATGCAATCCCGCCAAACCTTCTCGGGGAAACGCTCGCGTCCATCAATCACGAATCCCATGCGTTGGAAGAAGGGGACCGCCCGGGTGAGGGCGAAGACGGTGCGGGCCCCGGCGGCCCGCGCCCGCTCCACCAGCGCTTGCACGATCGCCCCCCCCACGCCGTTGCCCTGATAGGCTTCGTCCACTGCTAGGGAACGGATCTCCACCAGGTCCGGCGTCATCCACACCAGGGAGCCGCAGCCGATGATTCGTTCCTCGGCCTCGGCCACCACCCAATCGGAGAGAGTGGCGGCGATATCTTCCAGGCTTCGTGGGAGGAGCCATCCCCGTTGAGCGTAACGATTCACCAAAGCATAAAGGGCCGGGATGTCCTCCGGATAGGCGGATCGAATCCGCATGGATTCCCCTCCTTCCAACTCCCAGATGAGCTTTAAGCCGATTGGGCTGTCATGGATTCCTGAAGGATGGCGATCGCCTCATCGATATGGGATCGCTCCACGATGAGCGGAGGGACCATGCGCACCACGTGGTCGCCGGCGGTGGTGAGGAGCAGCCCCCGCTCGAGGGCGGTGGCGACCACCTGCCGGGCATCCCCTTCGATCTCAAGCCCGATCAGCAATCCCCGGCCGCGGATCTCCTTCACGCCAGGAAGCTCCACCGCGTGGAGGCGGTCCATCAGATAGGCCCCCATCTCTCGTACATGGGCCAGGAAAATGGGTTCGCAGAGGCGCTGGAAAACATGAAGCGCCACCGCCGTCACCAAGGGGCCACCCGCGAAGGTGCTGCCGTGATCGCCCGGTTGGAGGACAGCCGCGACCTTCTCCCTCATCAGCACGGCCCCAATCGGGAGCCCGTTCGCCAGCGGCTTGGCCACCGTGAGCAGATCCGGCTCCACCCCATAGGCCTCATAGGCCCATAGCGTCCCTGTCCGCCCCAAGCCGCACTGCACCTCATCGAAGATCAAGAGAGCACCAACCTCATCGCATCGGGCCCGCAGGGCCTGCAGGAACTCCGGCGCAGCCACGTGCACCCCGCCCTCTCCCTGGATCGGCTCCACAATCACCGCGCAGGTCTCCTGGGTGATCGCTGCCCGCGCGGCCTCGATATCATTGAAGGGAACAAAGGTCACGCCGGGGACCAAGGGGGCGAACGGCTCGCGGTAGGCGGGCTTCTCCGTCACGGAAAGCGCGCCCATCGTCCGCCCGTGGAAGCTGTGAGCGAAGGCGATGAATCCGACCTTGCGATCATCGAAGTGGGTCCGCACGAATTTCCGAGCGAACTTGAGGGCTGCCTCCACTGCTTCCGCTCCGGAATTGCAGAAGAAGACGCGGTCAGCGAAGCTGTGGGCGACCAAAGCTTCCGCCAAGCGCAGGTGAGGTTCCGTGTGGTAAAGGTTGCTGAGGTGAACCAAACGCCGGGCCTGGGCCGCGATCACCTCCGCGACCCCCGGGTCCGCGTGGCCCAGGGCGCACACCGCGATCCCGGCCACAAAGTCCAGATATCTCCGGCCGGACGCGTCGTACACATACATCCCCTCGCCGTGAGTGAAAAGGACCGGCGGCCGTCGATAGGTCGGCGCCAGAACCCGCTCCGCAAGCGCCACAACGGCTTCGGGATCCATCCGCTTATCCCTCCCTTCGGATTTCAGTGCCCCCTTCGTGAAGCCCCGCCAGATGGGTGATCCGCACCCGCCGCACCCCGGCGGCCAGCGCCTCCAACGCCGAGCGGACTTTAGGGACCATGCCATCGCGGATCACACCGGCAGCGATCAGGGCTTCGATCTCCTCGGCGCGCAGCGAAGGTTGAATGGCATCCTCCACCTGAACCCCTGGAACATCCGTGAGGAAAACCAGCTCATCGGCGGGGAGGGCGGCGGCGATGGCCGCGGCCATCTGGTCCGCGTTGACGTTATAAAGCCCGCCCGGCCCCAGGGCGATCGGGGCGATCACCAGCAGGAGCCCTTCCGCAAGCCAGCGCCGGAGGCGATCCACATTCACTGCTGCCGGCTTCCCCACCCACCCCAAATCGGCCAGGGGGCTCACCCGCACCAAGCCTAGATCCGCCCCGCACAGCCCCAGAGCGGGCAGACCCGCCTGGGCCAGGGCCGCCACCAGGGTCTTATTGGTCAGCCCGGCCAGGGTCATCACCGCCAGCTCCCGCGTCTCGTCGTCGGTCACCCGCAGGCCGCCCACGTAACGCGGCGTGAGGCCGACCCGCTGCTGCCAAGCGCTCACCGCCTTCCCTCCCCCGTGAACCAGGATGGGGAGCGGCGACATCTCCTTCAGAGCTGCGACCAGATCCTCAACAAAAGAGGGCTGGTCGAGCTCGTTTCCCCCGATTTTGATCACCCGCATCGCGTCTTCCCTCAATTCAGTCCGGCCGTCTCCTCCAGGCCGAACATCACATTCAGGTTCTGGACCGCCTGCCCGGCGGCCCCTTTGATCAGGTTGTCAATGGAAGCCGTCACGATCACCATGCCGGCCTCCGGCACGCCCGTCACCGAGAGGACACACAGATTGGTACCCACGCTATGACGCAATGTCGCCAGGGCCCCCGGCGGCAGCACCTTCACGAAGGGCTCCCGATGATAGGTCTCCAGCAACAGATCCCGGACCATCCCCTCGGTCCAACCGGAGGCCAGGGGCACGTAGATCGTGGCCAGGATCCCCCGTGCCACCGGGAGCAGCTGGGGGGAAAAGACCAGCGGGCCCAAAGCTCCGTTCATCGCGTAAAGCATCTGCTCGATCTCCGGCAGATGCCGGTGGGAGCGGCCGATATTGTAGGGAGAAAGATTCTCATCGACCTCGACGAAGTGGGTGGTCAAGGAAGGCTTACGCCCCGCCCCGGAGACGCCCGATTTGGCGTCCACGATGATCGGGCCAGGGCCGATGGCCCCGGCGCGGGCCAAGGGGAGCAGAGCCAGCAGGGTCGCGGTGGGGTAGCAACCCGGGTTGGCGAGGAGGCGGGCGGAGCGGATCGCTGGGCGATTCCACTCCGTCAGGCCATAGACCGCCTCCGGGAGTAGGTCGGGCGCAGGGTGTTCCTCTTTGTACCAGCGGACATACACAACAGGATCCTTCAGGCGGAAATCCGCGGAGAGGTCGATGACCCGGACCCCAGCGGCGAGCGCTTGGCGGGCGACTGGTGCGGAGACCCCATGGGGCAGGGCGAGGAACACCGCGTCCACTTGATCCAGTGGGGCCTCCGCGAAACCCACCACCGGGAAATCCTCCACAACGGGAAACAGCTGCGCGAGGGAACTCCCAGCGCCGCTTTCAGAAGCCGCGAAGACAATCTTCACCGCTGGGTGGCGCTGCAGCAACCGAAACGTCTCAAACCCAGCGTATCCGCTCACGCCGTAGATCCCGACCCGGATCATCCTGGCTCCTCCTACTAGTTCTTGAGGATCTTCGGGGATTGAGAAGACTACCCAAAACGGGCGCCGAAGCGCCCGACTACAAACGGCCCCCAACCCCCGAAGGTTTTTCTCTCCCCCTTCCCCGCGCCCTTTGGGCCGCAGGGAGGGGCCATTCGTCCCTCCACTGCCTATCCCCAAAAACTCAAGGGGATGAAGCACTGCTTCGGGGCCTGGCATCCGCGGGCTTGGCAGGGGCCATGCCTGCTACGCGCCTCAGCCCCGGTTGGGCAGGCGAATCTCCCGTTGAGCCCTTCGTGCTGACCATCAAAATAAAAACCCCCCGGGCATCGGAGCCCGGGGGGTTTGAATCCATTACATCACCGTCTGGAATCAACGGCCAATAACCCGCCTCCCCGCACCGGACCCGATGCCCGGCAGGGTCTCTGGACGACGGATGCGTGGGAAGCGGATCATTGCGTCCAGCATCTTGCGAGCCTCCATAATTTAAGGAAAATGATAATCCGCAACCCGGATCTTGTCAAGAGAGACGCGGGTGCGCGCAGGGCTTCTCAGCCCATCGCACAACAGTGCAATGGGTTATGTGCCCCGGGGCTGTTCGTAAACCTCCGGGTTCACGCAATGGGGGAGCCGCTCGCCCCGGAGGCCAGCCAGAACGTTGAGGGCGGCGAGCTCCGCCATACGATTTCGAGTGGTCACTGTCGCACTCCCGATGTGAGGAACCACAATGCAGTTCGGCAGCTGAAGGAGGGGATGGTCAGCAGGAAGGGGCTCCGGATCCGTGACGTCCAGAGCGGCAGCGAAGATCCGTCCTTCCCTCAGAGCTTCGTAGAGCGCCTCCGTGTCCACAATCGGGCCACGGGCGGCGTTGACCAGGACCGCCGTAGGCTTCATCTTGGCAAAGGCCTCTCGGTTGATCATCCGATAAGTGCTCGGGTTCAGATCCGTATGGATGGTGATGAAGTCGCTTTCCCGCAAGAGGGTGTCGAGATCCACAAAGACCGCTCCCAGCTCGGCCTCGGCGGCCTCGTTCCGACGCACATCGTGATACAGGATGCGCATGTGGAACCCCTTCGCGCGCCGGGCCACCGCCGTCCCAATTCGCCCCATGCCAATGATCCCCAGCGTCGCACCGTAGACATCCTGCCCCAGCAAGAGCAGCGGGCCCCAGGTGACCCAGTGACCCCCTCGCACGTAGTCGATGCCCTCCCGGATCCGACGGGCCGCCGCGAGCAAGAGGGTCCATGTGAGATCGGCTGTGGCCTCCGTGAGAACTCCCGGGGTGTTCCCTACCGGGATCCCTCGCCGGGTGCATTCGGCTACGTCGATGTTGTCGAAACCGACCGCCATGTTGCTGACCACCTTGAGTCGGGGCGCTGCGTCCAGCAACTCGGCATTAACTTTCTCGGTCAGCAAACAGAGCAGGCCCTCGACATCTGCCACTTCCTGCAGCAGGACCTCTCGGGGAACCGGCAGGTCGCTGTCCCAGACTTTCAGCTCCGCATGTTCCCGCAGGATCTCAAAGGCCCGCTCCGGGATCCGCCGGGTGATGTAAACTTTGGGTTTCGCCATGGCAGGCCTCCGTTTGATGGACTATGGGGATCTTTAGGGGTTAGGGGCCGCCTTGGGCAGCCTTCAACCCTTGAGGGATTTTTCTCTTCCCTCCCTGCCGCTTTTTAAGCGGCAGGGAGGGAAGAGAAGAGGAAGGGCCGATAACCCCTCTCCTCGATATCCCCAAATTCAATGGGGGATGAGAATCCACTGGCAGATCCCCATCCCATGGGCCTATCCAGCCCCACCGCTCTCCAGAGCATCCACCGCCTGATCGACCAGTTCCACCAGCTCTTCCCACTCCTCTTCAGTCAGGTGGATGGAAACGTTGCCCAGCTCGAGGTGAAAAAGGGACTGGCCATCATCGCCAGCGCTGCGCCAGAGGGTGAAGTGCTCCGTCTCCGCCAGGGTCTCCATCATGAACTCATCTTCCGGATCGTTCGGAAACATCGGAAGCTCCTTAATCTTTAGATGTCGCTTTGCCCACTTGAAATGAATTTTCTGGGAGGGGCAGGCCGGCTACGCAGCCTGCCCCTCCCAGAAAATCTTCACGGTGTGGCGGATTCCTCTTGCTTCTGCCAGGCAGCCAAGTCCAATGTGAGACGGGCGAAGAAACTGCTGGGCGGCAGCGCTCCGGTGCCATATTCCAGTTCTATAACCCGGGCTTGCAGCCTCAGATCCCGGGTTTCCAGCTCGATGATCGCCCCAGGAGATGCCAGCACCAGATCCCCTTTCTGCCGCAACCGGGCCTGAAGCCCTGTATCTCGATAAGCGTATTCGCTAGCCAGCACCTTGGTAACCGTCTTGATATCGTTCTTGTCGAACAGCCAAACTTCGAAAGCGGTCACCTTGGCAGGATCGCCAACCCCGATGGTCTCGGAGATCCCCACCCCGTATTCCCCGAGGAACTCCCCATTCGGCAGTTCGATCGGGAAGGAGAGATCGAAATGGTCATCTCCCAGCTTATACGTCACCTGATGCTGGGAGAGAGGCGGCTCCCAGGTCTCCCGATAGGCTTCCACGGGGCCTGGACGTTCGATGACAGCAGGCTCGGGAGCTGACCCGATGGAGGGAGCGGCCGGGCCTGGACGACGGGGGGCAGCCCTGGGGGTCGGACGACGCAGGACCCAGAGACCAGCGATCGCGATCAGCGCCAGACCGACCAGCGGGATCAGACATGAAGTGACGGAGACGCCGCCTCCCCGAGCGGGGAGGGAAGGCGCGGGAGCCTGCTCCCAAACTCCTGCCAGCCGCTCCATGGTTCCCCGTCGGGCTGGGTCGGTCTCCTGTTGCGCCAAACGACGGATCTCCCGGGCAGCGTCGCGGGGGTTCCACCGCTGCCCCAGCCAATTGACGCTGTCCTCCGGACGCAGAAACCCTGCTCGGGTAGCATCGGCCAGCAGGCGGAGGTAGTTCGCCCGGTAGTCAACCCGCAGATCCACCGGCGCGGCGTCGGTCCACTCCACCGGGGCGATGTACCAGCCATAAATCAGGCCGGCAGCCAGCCCAACCACGAAGGCCACCGCTCCGATCAGCAGGGTCTGTCGATACGGTCTGAGCATGATCCCCAAGGCTTGCAGAATCGTTTTCACGGCGGACCTCCTTCCAAATTCGGTCGCCTGCCACTCCGGCACCAGAGCTAAGCGCTGTTCGGATTCACCGCGCTCGGATCAACGGATCTCGGGAGGCACGAGTCAGGATCTCCCGCACGCCATCCGTATCGATGACCACCATATCCTCAATTCGAATGCCGCCCCATCCGCTGAGGTAGATCCCTGGCTCCACGGTGAGAACCGCGCCTGCGGGGACGGGGTCCTCCGCGATGGGCCCAGCGGAGGGTTTCTCATGGATTTCCAACCCGACTCCATGGCCCAAGCCATGGCCGAAGGCCTCTTGATAGCCCGCCTCCTCGATCACCGATCGGGCCAGCGCATCGATCTCTTTGCCTCGCATCCCCGCCCGCATGTTTCGGATCGCAGCCTCCTGAGCGCGCAGGACAATAGTGTAAAGCTCTCGAAAGCGTCGGGGCATACGGCCCAGAACGAAGGTCCGGGTGATATCGGAATGATAGCCATCCACCCGCGCCCCAAGGTCCACAATGATCGGCTCGCCGACTTTCAACGGACGATCCCCGGGATGATGGTGAGCCATTGCGGCATTTGGACCAGAGGCCACAATCACATCGAAAGCCACATCCTCCCCGCCGTGGGTGCGCAGGTATCGCTCAGCCAGCCAGGCCACCTCGCGCTCTGTCATCCCTGGCCGCAGCCGTCGGCGAAGGTAGGCCATAGTGGCATCCGCGACGCGAGCGGCCTCCCGCATGCGGGCCAGCTCCTCCTCATCCTTGACTGCCCGCATCGTCTCGATCCAGTCTTTAGTGGGAACCCATTCCACATCCGGCACAGCCTCTTTCCAAGATATCCACTGGTCCACCGTGAGGTGAGCGCTCTCGAAGGCCACGCGACGGGGCGAGCCGATCTCCCTCAGGAACTCGGGGAGAATCTCCACAAAGCGTCGGCTCTGGAGGCGATATAGGGTGAAATCCGGCGCCTGACGGGTGGCCTGCTCCCAGTAGCGGAAATCCGTGAGGATCCAGGCCTGAGTCAGGGTGATGCAGAGAACAGCCGCGGAGCCCGTGAAACCGGAAAGATAACGGATGTTAGGAAGATGGGTAATAAAAATCGCCTCGAGGTTTTCCTCCGCCATCCGGCGGCGCACAGCTTCCACTCGTTCTCGATGCGCTGGAGCCATTCCGAACACTCCAGAGAGAGATTGCCATCCCCTACGCAGGGCCTGATTAAGTCCATATCGTAATCGATTTCTTTTCCCTGGGCAAGAGCAGCCAGGTTCCGTGCATGGCTCCCTCTCCGCTTCCTTCCCTTCATTCACGAATGCCTTGTCTGCTTAAGCTTTGGGAATAATGTCTCCTCCACATTTGATTTAAGAATTATGCCATCGATTGTTGTGGGGGAATTTGGGGGCGGGCCGGGCGCCAAAGGGGCCCGCCCCCAAGATATTTTTATCCCCCTTTCCCACGGCCCAAAGGGCCGTGGGAAAGGGGGATCCAGGGGAGTGGGGTCATTCGCTTTCTCCACCACATATCCTCAAACCAAAAGTAGAAGAAGCACTAGCTCTCCCAACAGTTATAGAACGCACATATGCACGAGGATTAAAAAGAGATAGAATCAGCTATAGAGGAACGCGGCTTTCCCTCAGGAAAAGCTGTCGATGGAGACAGGGATCGGCAAGCCAGTTGCGCTCACAGATGCATTCTTCGTGCAGGATGCGAGAAAGGAGCAACGATGCGTCGGTTTCTCTGGTTGGTCTGGGTGCTCTGGTTGATCGGATGGGGAAGTTGGGCTCAGGAAACATCGGCTCGACGGGTGCTGTGGCTACGAGTGGAGGGTGCGCTGACGCCTGTGGTGGCGGATTATCTCCGGCGCGGAATCGAGAACGCCCAGGATCAGGGGGCTGAGGCGATCGTCCTTCAGCTGAACACTCCAGGCGGCGAGGTTAATCTCACCCTACGATTGGTCTCCATGATCCGCGAGAGCCCTGTCCCCGTGATCGTTTATGTGGCCCCGCGCGGGGCGATCGCTGGATCCGCCGGGACGCTGGTGACACTGGCTGGGCATCTCGCGTGGATGGCGCCGGAGACCGCAATTGGGGCCGCCTCCCCGGTGGGCGGCCAAGGGGAGGAGCTCCCGGAGACCCTCAGCCAAAAGGTCAAGGAGATCCTTAAGGCCCAGGTCCGCAGCCTGACCGAACGACGAGGGCCGGATGCTGTAAAGTTGGCCGAAGCGGCGGTGGAATCGGCGAAAGCGGTGAGCGCGCAGGAGGCCCTGACCGCTGGTTTGATCGATGGGATCGCGGAGAATCCGGAGGATCTGCTTCGCCAGCTGGATGGGCGGGCCGTTTCCGTGCAGGGCCAGTCGCGCACCCTCCACACCATGGGCGCTGTCATTGTTCCGCTCCCAATGAACATTGTGGAGGAAATCCTCCACCGCCTGGTGGATCCGAACATTGCCCTCATCCTCTTAGCTATCGGGATACAGGCCATTCTCATCGAGCTCTCCAGCCCGGGCGGTTGGATCGCGGGGTTCATCGGGGTGGTGTGTCTGCTGCTGGCAGCCTATGGGATCGGGGTGCTGCCGGTCAACTGGCTGGGATTGCTGCTGATCGCTGTCGCGATCGTCCTCTTCATCCTGGATGTTAAGGCACCGACCCATGGGGCTTTGACGGCCGTGGGGACCGCCACCTTCATCGCGGGGGCGCTGGTGCTGTTCGCCCCGGTGGCGCGTTCCCCCTTCCCACCGCTTTCTCCATGGGTGGCGGGCGGCACTGGGCTGGCCATGGCAGGGTTTTTCGGGTTCATTGTGGCGAAGGCGCTTCAGGCGCAGCGCCGGCCCAGTGTGATGGGGGTGGAATCCCTCATCGGGCGCCTTGGGGAGGCCCGCACGGATCTCAATCCGATCGGAATGGTGCATGTGGCGGGCGAATTGTGGACGGCGGAGAGCGAATCGGGTATGATAGCGGCCGGCACTTCCGTTCAGGTGGTAGGAGTGGAAGGTCTCCGCTTACGAGTGCGGAAGTGGGAGCCGCCTGCTGACCCATCGGGCCCCGCGGCTCCGCCCGCAAACCGGGAATCCGCATCCCAGAGGGCATAAAAACCCCTCGCATCCGTTGAGGATAGTCGCTGTTCAGCGAAGTTGGGGGAGGAGCCGGGCGCCTTTGGCGCCTGGGCTCTGCCCCAAACCATTCGCCTCCTCCCTCCCCACAGCCCAAAGGGCTGTGGGGAGGGAGGAGGCGGGGAGGTCGGGCCTGCTCCCGCCTCTCGCGGACTCCGAACGACGTAACTTCTATGGGTGGTGGCCGTAGGATGGGGCTGGGACACTCATAAGGGGTGCCCGCATTCGCAAGGCCGTCGGATCATCCTCCCCCTCCAGGGAGACCACCGCCGCGCAAGGAGCAACACGCCGGAGGAACGCAGGTGTGCACTATTGCACAAAACGTATAGTCCAATCCCAACGAAATGAGAGACCCCAACAATGGCCGGGATCGGGAACGAGATGGATCGCCTGCGGGTGCTGATCATTCACCCGGATTTGGAAATAGGAGAGCGGCTACTTCGGAACGCAGTCCAGATGGGACATGTGGCCCATTATGCGCCGGATCTGCGGGGGGTCCTCTCCTGGATCGCGCGAGCGATCCCTGACGTCATCGTGGCCGATCGGGAGTGGCTGGAGCGCAACAGTCGGGGGCTGTTCAGCGCCCTACGGGGATGTTCGCCTCTCCCTTTAATTTGTCCTTTGGAAAGCACGGATCAGAATTGGGTCTGGGACCGGCTGGCCCGATCCGTGCGGGCGTTCCAGACCTGGACCGCTGGGGACGTCATGCGGGTGGGTTCCCTAATCATTGATCATGGGCGCAAGCAGGTGATCTGGCGCGGCCAGCCGGTGCAGCTCCCACCCCTTCAATTCAAGATCCTGACGGTCCTGGCCCGTCGGGCGGGCCAGGTGGTCTCCCACGCGGATTTGGTGCGGGAAGTCTGGGGGATCGAGGCCGATGACCCAGAGGCCCGGGAGCTGTTGAAAGTTCATATCCGGCAGATCCGCAAGCGTCTGGGGCTGGACCCCGAGCGGGGAGAGGTGTTGGTTTCCGTTCGCGGCTTTGGTTACATGCTGACCTCGCCGGAGGAGGGGGAATGACAGAGCGGCCGGACCGACGGCGGGGGTTATGGATCGGATACGCATTGCTCAGCGGGTTCGGCCTGATCGCGATCACCGGCAGCGTCCTCACCCTGACCCGTCCGCCCTCGCCATGGATCGCGTTGGCATCCACCGCGGCAGCGCTGGCCCTGATCGGCGCCATAGGGGTGACTTATATCTTGCGGGGATTACAATCGGCCCGATATTACCTGGATCGCAATGGGTTGACGGTGACGTGGTGGCCGGCCGTCCATGTGATCCCGATCCATACCATTCAGGAGCTGCGCCATGGCCCGACAACTCCTCGGGCGATCCGGAGCTGGCGAGGCCTGCGCTGGCCTGGCCTTTATGTGGGACATGCATGGGCCGTGGAAGAGAACCGGCCGGTCCTCTTCTTCGCCACCGAGGACCTCCCCCGACAACTCTGGGTGATCACAGAAGTGGTGATCTACGCGATCTCGCCGGTAAACCCAGAGAAGTTTATGGAGGCCGCGGCCCAGAGGATGGCCCTGGGGCCCACGCAACGCCTACAGCAGACGACGATCTTCCCCAAGTGGCGTCAGCGGGCGATCTGGGAGGATCGGAACGCTTGGGCTCTTATCGCGCTCGCCGGACTTGTGCTGTGGGGGATGTGGCTTTGGATCTGTGTGCAGCTTCCGCGCTTGCCCTCGGCGGTGCGTCTGGAGGGGTCCTCCGGGGCGCTGTTCAGCCCAGCGATTCATTTGACGCGCCTCCCGCTCCTGGGCGCCCTGACCTGGATCATCCATGCAGGCCTGGGGAGCCTGCTGCATGAACAGGAACGGGTTGCGGCTTACGGCCTGTGGCTGGTAGGGCTGCTCGTTCAGATATTGCTCTTCGGTGCCTTAATTCAAATCGTGCGATGATTCCCGGCTGATCTTTTGAAGTTTTATGGGGGTAGTCTCCTCGATCTGTAGTGGTGGTCTTTTTACGCGTGGAATTTCTATGAGGGGCGGGCTGCTGACGCGGCCCGCCCCTCATAGAAAAAAGCAAGGTGGAAGTCAATATCCACATGATTGTGACAGCCAATCATCCGATCCAGAGGAGGAGAGAACAATGGGTTTGAAATCCGACCGCTGGATTCGTGAGATGGCCCTCAAGCACCGAATGATCGAGCCTTTTGAGGACTCTCAAGTGCGGCCTGGGGTGATCTCCTACGGGCTCTCCTCCTACGGATACGACATCCGCGTTGCCGATGAATTCAAGGTGTTCACAGATGTCTATAGCACCGTTGTGGATCCAAAAAACTTTGACCCCCGCTCCTTTGTGGATCTGCGGGGTGAAGTCTGTGTGATCCCCCCAAACTCTTTCGCCCTGGCTCGGAGCGTCGAATACTTCCGGATCCCCCGGAACGTCCTGGTGGTCTGTGTGGGGAAATCCACCTATGCTCGTTGTGGGATTATCGTCAATGTGACCCCCCTGGAACCGGAGTGGGAAGGGTATCTTACCCTGGAGATCAGCAACACCACGCCATTGCCCGCGAAGATCTATGCTTACGAAGGGATCGCCCAGGTGCTCTTCTTTGAAGCGGACGAGGTCTGCGAGCGCTCTTATAAAGACCGAGGCGGCCGGTACCAGAACCAGCAGGGCATCACCATCCCCCGCGTGCGATAGACGGCCGCTCGTAGGTAAGAAGGCCCCTGGCCCAGCCCCTGAAAAAATTTTTTTCTTCCCCCTCCCCGCGGCCCTTCAGGTCGCGGGGAGGGAGAAGACAAGGAGGAGAGACCATTCGCGTCCCCAGTGTCATGCCGTCTTTGTTAGAACTTTGCAAAGTCCGAAAAAGTCCCAAACCCCGTTGCGGAGCTTAATCCAACTCATTAAAATAAAAGACAAATCCCCACAGTGGGAGGAGAAGATGGTTCCTCAGCGACATCGATGGATCGCTGTGAGCTTCTTCCTGGGTATGGCTCTGGTGCTTGCGGCGTGCGCCCAACCCGCCACGCCTGCCCCTGCGACCCCGACTGCGCCTGCCGCCCCGCAACCGACCCCCACCGCCGCTCCGCCCCAACCGACCCCCACCGCCGCGCCCAAGGAGATCATCTTCGGAATGCTTCTCGTCGGCCCTTACAATGATCGGGGTTGGAGCCAGGCCCATTATGAGGGTGGCAAATATGTTGAGCAGAAACTCCCTGGAGCCCGGATGCTTTATATTGATAAGGTGAACCCCGCCGATCGCCCGGGGACCACCGCCTCGCAACTGGCGGAGGAGCTGGTGGCCAAAGGCGCGAAGGTGATCATCTTCAACTCGGACGACCACAAAGATGAAGCCATCAAGTTCGCGAAGGCGCACCCTGATATCATCGTGATTCACGCCTCCGGCGATGACGCCTGGAAGGAAGGCAAGAACTACAAAGGCATCCCCAACCTGGCCAATGTGATGGGCCAGATGGAGTATGGAAAGATGATCGCCGGCTGCGCCGCGGCTCTGACCACCCAGACGGGTCGGATCGGCTACTTGGGGCCGCTGATCAACGATGAGACCCGCCGCCTGGCGGCCTCCGCCTACCTGGGAGCGAAGTATTGTTGGGAGCATTATCTGGGCAAGCCGGCAGCCGATCTGAAGTTCAAGGTGACCTGGATCGGCTTCTGGTTCCACATCCCTGGCGTGACCGCGGATCCTACTCAAGTGGCCCAGGATTTCATCAACTCCGGCTATGATGTGATCATCTCGGGCATCGACACCACAGAGGCCTTGCGGGAGGCGGCCAAGGCGACCCAGGCAGGTAAAAAGATCTGGGCCATCCCCTATGACTACATCGGCGCTTGCGAGGAAGCCCCTGATGTCTGCCTGGGCGTGCCGTACTTCAACTGGGGTCCGGCCTATCTGGCCCACATCAAAGCGGCCTTGGAGGGCACCTGGAAGCCGTCCTGGGACTGGGTGGGACCAGACTGGAAGGATATCAACAACCCGGACACGAGCTATGTGGGCTTCCTGAAGGGGAAGGCGCTCAGCCCAGAGGCCTCGGCCAAGCTGGATGAATTCATCAAGGGTTTGGGGGATGGATCGATCCAGCTGTGGAAGGGGCCCATCCGGCTGCAGGATGGCACGCTGTATGTTGAGGAAGGGAAGGTAGCCACCCCACAGCAGATCTGGTATCTCCCTCAGCTGCTGGAGGGGATGGAAGGCCAGAGCGTCCCGACAAAGTAGATACAAGCCCGACCAGGCGCATGACCCCTCTTCGAGTTTTTGCAGCGGTTCTGGATCTTGTACAAGGGGCGGTCCCCTGGCCGCCCCTTTTTGCTAAACTCAAATAATGGTAGGGACACCCACACTGGGTGCCCCAAGGCCAGACACAAGGCCTGGGGCAGGCACAAGACCTACCCCTACAATCGGCATTCACACCTTCCGTAGGGGCACCCCTTGCAGGTGCCTCAGAGGGTCGGGGCGTCCGCATTCACAAGATCATCAGATCAATCCACGTCCTTCGGAGAGACCACCGGACGGTTCTTAATTCGCGAAACTTTTTGCAAGGAATGTAATTATGAAGATAGAAATGCGTCACATATACAAGTCCTTTGGGCCTGTGCGAGCTCTCCAGGATGTGAGCCTTACCGTTGAGGCAGGCACCATCCATGGCCTTCTTGGGGAGAACGGAGCGGGCAAGACAACGTTGATGAAGATCCTCTCCGGTTACCTGCGGCCGGATCGTGGGGAGATCTTTCTGGACGGGCAACCCGTTCGCTTCGCCTCCCCAGCGGAAGGTCTCCAATATGGGATCGGGATGCTCCATCAGGATCCTATGGACTTCCCAGCCATGTCCGTTCTGGATAATTTTATGCTGGGCTATGAGGGGGGATTCTGGCTGGACCGTCGGGGAGCTCGACGGGCTTTGCAGGAACTGGCGCGCCAGTTCGGGTTCGATTTGGACCCAGAGGCCCGGGTCGATAGCCTGACGGTGGGAGAACGTCAGCAACTGGAGCTGCTTCGCCTTCTCGGCCGCGGGGTCCAGGTGTTGATTCTGGACGAGCCCACAACAGGCATTAGCGCGCCTCAAAAGATTCAGCTTTTCAACACCCTGCGCCGTCTGGCGGGAGAGGGGAAGACAATCATCTTTGTGACCCACAAACTGGAAGAGGTGAAGGAGCTCTGCCAACGGGTCACCGTGTTACGTCAGGGCCGTCTGGCAGGGGAGGCGACACCCCCGTATTCCCCCCAGCGCCTGATCGAAATGATGTTCGGCCGATCGATCCCCATGCCGGAACGTCAGCCCATCCCTCCCGGCGAGCCGATTCTGGAGGTCCAGGAGCTCGTCGTAGGCGACCACCGGCTCCGGTTAAGCCGGGCGAACCTCACGGTGCGAGCCGGGGAAATCATCGGGCTGGCAGGGATGGAAGGGAGCGGTCAGCAACTGTTTATGCGCGCCTGCGCGGGCCTTGTTCGCCCCTGGGAGGGATCCATCCGAGTGCGAGGGAAAGATCTCACCGGAAAATCCTATCATGCCTTCCTTGAAGCTGGAGTCCTTTTCGTGCCCGCCAACCGCCTGGAGGAAGGGCTGATCCCCGGCCTCACCCTCACGGAACATTTCGAGCTGGTATATCCGAATGGCCGGCATTTGATCGATTGGGAACGGGCGCGGCTGGAGGCCCAGCGTCGAATCCGGGATTTCAATATCCGGGGGAAGCCGGAGACCCCTGTAGAAGCCCTCTCTGGTGGAAATCAACAGCGAACCCTTCTGGCGCTGATCCGGACACCCGCTCATCTGCTGTTGCTGGAACACCCTACGCGCGGACTGGATGTGGAATCCAGCCTGTGGGTCTGGCGACGGCTGAAGGAACGGGCACAGGCAGGCGCCGCGATACTGGTGATCTCCTCCGATCTTCAAGAATTGTTACAATATTGCGATCGGATCATGGTCTTCTTCAGCGGTCGGATCTCGGAGCCGATGGAGGTCGAAGGGCTGACACTGGATCGGCTCGGCCATATGATCGCCGGACGGGGATGGTGAGAACAACCCATGAAACTCCCTGAGGGTGACGGCTCCTGACTGATCGCTTGCCCTTAGTGGTCACTCCATTCGGTGATGGTAATTTCCCCTCGTGGGGTGGGGGCTGCCGAAGG
>NZ_JBHOQJ010000214.1:0-11574 GCF_042408365.1 Thermoflexus sp.
AACAACAGCGACGGTCATTCCAACTCACAGAAATTCCGCGAATCGGAAGCCCATCACTGTGAGTTGGAATGACCGTCGCTGTTGTTTGCAACAGAGCAGTTTTAACAAATTAATCCGGATATGAGGTACTGGTGGTCAAGCTCTTGAGTGAGGAGGGAGACCGTGTCTCCTTCCAGGTGGTTTTGACCGTCGAACAGCGGGCGCGGCGCCTTCGGCGCCCGGTTCGGCCCCCAAAAGCCCCCAGGAGGAAACCACCTATATCCGTATTGACATTGGGTGGGAATGGCTGAATAGTTACATCCGGATGAATTTGTTAAAGAACATCGGTGCCCGTTATCGGCGTCAGGCGAAGAACGAGCTTCTTGCCCGCCGGATGGCGCGTGGAAGCCTATCTCTGCCATCGGGCGCCAGGGGAACCAGAGGCTCATGACCGGTGCTCCCGCAAACAAAATGGGCGCCCGGGCACCCAAGGAAAGACGCGGACCCATCATCTGTAATCCCCTTCAAACCGGAGGGAGGGATGAACCTGGAGGCCTTCATCGTTACCCACACCCATTGGGATCGCGAGTGGTATCGCCCTTTCCAGGGTTTCCGCTATCGTTTGGTGGAGCTGGTGGAGCAGGTCCTTGGGACCATCGAACGAGACCCGGCGTTCGCGGGGTTCCTGTTGGACGGCCAATCGGTGATCCTGGAGGATGTGCTGGCGATCCGTCCGGATCTGGAGCCGCGGATCCGGCGGGCGGTGGAGGCGGGGCGGCTGTGGATCGGCCCGTGGTATGTCTTGCCGGACGAATTTCTGGTGAGCGGCGAGGCCCTCATCCGCAATCTCCTGCTCGGGATCCGGGTCGCCCGCCGCTTCGGCCGCTGGATGCCCATCGGTTACACGCCGGATCCCTTCGGCCATGTCGGGCAGCTGCCGCAGATCCTGCGGGGGTTCGGGATCGAGGCCGCGGTCCTCCAACGCGGCCTCGACGATCAGTCGACGCTGCTTTGGTGGGAGGCGCCGGATGCCACGCGTGTGCTCACTGTGTATCTACGCGATGGCTACGGCAACGCCGCCTGGATCCCGGAGGACCCCGAGGCCTTGGCGATCTATTTGAAGACCCAGGCCCTCTCGCTGGCGCCGCACACGCCAGTTCCCCTGGTTTTGCTGATGAATGGGACCGATCATCTGTTCCCCCATCCTCAACTCACGGAGCGGCTCCGGGACGCCCAGATGAACCTCCCGGATCTCCGCCTGCGCCACGCTTCCCTGGAGGATTATGTGAACGCGGTCCGTTCCGCCCTGGGCGAGAACCTGAAGCGCCTGCTGGTGGTTCGGGGGGAGCTGCGCTCCAGCAGGCGCCATCCGGTCCTGCCCGGCGTTCTTTCCACCCGGATGTGGATCAAGCAGCGCAACGCGGCGGTTCAGATCCAGCTGGAACGCTACGCGGAGCCTCTGATGGCCTTCGCTTACACAGTCTGCGGGCTGGACCGGCGTCCCTTCCTCCTGGAGGCATGGCGGCTGCTCCTCCAGAATCATTTCCACGATTCGATCTGTGGAACGGGGGTGGATGAGGCGCACGAGGACATGAAGCCGCGCTTCGATCACGCCGAACAGATCGCCCGCTTGGTGAGCCGGGAGGCGATGAAGCGCCTCCTCCGCCCGAAGGCCGTGGAGGCTCCCCGCGGGTGGTTGGCCTCGGATCCCGCCTCGCTGGATCAAACCCTCTCGATTTACACGCCGACCCCTGGGCTGGACCGAGATCCAATCGAGGTGGAGCTCCCCGCCCTCCCGCCCGGGTTAACTTATCATCTGCTCGATGAGAACGGGCAGGAGGTTCCTTTGTTCGAAATCGAACCTGGAACCGGCGACCGGGAACAATGGATCGTGAGCCCGGCGGAGTGGCCTTCGTTTTTAAGCCGCGTGCAATGGGCCCACGTCGGCCGATACGCTGCGAAGCGGGTGTGGGCCGATCTGGAGGGGGGACGGATCTGGGCGGAGTGGGCGGACGCCTCCGCGGATATAGATCACGGGATGATCTCCGCCATCTCCCAGCTTGGCCGTCGGCTGCAGGAGCAGCAACCGACCATCTCCACCCCGTGGACGGTGTCGGCCGTTATGGGTGGGGTCTCTCGATGGGTTTTCGAGAACCCGGGGATCCCGGGGATAGGGTTTCACGCTTATCGGCTTCAAATCCGGCCCGGCGAGCCCCTCCGGATTCGGCGGCGGGCACTGGAGCAGTCGGTCGTGGAGAACGACTGCTTCCGTCTCGCGGTCGATCCGGACACCGGGGCGTTCCTGCTGGAAGATCGCCGGACCGGCCGGCGGTGGGCGGGCCTGAACCGGCTCGAGGATGAGGGCGACGCGGGGGATGTGTACAATTATGAGCCGCTACCAGAGGACAGGCGGATCGATCGGCCGGCGGAACCGCCGCGGGTGCGGGCGTGGGAGGAAGGGCCGCGGGGTCAGTGTCTAGAGATCGAGCTGCGCTATGAAATCCCCGCCGGGCTGCGCCCGGACCGTCGGGGGCGTTCGGCGGAAACCGTTCCCATGCCGGTCCTCATGCGGGCCTGGCTCCGGCCAGGAGTTCCGCGGGTGGATATCGAAACCATCGTGGAGAATCGAGCGGCCGATCATCGCCTGCGGGCGGTCTTCCCCACCGGGATCCGAGCGGGGACCTGGGTGACAGAGAGCGCCTTCGACCTGGTCACCCGTCCAGTGGGCCTGGGGGTGGTGCCGGATGAGACGTGGGTGGAGCAGCCCAGCCCGACTTATCCGCAGCAAGCTTTCGCCTTTGTGGAGGATGATACAGGTGGGTTCCTGGTGGCCAATCAGGGCCTCCCGGAGATCGAGGCGCGCCGGGATGCGGGTGGCTGGGTGGAGCTGGCTTTGACGTTGTTCCGAGGGGTGGGCTGGCTATCGCGGGGCGATCTCCGGGCCCGGCGCGGGCACGCTGGACCGCCGCTCCTCACCCCATCGGCCCAGATGATCGGGCGCTGGGCCTTCCGCTACAGCCTGATCCCTTTCATCGATCGTTGGGAGGCCCTCCGAGAGGCCTACCGGTTCCTGGCCCCTCCGTTGGCGATCGCTGGGGCGGGGGAGCTTTCGGAGCGGCCGTTCATTCGGGTGGAGCCGGCCGCTTTCGTGCTGACGGCGGTCAAGGCGCCCGAGGACGGGGAGGGGCTGATCGTGCGCGGCTATAACGCCTCGGGGCAGCCGATCGAGGTCCGCCTGACGTTCTGGCGGCCGATCCGGGAGGCTTGGCGGGCAGACCTTATGGAAGTTCCTCAGGAACCCATCGCCCCCCAGGGATCCCAACTGGCGGTGTCAGTCCGGCCGAAGGAGATCCTCACCGTGCGATTGCTCTTAGGGTGAGCCCACACTTCCCACATTTCTGTAAAGCCGCAGGGAGCCTCCCGGAAGGGTGCAGGTGACAACGACCCCCGTGGGCACCCACAAGGGATGCCTCTACGCGATCCCGGTGCGGTCTCTCCGATCCGACGTCGGGGCAGGTCTTGGACCTGCCCTGGGTGCCCTTATCCGATCCCGTGGTCGCACCCCACCGAAACCACTCGTGCTTCCTCCAGATTTGTTTTTGGGTATGCCGTTGAGAAGATGGGTGGCCCCCAGCCCGCCAGGGGAACTGCTGGGGCGAGGGGATCAAATAATCCCCAAAGATTCCCTAACACACTTCGACAATTTGTTACGGCGGTTTCATTGCCGCGACTCTTCCTTTTGTGACAGACATCACACCAATTCGCTGATAAAAATTACTACAATCAGGATGGTCATTTTTTTAAGGTGGAGATTGAAATGGGACTCTTTCCCTGGCTGAAGGGCCGACGTTAGAAGAAGGGAGGCCTCAGGACCTTGTCTCGGACTGCCTGGGGGAATGAGTCCTGATGGTGGATCGTTCCTCCTTGGCTCTCCTGATGGAGCATCGGGCGGATCGCGTTGAAGGTCTTCGCCGCCCCCATTGAGCCTCATTGTAGCCGGAAGCCGCCCTGCGACCTCATTGTTGGGGGCAACGTATGCGGGTCTATGCTCGGCAGCCGGTGAACCTAACCCAGGTTCGGATCCCGCGGGGCCAGGTGTTTCTCATCCCGGATCGTTGCAAGGGCTGCCAGATGTGTGTGGAATTTTGTCCCCAGCAGGTCCTCCGTATGTCCCAGGCCATGAACGCGCGAGGCTATCACTATCCGGAGATCGCCCCCGGGAAGGAGAACGCCTGCGTCCACTGCGAGTTCTGCATGATGGTCTGCCCCGAGTTCGCGATCTTCACGATTGAGGTGGACTCCGCATGAAGGGTCGGGGGGTGTTAACGGGCGTTCACTTCATGCACGGTGACCACGCATGCGCGGAAGGGGCCATCGCAGCGGGTTGCCGGTTCTTCGCCGGGTATCCCATCACTCCTTCCACCGAGATCGCCGAGCGGCTGGCTCAGCGCATGCCGGAGGTGGGCGGGGTGTTCATTCAGATGGAAGACGAGATCGCCAGCATCGTCGCTGTGATCGGGGCCTCGGCGGCGGGTGCCCGGGCGATGACCGCGACCTCCGGCCCTGGTTTCAGCCTGATGATGGAAAGCGTGGGGCTGGCAGCGATGATGGAGATCCCATGTGTGATCGTGGACGTCCAGCGAGGTTCCCCCTCCACCGGCCTCCCGACGCTCCCCGGTCAGGCGGACGTCATGCAGGCCCGCTGGGGCTCTCACGGGGACTATGAGATCGCCGCTTACGCCCCTTGGTCTCCTCAGGAGATGTTCGATCTCACCGTGCTGGCCTTCAACGTGGCCGACCGCTTCCGTATCCCGGTCATGGTGATGGCCGATGAGGTGGTCGGCCATATGGTGGAGCGCGTGGTGATCCCTCCGGAGGATCAAATCCCCCGCTGGGAGCGCAAGCGTCCTCGCTATCCGGCTGGCGATGGTTTCAAACCTTTCCTGGCGGAGGATGAAGATCTCGTCCCTCCGATGGTGCATGCAGGGGAGGGCTATCGGGTTCATTTCACGGGCTTGACCCACGATGAGCGGGGCTACCCGGATATGTCCGCGGAGGCCCATCATCGCCTGGTCACCCGTCTGGTGGAGAAAGTACGACGGAACGCTTCGCAGATGATCCGCTACGACACGTATGCCTTGGACGACGCGAAGATTGTGGTGATCTCTTATGGATGCACCGCCCGTTCGGCCCGCCGGGCCGTGGCCGACGCCCGCCGCATGGGGATCCCGGCTGGGTTGCTGCGGCTGATCTCCCTGTGGCCGTTCCCCGCCGATGTGGTGCGGGAGTTGGCCCGGCAGGCCGAGATCTTCATCGTCGCCGAGATGAACCTGGGGCAGATGATCTGTGAGGTCGAGCGCTATGTCTCCCAGCCGGTGAAAGGGGTCTTTCACGCCGGCGGGGCGATGATCCCGCCCGATCCGATCCTCCAGGCCATTCGGGAGGTGGCGTTCCATGGCCCACGCGGTGGTGGCCGAGAAGCATCCGTTGGATGATCTGATCCGTCGGGACCGAATGCCGCATATCTGGTGTCCGGGGTGTGGCATCGGGATCGTGATGCGCTGTTACGCCCAGGCCATCCTGGAATCCGGCATCCCCGTGGAGCGCCATGTGGTGGTCTCCGGCATCGGCTGCACGGCCCGGGTGCCGGGCTATATGAACCTGGACTCCTACCACGCGACCCATGGCCGTCCGATTCCTTTCGCGATCGGTCTGAAGCTGGTGAAGCCTGAGCTGATGGTGACCGTTTTCAGCGGCGATGGGGATCTGGCAGCGATCGGGGGCAACCACCTGATCCATGCGGCGCGACGCAATGTGGATATCAAGGTGATCTGCATCAACAACTTCAATTACGGCATGAC
The DNA here is from genome assembly GCF_042408365.1 of Thermoflexus sp. Lineage (GTDB taxonomy): Bacteria > Chloroflexota > Anaerolineae > Thermoflexales > Thermoflexaceae > Thermoflexus. Next base: position 5,841 of record NZ_JBHOQJ010000214.1, read on the forward strand.
CGGGGGGCAGGTCGGCCCCACCACACCGATCGGCGCGAAGACCACCACCACGCCCTATGGGAATCCGGAGCATCCGTTCAACCTCCCATATCTTATGGCCGCCGCGGGGGCAGTCTTCGTCTCTCGATGGACGGCCCTTCACGTCCGGCAGATCAAGGAAGATATCCTGTATTCTTTCCGAAAGCCCGGGTTTACCTTCATCGAGGTGTTGGCTCCGTGCCCGGTGGGCTTCGGCCGGCCGAACGAGATCGAGGATGGGGTGGAAGAGATGCGGATCTACCGCCGCCGCAGCCAGCTGGTCTACCGGGTGCCGGATGAGGTCCCATGGGAGGCGCTGGAGGTGGACCTGCGGGAGGAGCGCCCGATCTACGTGGGGCGGTTCGTGGATCGGGAGCGGGAGGTGTTCCAGCCGGTGCGGTTGAAGCCGTAGGCGCGCCCTCCAGAGCCGAAGCGGGGGCTTTACGGTAGTTGCTGGACGCTTGTCGGAAGCTCTTCGATGGAGGGCGGTATGCGGAAGGAGATTCGGATCGCGGGCTTTGGGGGACAGGGGGTGGTGCTGGCAGGCTACATCCTGGGCAAGGCCTTCGCCGTTTACGAAGGCCTGGAGGCGGTGATGACCCAATCGTACGGCCCAGAGGCCCGGGGGGGCTCCTCCAGCTCGAATGTGGTGGTCTCCGATGAGATCATCGACTACCCCTTCGTCATCGAGCCGGACATCCTCGTTCTCCTCTCCCAGGAGGCGTACACTCGGTTTCGCTCGACGGCGAAGCCGGATGCCCTGGTCATCATCGAGGAGGATCTGGTCCAGCCGTGGCCGGAGGACCGGCCGCTCCGGATCCCGGCCACCCGCCTGGCCGAGGCGTTGGGACGGCGCATCGTCGCCAATATGGTGGTCCTGGGGTTCCTGACGGCGGTCTCCGGGCTGGTGAAGCGGGAGTCCATGGAGAAAGCGATCGAGACGACGCTGCCCTCCCGACTGGTTCCGCTCAACCTGAAGGCCTTCGCGACAGGCTATGAATATCGCGTGAGGGAGTCGGTGCGATGAGCGATTCGGTCCTCGTCATCGGCGGAGGGATCGCTGGGATTCAGGCGGCGCTCGATCTGGCCAACGCCGGCGCGCGGGTGGTGTTGGTGGAACGGGAGCCCACCATCGGCGGGAAGATGGCCATCTTGGATAAAAACTTCCCGACGCTGGATTGCTCGATCTGCATCGAGGCGCCCAAGATGTCGGAGGTCGGCCTCCACCCGAACATCGAGGTCCTCACCCTCGCGGAGGTGGAACGGGTGGACGGCCATGCCGGGGATTTCCAGGTGACCATCCGCCAGAGGGCCCGCTTTGTGACCGATCAGTGCACCCGTTGTGGGGAATGCGTGAACGTCTGTCCCGTGGTCCTTCCCAACGAGTTCGACGCCGGGATGGCGGCCCGCAAGGCCATCTACACGCCGATCCCCCAGTCGGTGCCCGGGGCCTATGTCATCGACATCGAACGCTGTTTGAATGACCCGCCGCACTACCTCCCGTGCCATCGCTGCGTTCAGGCCTGTCAGCCTAAGGCCATCGATTTCCTCATGCCCCGGGAGCGACGCCTGGTCCGCCATGTGGGGGCCATCATCGTAGCGGTGGGCTACGAAACCATCGACCCGCGGCTGCTGCGGGAGTTCGGCTACGGGACGCATCCGGACATCCTGACCGCCCTGGAGTTCGAGCGTCTGCTCACCTCCGCCGGACCGACAGGGGGCGAGATCGTGCGGCCCTCGAACGGCGAGCACCCGCACGATATCTTGTTCGTCCTGTGCGTGGGGTCCCGCGACCGTCGGTTCTTCCGCCATTGCTCTCGCATCTGCTGCATGTATTCCATCAAGCACGCCTACCAAGCCATCGACCACGGCATCCCCCATGTGACCGTCCTTTATATGGACATCCGCGCCTATGGGAAGGGGTTCGACGGCTTCTGGGCCCGGACCCGAGAGGCGGGCGCGCGGTTCGTTCGAGGTCGACCTGCCCGTATCAGGCCCAACGGGGACGGGCGGATCCGGGTGGTTTATGAGGACACGGAGCGCGGTGTTCGCGTTTCCGAAGACTACGATATGGTCGTCCTGGCCACCGCGGTCTCCCCACCGGACGGCCTGGCGGATCTCGCTCAGCGTTTGGGGATCGAGTTGGATGAGGATGGCTTCATCCGGGCGTTGGAGGCCGAGGGCGGCCTGGTGCGGACCACGCGGCCGGGGATTTACGCGGCGGGGTGCGCGACCGGCCCTAAGGACATCCCCGACAGCGTCTCGGAGGGCAGCGGCGCGGCGGCCCTGGCCCTGGGGCATTTGACCCGTCGCCATTGGCCGGAACCCTTGAAGGTCGAGCCCATCCAGGATATCGAGAGCCCGCGGGTGGGTGTGTTCGTCTGCCATTGCGGCAGCAACATCGCCGGCGTGGTGGATGTGGAGCGGGTGGTGGCCTTCGCTCGAACGCTCCCTGACGTCGTCTATGCCACCCATCAGATGTTCTCCTGTGCGGGGAACACCCAAAAGGAGATCGAGGAGGCCATTCGCCGGGAGCGGATCAACCGGGTGGTGGTGGCCGCGTGCTCGCCCCGTACGCACGAGGCGATCTTCCGCGGGGTGCTGGAGCGGGCGGGCCTGAACCCCTATCTGCTGGAGATGGCCAACATCCGCAACTTGGACTCGTGGGTGCATAAGGCGGATAAAGAGGCGGCCACCGTCAAGGCGATGGACATGGTCTGGATGGCGGTGGAGAAGGCCCGGCGTCTGACGCCCGGAGAGCCCTCGCACCTCCCCCTGACCCAGCGGGCGCTGGTGATCGGCGGCGGGATCGCCGGGATGACGGCGGCGGTCGCCCTGGCCCGCCAGGGGTTTGAGACCCACTTGGTGGAGCGAAGCGGCGAGCTGGGCGGGCTGCTGAACCGGTTGGATGAGCTCTCGCCCTCCGGCCTGAAGGCCCGCGATCTGGTGGAGGCAAAGAAGCGCGAGCTGCTGCAGAGCGGGGTCCGGGTGCATCTGGGCAAGCAGATCGAGACCATCGGTGGGGTGGTGGGGAATTTCCACGCGCGCCTCAGCGACGGCACCACCTTGCAGGTGGGGGCCATCGTCATCGCCACCGGGGCGGAGCCCTATCAGCCCACCGAGTTCGGTTATGGGTCTCATCCACAGGTCATCACAAATCTCGAACTGGAGGAAATGCTCCGGCGGGGAGCGGTTGAAGCGGAGCGGATCACCTTTGTGAGCTGCGTAGGCTCCCGCCAAGGGAACATGGGGTGTTCCCGCTACTGCTGCACCTCGATGATCGGCCAAGCCCTGCGCCTGCGACAGATGGGCAAGAAAGTGCGGGTGCTCTATCGGGACATCCGCACCTACAGCCGCCAGGCCGAGGAGCTTTACGAGCAGGCGATGCGGGAAGGCGTTCAGTTCTTCCGTTATGATCCGGATCGGCCGCCCCAGGAAGCCATCACCCTCGAAGATGGCCACGTGATCTTCTACGACCACCTGTTGCAGACCCACCTGCGCCTTCCGACGGACCTCCTGGTGCTCGTGGTCGGCCTGCGCCCGGCGGCCGACGGCCTGGTGGAGCAACTCCGGCTCTCCCGCAGCGAGGATGGCTTCCTCATGGAGCTGCACCCCAAACTGGGGCCTGCGGAGACCGCGACTCAGGGCATTTACCTGGCGGGCACCGCCCAGGGCGCCAAGGATGTCCGGGAGGCGATCGCGCAAGGCCTGGCGGCGGCGGCCAAGGCCGGCGCTTTGCTCGCCCGAGGGGTGATCGAGAAAGAGCCGTTGACCGCCCAGGTGGATCTGGAGAAATGCATCGGGTGCATGCGCTGTGTGAAGGTCTGCCCGTTCAACGCCATCGAGCCGACGGGGCCGGTGAAGGTCGGGAAGGTGCGCATCCTGGAGGCCGCCTGCATGGGCTGCGGGACCTGCGCCGCGGAGTGCCCGACGGATGCGATCACTATGCCCTTCTTCACTAAGGAGCAGATCCTGGCCCAAATCGACGCCGCCTTGGCCGAGCGGCCCGAAGAGAAATGCATCGTCTTCACCTGCAACTGGTGCTCCTACGCGGGGGCCGACCTGGCTGGGATCGAGAAGCGGCAATATCCGCCTTCCTCGCGGATCATCCGGACGATGTGTTCCGGGCGGTTCGAGGAGGATTTCATCGCCCGTGCCTTTGAGAAAGGGGCTGGCGCCGTCCTGATCACCGGTTGCCGGTTGACGGAGACCGGCTCGGATTGCCATTACAACTACGCCAACCGGCAGACCTGGAAGCGGTTCCAATACTGGCAGCGGAAGTTCACCCGGATGGGGATCGAGCCCGAGCGGCTGCAGCTGCGCTGGATCTCGGCGGCAGAGGGCAAGGAGTTCGCTGAGAAGCTGAAAGAGATGGACGAGGTGGTTCGCCGCTACGTCCGCAAACTGCGTGGGGAGGCGGTCCCCGCCCCGGAGCGGGCCGCCCAGCCTGCGGAGACTGCAGGAGGGGAGTAATGCAAGCGCCGACCGTCCTGACCCCTGACGAAACCCTGTGGGAGCGCTTGTTCCAGGACACGCAGGGGGCGATGGCCCTCTGCTACCAATGTGGGGTCTGCACGGCGACCTGCCCGTGGGGTCTTGTGCGCCATGAGCCGTTCTCCGTGCGGAGCCTGATGCGTCGGGCTCAGGTGGGCCTCCTGGACGGCGATGAAAGCCTCTGGCTGTGCGCGGCCTGTGCCCAGTGCGAAGCGCTTTGCCCCCGGGGTGTCCCCGTCTCCGAGGTCTTCCAGACCCTTCGGGAATACGCTTGGGAGCAGCGCCGGGTTCCCCGGGGCCTCCCCTCAGTCCTCTGGTCCGTCTATTGGAACAACAACCCGTGGTTCCAGCCGCCCTCCCAACGCAGCCGGTGGGCCCGGGATCTGGAGGTCCCCCGTTTCGATCCGGAGCAGCATGAGATCCTCTACTATGTCGGCTGCACCTCCTCATATGATCGACGGGCTCAAAAGGTCGCCCGGGCCATCGTGCAGCTCCTGCGCGCCGCCGGCGTCCGGTTCGGGACGTTGGGCGACGATGAGCCGTGTTGTGGGGAGGCGGTGAAAAGCCTCGGCCATCGCCCGTATTTCTATGAGATCGCCCAGGACAACGCGAAGCGCTTCGCAGACGCGGGGGTGCGGGAGCTGATCACCACCTCGCCGCATTGCTACGAGGTGTTCCGGAACCATTATCCGCGCTTCCAGGCGGAGTTCCGCCCCTATCACTACACGCAGTATCTGGCCCGCTTGGTGGAGGAAGGCCGCCTGCGGCTCTCCCGCGAGGTCCAGCTTCGGGTCACCTATCACGACCCATGCTATCTGGGCCGGCGGGGTGGGGAATACGAAGCGCCGCGGCGGGTCCTGGATGCCATCCCCGGCCTGCAGCGGGTGGAGATGGCGCACTTCGGGCCGGATGCCCTCTGCTGTGGGGGTGGGGGCGGGCGGATGTGGCTGGAGACCCGGGCGGGGGAGCGCTTCGCCGATCTCCGGGTTCAGGAGGCGCTGGAGACCGGCGCCCAAGTGATCGCCACCGCATGTCCCTTCTGTATGGCCTGTTTGGAGGATAGCCTGAAGGGCCTGGGGATCCAGGGGGTGCGGGTGATGGACGTGGCGGAGATCGCCGCGCTGGCCGTGTAGGGTTTTGGGTTGAAAGTTGCTTGGTGTGTGGGGCGGGCCGGTGGCCCCACCGATCAAAGATATTTGGGGGGCGAGCCGGGCGCCGAAGG
>NZ_JBHOQJ010000215.1:0-2937 GCF_042408365.1 Thermoflexus sp.
GCACCCGGCTCGCCCCTAAAATGCTTTTGATCCACCTTCCCCACGGCCTTTAGGGCCATGGGGAAGGTGGATCTAGGAGGTGGGGCCGTTGGCCTGCACCATCCCATATCCTCAAGACGCAGTAGTTATCCTAATCCGCAAAGATGATCTTTTAACTCATGAAATTTCTGTGACGCGCGGGCCGCGCCTCACAGAAAACTGTTCTTCTTCCTTCCCCGTGCGGTGAAGTCGCGCGGGAAAGGAAGACGGGAAGAATTTCTCAGAGCGGTGGGATGACTGAAGGCAGCCTCGCCGCTCCTAAGCCCCTCGGGATAACGGAGGGGATAACCAAACAATTTGTCGAATGCTCACAGATTGCGTATACTCGGGAGGAGGATCCCCCGAGGGGAAAATAACGATGGCGGAAGAATCTTTCCAGAAAGGGCGACGAGGGCGCCGGCGGAGCAACCCGCTGGAGCGCTACGCAGCAGACATTCTCGCCAAGCAGCTTTTCCTGGAGGACCTTGCGGCGGCGGCCATCGACTTCGATACCTTGGCCGCCTATTATCCGGAGCTCACGCCGGAGCAATTGCGCGGACGCCTGGGCATCGCCACCAAGCGGGCGCTGCTAGAGGATGTGGCCGATATCGTCCTGGAGCCCCCAGAGGAAGGAGACGGCCCAGAACAAATGCGTCTGAACATTCTCGACCTAGACCGCTTCGCGGAGATCGTCCATGAGGAGATGACTGTTGAGGTCATGTGACCCGCTTACGGGGCAGGCCAACGAGGTGGGGGAAGGGTGGATCATTACCCTTCCCCCACCTCGTTTGTCTGGGGCGCCAGAGGGGAATGATCTTTGGGTGTGCCTGCGACGCACCCCGCGCCCCTCGGATGAGGCCCGGTTCCTTCACGGTAGGGTGATCTGCACGGAAGTGGTCTGGGTCAGATCGTTATGCTGATACTGGATGTTGACCACAATCCCCTCTTTCTGGAAGAGCAAGTTGCCCACTTGTCCATATTGCGCCGGGGCTCCCAGCACTTGCCAGCCCTGCTCACGCATTCGAGTGCTATAGAATTCCACCAGCTCTTGAACGCTCAACCGTGTATCAAAGGCGATGCGGGCTGCGGTCACATCGAGGTTGAATGCGTCGGGGGGGAGCGGAAGATCCGGCCGAATGGTCGGCGTCGGTCGAAGGGGAGCGGTCGGCGGGGTGGGGGACGGAGTCGGCGAAGGCGGACGGGCACACGCAAGAACCAACATGGACAACCCGATCAGAAGCCGGGCGAAGGGATAAGAACGCATATCTCCTCCTCCTACAGGGGCTCCACTAATATTATAGGGTGTCATCACGTTATTTTTTTCCAGGAAGTAGGCAGGTTGCTGCGGGCGGCCTGCCTCTTCCCAAAAATGTCTCGATTCCCCACCCCCAATGGGGAGGGATTAGAGCTGTGATAGGGCTTCGTCCATCTTCCCTTCCTCTTCCCGCAGTCCTTTGGGCTACGGGAAGGGGAGAGCAGAGATTCTTTGGGGGCCGGGGGCTATTTGGAGTAGGGCGCTTCAGCGCCCGTGCTTGGTCTTTGGCCCAATCCCTGAAAACCCCAAAATTCAAAACGGGCAAAGCGCTCGGGCCGTGTGTTCGGACCTCTTTGCGGCCATCGATCACACCATCACGGTCGCGGAGGGTATTTATGGGTGTGCTGCTGATCCTTCATAGCGTGTGGCGTTGGGTCGTTCTCCTGGGAGCCATCGGGGCCCTCTATGGGCTGATCCGGGCCTATCGGGGAGGCCAACTCTCCACCGAGTTGGAGCGCGCCGTTCGCTTCTACCCGATGCTTCTGGATGTTCAGGTCACCCTTGGGATCCTGCTCTGGCTGGCCCAGCGGCTCAGCGGTGAGCCGCTCACTTCCGTTCAGGTGATCCACCCGATCTGGGGCCTACTGGCGGCCGGGGCCGCGCATGCAGCCACGGCCTTTCGGGAGCGGGAAAACCCGATCCGTGCCCGCGGGATGTTGGTCGCCTACGGCTTCTCGCTGATCCTGATCCTGATCGCTTTGGCCAGCGTGGGGGCCTTTCCGTTCGGACGCCATTAGGAGGCTGCTCACATATCATGCCTGGTAGGAGTTACGCGATCCGGAGCTCACGGGAAGAGATGGAACGGCCCCACCAAAATATTCTGGGGGTAGGGCCACGGTCGAAGGCGCGCGGCTCCGCCCCCAAAGCCCTTAGGAGAAAATCAACCGCGTAACGCCTACCTTAAGACAATCCTGTTGGGGGAGAATGCAATGCGTGTCCTGGTCCAGCGCGTTCGCCAGGGGGCAGTGCATGTGGGAGGCGAAACCGTAGCCCGTATTGGACCCGGGGTGGTGTTGCTGGTGGGGGTCACCCATACGGACACGCCGGCAGAAGCGGACTGGCTGGCCAGGAAGGTAGCCCACATGCGGATCTTCGAGGACGAGGCTGGGAAAATGAATCGCTCGTTGAAGGAAATCGGGGGGGAGGCGCTGGTGGTCTCCCAATTCACCCTATACGCGGATCCTTATGAGGGGCGACGCCCCAGTTTCATCCATGCTGCCCCGCCCGAGCATGCTCGTCCCTTGATCGAACGCTTTGCCGAAACCCTCCGCGCCGAGGGCATCCCGGTCCAGATGGGGGTTTTCGGGGCCCATATGCTGGTGGAGATCCATAACGATGGTCCGGTGACCATCTGGTTGGAGCGCTCCGCTTAAGCGGATGACCCCGCCCTCCGGATCTCCCTCCCCATGGCCCTTCAGGCCGTCGAGAGGGGAGATCAAAACCGTTTGGGGGTGGGCCGGGCGCCTTTGGCGCCCGGCCCACCCCCAAACGGTTTTGATCTCCCCTCTCGACGGCCTGAAGGGCCATGGGGAGGGAGATCCGGAGGGCGGGGTCATCCGCTTAAGCGGAGCGCTCCAACCAGATGGTCACCGGACCATCGTTAT